>JAFAQA010000529.1 GCA_019246665.1 Hyphomicrobiales bacterium
GTAATCATCGTCATCGGGCAGCGGTGCTTGCACTTGCGCCGGCTGGGGGAGGCTCGAGCCCGCGAGCCCGTCTCCCGCGAGTGGTGTCGCGCCTGCGGTCGAAGGCAAGCCCGCTCGTAGCGCGAGCGCGCCGAAGGGCAGGAGAGGTTTCAAGGGCGTGACCATCCGGCTTCTCACAAGATGTTGATGCTGATGCGCGGCTTTCGCCCGAAGCTCGAGTAGCCGCTCATCGGTTTCGCTTCGGGCGGCGCAGGAAGCGCCGGCACATAAGGGCGCGAGAGGCAGGCATAGCGCAGCTCGTCGGCCGCATGGTCTTCCATGGTGGTGTCGAGGTCCTCTGGACGATCCGGGTCGTGTTGCAAGAGCGGCAAGGTGCGGATGAGCGCGACGCATGTGGAGAAGACGAACAGCATCGGATGCGTGCCATTGCCCTTGAGGCGCGCCCGCACCGCCATCCATCCCGACATGGCGCCGCGCTGGCCGACACGGCTGTTATCGGCCTGGCGAAAGCGCGGCCCCGTATTGTTGTTGATCCGGCGCATCATCTCGGCGATCGACGGCCCGCCGTTATGCGCGAAAGCCGAAGGGTCGAGCACGCCGTAGGCAATCGTCTCGCCCTTCTCGCGCTCCTTGATGCCTTGCGCGACCTCCTCGGCCGAGAGCTTCAACCCGGTGTTCGGCGCTGTCGCGCCATACCATTCGCGGTAGCGAAGAAGCGCGCCGCGCGGGATGACGCGCCCATCTCCGAGCGGATGCTCGTCGCCGGCGACCGCCCACCAGCCGATCGAGAACGGCGAGGCTGAGCCCCAATCCATGGCCCTGAAGCGCAACCAATCACGCGGCAGCGTGAAGGGCGCAACGACATGGCGCGCCTCGCTCCATTCGTCGAAGAAGGCGCCCTCGACGGCGTTCCAGTCCCCGTCGAGCCAGGCGCGCACCAGCGCCTCCTTGCCGACGAGCTGCAGGCGATGCACGTAATTCGGATCGAGCTTAAGCAGCAGCTTGTTGTCGGAGAGGCGCGACGGAATGACCGCGAGCTTGTGAAGCGAGCCGTCTTGCAGCCGCTTCGTCAGCACTCGCGGTGCTTTCGGAAACGGCACCATCTCGTAGCGATCGCGGATCCAGCTTTGTCCGGGCCCCCCCGGATTTCCCGTGAGCACGAGCTGTGTCGGCACGCCCGAGGAGGCGCGAAGCGCCCCGAACAGGCGAAAGATCGGCTCGGGGGACGGATATTGCCCGGCTTCCTCGATCCAGGCATCGGTAAGGTTGCGGCCTTGATATTCCTGCGCGTCCGCGACGTTGTCGAGATAGCCGAAGCCGACACGCCCCCCGTTCGGCATGCGCCAGACGAGCTTCGATTGATTGAACCTCCCCCCGAGCGGCCCATAGATCTCTTTCGAGCGCTCGACGGCATCCGTGCTCGACACCGCGGTGCGCCGGAACATCATGGCGCTGAAGGCCGTGCCGTAGCGGGCTTCCTTCAAGGCCCATTTGCCGAGCATCCCATCCGTCTTGCCCCCGCCGCGTGAGCCGCCGAAGAACACCTCGGTGAAGGGGCAATCGATGAGCGCCTTTTGCGGGCCTTGTTGCGGCCGCCAGACGATCTCAACGGGAGTATTGCTCTTCCCATTTCGCTTCCGTGATCGGTTCGCCGCTGACGACATGATGGGTGTTCAAGCTCTCACTTCGTTCGACGAACAGGCCAAGCTCCCTGCCGAGCAATTCGAGCGCGCGATTGGCGATGCTGCCCTCGTAGCGATACTCGCCGGTCGGCACGCCGCGGAGGGTGACGGGCTCGATCTTCATCGCGCGTCGCACATTCTCGGTGAGGCGCTCCAGCACCCATTCCCGCGTCACCGGTGCGGCGGGTGCTCTTCGTCGTCTCGGTTGCGGTGAGACGATCAATGCGAGCGCTTTCGCATTTGCCGGCTCTTCGGCGGATACCTTCGAGCGGCCGGTCAGCTTCGCCTTTGCGCGTCTCGCCTTCGTGGACATCGCCCTCGCGCTGCGCTTCGAAGGCCTCGCCCGCGCCACATCTCGCTTCGAGCTCATCCGAGGCGCGGCCTCCGCCTTCCGACGCTCTTGTGCTCGCCGCAGGCGAACTCGTCGCGAACCGGCGGAAAGAGCGTGCGGAAATCGTGTTCGATGAGGAAAACGGTCGGCGGATAGCGATGGCAAAA
>JAFAQA010000075.1 GCA_019246665.1 Hyphomicrobiales bacterium
GCAACGAGTTTCATCGGTTGCGCCATCACCTGCCTCCGGAGGCACTTTCCGCCTCGCCCGGGCCGGGCTCTTATCAACCTTCTGGCTAAGGAACAATGCTCCCGGTCCGGGCCGGCTAGGCTTGCGGCAGGCCTCAGCTCTGGAGGCCTGGCGCGGGAACCCTTCGGCGGCGCAACCAGGAGCGGCGCGCAAATCGCGCATCCTTGGCGTGCGCCTTTTGAACATTGTCGATGAACTGGCGCGCCGAGGCTTCCCAACTGAAGGTGAGCGCATGAGCGCGCGCCCTCTCGCGCGGGATGTCGAGCGCGGCAAGAGCCGCCTTGCGCAGATCGTCGCCGAGCACGCCCGCGCGGCTGTCGCCGAGCACGTCGATCGGTCCGGCGACCGGAAAGGCCGCCACCGGAAGGCCTGAAGCCAAGGCTTCGAGGAGCACGATGCCGAAAGTGTCGGTGAGACTTGGGAACACAAAGACATCAGCGTCCGCATAGGCCGCGGCGAGTTCCTCTCCATGTAGCGCGCCGGCGAAATGCGCCTCGGGAAAGCGGGCCTCGAGCGCGCGCCTCGCCGGACCATCGCCGATGACGAGCTTCGAGCCGGGTAGGTCGAGCGAGAGGAAGGCGGCGAGGTTCTTCTCGACCGCAAGGCGTCCGCACGACAGAAAGATAGGCCGCGGCAGATCGAATGCGCCCTTAAGGCGCGGCCGAAAGAGCTCCGCGTCGACACCGCGCGACCAGCGCATCAAGCGCTTGAAACCACGGGCGGCGAGCTCGTGCTCGAGTGTCGGGGTCGCCACCATGACGCCCGATCCCGAGTTGTGGAACTGGCGCATCAAGGCATAGGTGAACCGCGCAGGCGCGATGAAGCGTGCCGCGAGATATTCCGGAAAGCGGGTATGGTAGCTCGTGGTGAAGGGGCGCCCGGAGCGCAGGCAAGCGAGCCGCGCACAGATGCCGAGTGGCCCTTCGGTCGCGATGTGGATGTAGTCAGACTCGACGGCTTCGATCCGCGCGGCAATCACGCCCGGGCGCGTCAGCGCGACGCGCACTTCGCCATAGGTCGGCAAGGGAACTGTGCGGAAAGTCTCAGGCGTGAGCATCGCGATCTCGATGCCGAGACGAGGCGCTTCACGCAACAGGTTCTCGAGCGAGCGTACGACCCCATTGACTTGTGGCGCCCAGGCGTCAGTGACGATGAGGATGCGCGTCAAGCCGCCGCGTCCAGGAGCGAGGAAGCCGAAGCGCGCGTGGGCGCCGGAACGGATGCGGGTGCCTTGGCAACGCCATCGAGCCAACGGACGATCTCAAAGCGTCCGTCGAGATGCTCGACCAGAGCCGTGCAGCTTTCGACCCAGTCCCCGCTGTTGAGATAGGTGACGCCGTCATAATGCTCGATCGCGGCGTGATGGATATGGCCGCAGACGACGCCATCGACGCCCTCGCGCCGCGCTTCCGCGACCAGCACTTCCTCGAAGCGGCCCATATAGTTCACTGCCTGCTTCACCCTGTGCTTGGCCCAAGCGGACAACGACCAATAGGTAAAGCCGAGGCGGCGGCGTATCCCATTGACCTGCCGGTTGAGCCAGAGTGCGACATCATACAGCACATCGCCCACCGAGGCGAGCCACACCGCGTGCCGGACCACCAAGTCGAACTGATCCCCGTGCAGCACGAGGAAGCGCCTGCCGTCGACCGTCGTGTGCACCACGCGATCGACCACTTTCACCCCACCAAATTTGAGGCCGAGGAAATTGCGCAGGAACTCGTCGTGGTTGCCCGGAATATAGATGATCTTGGTGCCCTTTCGGGCCTTGCGCAGGAGCTTCTGCAGCACGTCGTTATGGCCTTGTGGCCAATACCAGCCTGAGCGCTTGAGCCGCCAGCCATCGATCAGATCGCCTACGAGATAGAGGGTCTTAGCGTCGTAGGCCCTGAGGAAGTCGAGGAAGCGCTGGTCCTGGCTCGACCTGGTACCGAGATGCAAGTCGGAAACGAAGATCGCCGAAACCTTTCTCTTCGAATCAACATCAGGGCGATCGAGCATGCACATCGATAGAACCGAACTGCATCTCAGTTTGATGACAAGCCAAAAGGCGGATCCGCCCATTTCGCACCGTCGAGCCCGTGCCTATCCGTTTGGTGGCCCAAAGATTCGCCCTTGACACCTCCCGTGTTTACAAATTTCCCCGGCCCGCGGTTTCTTGCGTGGCCTTGAGCCCTGCGATAGCAACGCTCCCATGAAAACCGAGAAGTCCAACCGCCTGAAACCACGCTTGCCGCGAGGCTTCGCCGATCGCGGCTCCGCCGAGATCGCGGCGAGCGAGCGCATGCTCGATAAAATCCGCGAAGTCTATGAGCGCTACGGCTTCGAGCCGAGGGAGACGCCGTTCATCGAATTTAGCGACGCTCTGGGCAAGTTCCTGCCGGACCAGGATCGTCCCAATGAAGGCGTGTTTTCGTTCAAGGATGATGATGAGCAGTGGCTCTCGCTGCGCTATGATCTCACGGCACCGCTCGCCCGCCATGTGGCCGAGCATTTCGATGCCTTGCCGAAGCCTTTCCGCAGCTATCGCGCGGGTTGGGTGTTTCGCAACGAGAAGCCGGGTCCTGGCCGGTTTCGTCAATTCATGCAATTCGACGCGGACACGGTCGGCGCCGGCTCGCCCGCCGCCGACGCGGAAATGTGCATGATGATGGCCGACGTGATGGAAGCCGTCGGCATCTCGCGCGGCGACTATGTGATCAAGGTGAGCAGCCGGAAATTGCTCGAAGGCCTGCGAGAGGCCCTCTCCGCGCGAGGCGCCATCGCCGATGCACAGTGGCTCGGCGTGCTACGTGCCGTCGACAAGCTCGACCGGCTCGGGGCGGACGGCGTGTTCCAGCTCCTGACGGGCGGCCGCAAGGATGAGAGCGGCGACTTCACCAAGGGCGCCGGCATCTCGCCGGAGCAAGCCGATGGGGTGATGCGCTTTCTCGGCTTTGCCGGCACAGAAGCGCAAGGGCGCGCTTCCTACAAGGCAGACACGGGCCGCGATCTCGTGTGCGACAACCGCGCGCGCCTCGAAAGCCTCGCGAATGCCATGGGCTTCGGCCCGACCGGACAGCAAGCGCTTCGCGATCTCGAGGCCCTTGCGCAATACACGCGAGCAGGCGGTTACGACGAGAGCCGCATCCTCGTCGATCGTTCCGTCGTGCGCGGCCTTGAATATTACACTGGCCCCGTTTTCGAGGCGGAGCTCACCTTCATGGTGCCGAACGACAAAGGGGAGCCTGTGGTGTTCGGATCAGTCGGCGGAGGCGGACGCTATGACGGCCTCGTTGGCCGTTTCCGCGGTGAGGATGTACCGGCGACCGGTTTCTCGATTGGCGTGTCGCGGCTCTTTTCGGCGCTCAAGGCGGTGAAGAGCCCGATCGTGACCGGCGTTGCCGAGCACGGACCCGTGGTGGTGCTCGTCATGGATCGGGAGCGTGTCGAGGATTATCAGCGCATGACATCCGCGCTGCGTTCGGCCGGCGTCAAGGCCGAGATGTATCTCGGCGCCGCGGGCATGAAAGCGCAAATGAAATACGCCGATAAACGCGGCTCACCGCTCGTCGTGATTCAAGGTGGGAACGAGAAAGCGAAAGGCGAGGTCCAGATCAAGGATCTCCTGGAAGGCGCGCGTGAGGCCAAAGCCATCGCCTCGCACGAGGAATACAAGGCGGCGCGACCGGCCCAATTCGCTGTGCCTGAGGCGAAGCTGGTCGAGGCCGTGCGCGATGTGCTCGAGCGCCAATCGCGGAAGAGTGAATATGCGCCGTGAAAAGTGAAGGGTGAGGAGCGGATCGAGAAAGCAGGGAGCGAGCAGCGAAACCCCGCACGGCTTCACCTCTCACTATCGCGCTCACGTCGCACGCACCGGAAGGCTTGCGATCTCGCGACCCGAATTCTCCGTGGCGATTCGAAGCTCGTAAGCGCTTTGCAGATGGAGCCAGAACTCGGGCTCCATGCCGAACCAATGTCCGAGGCGAAGCGCGGTATCGCCGGTCACGGCGCGCTTCCCCGCGATGATTTGGCTGATCCGGTTTGCCGGCACCTCAATCTGCCGCGCCAGCTCCGTCGGCGTGACGCCGATTTCATCCAACTCGCCCTTGAGGACTTCACCAGCGTGAACGGCTCTCATCAACATGCCCAACCTCTCTTCCTCAATGATAGTCGACGATCTCCCCATTGCTGGCACCGATCTGACCCTTGGGCCAATCGAGACGGATACGCCCTCGCTGATTGATGCGGATGGAATATTGTTCGTTTCGATCTCCTTTAGCGCTTCGAGCCGGTTTCCTCGGAGCGCCCGTAGCGTATTGAGGGAGGGCGCTGCGTTCAGGGTCGATAGTCGCCGAGCCGCCTGGTCTTCGATGCCTTGAAAAGCCTTGATGAACTGCCCCTCGGCGAACTGCTCTGTCCTTTGTCTCGATAGCTCAGAATCCCCACCTACAGTGTGGAGTGACGATATACGTCCAGCGTCCGTCCAACTTGATTGAGACATTCAGAAGCCTGATTCACAAGTCCATGCGGATTTCCCCGTCTAATTGTCGCCGGCCAGACGCTTATTTGAGCGTCCGAACAGAAGCCCCAGATGAGTTCGGGGGCTTGTCTCAAAAGGAGAAATGCATTGGAGATCAAGCGCGCGGGTTCCGCGCCTTCGGGCAAGGGACCCGCTGATTGGTTCACCGGCACGGTCCGCATCGACCCGCTTTTCGGCCCGCCCGATCCCGCGCGTGTGGCCGGCGCGCTCGTTACCTTCGAGCCTGGCGCCCGCACGGCCTGGCACACCCATCCGCTCGGCCAGACCTTGATCGTGACCTCCGGCTGCGGCTGGGCATGTCGGGAAGGTGGCCCCGTCGAGGAGATCCGGCCAGGCGACGTCGTCTGGTTCTCGCCGGGCGAGAAGCATTGGCACGGCGCAACCGCAACCACAGCCATGAGTCATATCGCCATCCAGGAAAAGCTCGAGGGCAAGGCTGTCGATTGGATGCAGAAGGTGACCGACGAGCAATACCGGCCCTGAACGGGACCACCATGTTCCTCAAAACCGCGATGAACTCCGTGGACCGCACCTTTTTTGCTCGCCATGAAGTTGTAAGGATTTGCTGGCAAGGCTCTTGCAGGTGATTCGGTCCAGCATTTCCCGCCTCGGCCGGGAAAGGCGCGGAGCCCCATATGAAGCTGAGCAAAGCGCTTTATTTCGGCGATTTCGTCGCGACGCCGCTCGCCATCCTCATCCTCGCCGCCATAGCGCTCGCGGGGCGAGATCATGGGACGGCAGGGGTCTGGCTTCTCGCCTTTTTGTCCGGGCTTGGTGCCTGGACGTTCATCGAATACGCCGTGCATCGCTGGCTCTACCATCGCGTGCCGTTCTTCGAGAAGTTTCACGACGCCCACCATGCGGATCCGGACGGGCTCATCGGCGCTCCTTCCTTCTTCGCCATCATTGTGCTTCTCACGGTGTTCTTCGCGCCTCTCCTCCTGCTCGGCTTCGTCATCGCGAGCGGCTTCGGGAGCGGCGTCCTTCTGGGCTACATGCTCTACATGCTCGTGCACCACGCTTCCCACCACGTGTTGCCGAAACCGGGCGGCCTCCTTTACGATGCACGCATGCGCCACATGGCGCATCACTACCACGCAAAGCCCGGAAATTACGGCGTGATCACCGCGTTCTGGGACCGGGTTTTTTCCACTTCCATTCGCGCGCGGACCCGCGTGCCGGGACGTTGAGCCTCGCAAGAGCTTTGCGGCCTGCGATGCATCATGCCGGAGAAAAAATAGCCCTCGCAACGGCGAACCATTGCGAGGGCCGGCCAGGGCGCAAGTGGGGGGCAATCGCGCCGCGGCTTCGCGTTCTATAGCGGGCACGTTGCCCGAGGGCAATACGGTTAAGCCATTCGGGTAAGACCGGAATTTGCTGGAGGCCGACAGCGCGGAAAACCCTGTCTGCAGGATGTAGTCCCTTTGGAGCGGTCCCTCATGTGATCCCCCTGCCAATCGCGGCTTTTCTGGGATCGCGACGGGTGAAATTGACGCTGCGCCTGTCACTCGAATGACGCATTCCAAGCCCATGCTGCGAGTGAACCCCAAAGCGCGGTCCCGACGACGACGAAGCGGGCGCTTGCCGGTCAGTTTGGGAATCTCGAAGAGGCGCTTCCTCGCCGCCCTCAACATGCGACCGCGCGCAATCTGGAGGAGGTCATCACAATGACCGTTTATCAAATGTATTTCGTCGACGAGACTGATCGCATAGCGGTCGGCGAAGATGTGGAATGCGCCGATGACAGCGCCGCCCTTCGGATAGCCCGGGCGGCGCTACGGCACAGGGATTATCCGGCTGTCGAAGTTTGGGACCATTCGAAACGGGTTGGCCGTGCGAAGCGGTTCGACTGGATTGCGCCAGCGATGCGAGCCGCGGAGAGCCGGGCGCAACATCCATCCGGAGCCTGAACGAGAAAAGTTCCTGCACGACAACGATGATATAAGGGCCGGAAACGCTGTTTCCGGCCCTTTCGATATCGCGCGCACCACCGACTTCACCACAATCAAGGAAGCGCCGTCAGCCGCTCGAGAATCAAAGCGAGAGCGCGATCGCCATCGACTTGCGTCAGCACCTCGATGCGGTTTTCCGCGTAGCGGTCGATCACGGTCGCGCCGTCGCGCTCGGATCCGTCGGTGATGACGCGAAGCGCGAGGGATTCGGCGCGAAAAAGGCTCGGATCGATGGCATGCAGAACAACGCAAGGATCGTGCATTGGAAACTTCGGCTCGAGCGTTTGAGGCGATCCTTCTTTCGCCGCCCGACGGGCGACGAGGTTGCGCAAATAGGCTTCGATAAGACCATTCGCCGTGCGGGCGATCTTGCCGCCTCTCCCCAAGAGCGTCGCGTTCCATTCGCGACTGGCCAGAACCTTGCGCGTGACATCAAGTGGAACGAGCGTCACCGGGATTTGCCAACCGAACACGACGTTGGCGGCCTCCGGATCCGTCGCAATGTTGAACTCGGCGAATTTAGTGACGTTGCCGGCCTCGCGCACCGCGCCTCCCATGGCGATGATGCCGCCGAGCCGTTTCGCGGCATCAGGACGGCTCTCGATGAGATGCGCAACGTTGGTGAGCGGCCCGAGCGCGAGAAGGTGCAGCGAATGCACGGAGCGCTGATGGAGCTCATGGGCGAGCCATCGAACGGCGTGGACGGGGTGCGGCTGCCGATCAGGTGAAGGCAGCAAGGCGCCCCCGAGACCATCCTCGCCATGAATGTCGGCCACATCGAAGCCCTCGCGCCGCAGCGGCCTCTCGCATCCGGCTATCACAGGAACCTCGTCCCGCCCGAGATGGTGAAGGAGCTTCAAGGCATTTGCGGTGGTGCGCGACAGCGCGAGATTCCCCGCCACCGTGGTGACGCCGACAATGTCGAGCTCGGGCGAGGCGCAAGCGAGAAAGAGCGCAAGCGCATCGTCGAGCCCCGGATCGGTGTCGATGATGACGGCGGCGGGCATTTTTACTCGGATGCGTCCCGGCTCATGATGCGGCTTTCACGAGGGGGTGAAGGTCCGCGCTTGCCCCGGCAAGGGCATACGCCGTCCTCAAAAATCCTTGGCGAGACGAAGTCCCTCGTAAACCGCCGCATGGATGTTGCGCGAGGAGACCGCATCGCCGATGCGGTAAAGCGCGAAGCGGCCTTCCCGGTTGGGTGAAAGCTCTTGCGGGCGGTTCGCAATCAGGGCCGTGTGATCGATCTCGCCACCATTGCGCGACAAGGGCTTGAGGGCGAAATACACCTCGTCATTCGGCAAGGTGCCGTGCTCGATCACGATCTGCTCGGCCCGGCGCTCTTCCGGGCGGCGGCTATAATCGTTGAACAGATGAGCCACGAGCCGGTTGCCCTCACGCGACACCCGCTCGAGGCGGAGGTTCAAGGTGATCTTCGCATCGGCAGCCGAAAGAGCCTTGAAGTAAGCGGGGTAATTCGTGCCGCCGACCTCGGGCGCGAGCACGCGCTCAGGGGTCACGATCTCGAGCCGCGAGCCCGCGCCGACCATGAACTCCGCAGCCGTCATGCCTGGATGAGCGCCATTGTCGTCATAAAGGAGCGCGGTCTCGGCGGGCTTGGCATTGCCGGAGAGAATGTCCCAGCTTGTTGTCACGAGCTCTTCACCTGAGTCGAGGAAGGAGGTGTTCGGGATCCCACCGGTCGCGATCACCACGATATCCGGCTCCTCCGCCAGGATCGCGCTCTCATCGGCATAAAGGTTGAAGTGCAATTCGACATCGTGCTTGGCGCATTGGTCGAGCCGCCAATCGACGATGCCCATGATCTCGCGGCGGCGCTTGAGCTGTGCCGTCAAGCGCACCTGGCCACCGGCCTCGCTCGCTGCCTCGAACACCACCACGCGATGTCCGCGCGCGCCCGCGACGCGCGCGGCCTCGAGCCCGGCCGGCCCAGCGCCGACGACGACCACTTTCTTGCGGGGACCCGATGCGGCCTCGATCACATGCGGCATCGTCGATTCGCGGCCGGTGGCGGCGTTGTGGATGCACAAGGCCTCGCCGCCGAAATAGATGCGATCGATGCAATAGCCCATGCCGACGCAAGGGCGGATCTCGTGCTCACGACCTTCGGCGACCTTGAGCGCGATATGCGGGTCGGCGATATGGGCACGCGTCATGCCCACCATGTCGAGCTTGCCGCTCGCGATCGCGTGGCGGGCCGTCGCGACGTCCTGGATGCGCGCCGCGTGGAACACGGGAAGCCGCGCTTCGCTTTTCACCTCGCCGGCGAAATCGAGATGCGGCGCTGAGCGCGCGCCCATGCCGGGAATGACGTGCGAAAGCGCCTCGTCCGTGTCGATATGGCCGCGGATCACGTTGAGGAAATCGACTTTCCCGGTCTCGGCGAGCCGGCGCGCGATGGTGACACCCTCCTCGCGAGAAAGCCCGCGATCCCAGTCCTCGTCGCAGACGAGCCGGCAGCCCACGATGAAATCGGGGCCGACGCGCTCACGCACTTCGTCAAGCACCTCGAGCGAGAAGCGCATGCGGTTCTCGATCGAGCCGCCGTAATCATCCTCACGGCGATTGGTGGCAGGGGACCAGAACTGGTCGAGGAAATGGCCATACATCTCGAATTCGAGGCCGTCGAGCCCGGCCGCCTTGCAGCGCTCCGCGGCATCCGCATAGGCGCGGCGAATTCGCCTGAGGTCGAAATCCTCGGCCGCCTTCGGAAAGGCGCGATGCGCCGGCTCGCGAATGGGCGAGGGCGCAAGCACGGGCAGCCATTCCTCCTTGCTCCAGCTCGTGCGGCGCCCGAGATGGGTGATCTGGATCATCACGGCCGCGCCCTCTTGATGGACGTCATTGGCGAGCTCCTCGAGCCAGCGCACCACCTCATCTCGATACAAGAGGATGTTGCCGAAGGCCGGTGGGCTGTCCGGCGCGACGACCGCCGAGCCACCGATCATGGTGAGCGCGATGCCGCCCTTCGCCTTCTCGCGATGATACAGGCGGTATCGCGCCTTCGGCATCCCGTCTTCGGTGTAGGCCGGCTCATGGGCCGTGGACATGATGCGGTTGCGCAAGTCGAGATGCTTCAGGCGGAAGGCCGTCATCAGCGGGTCGGATGCGGTCATCGGTCAAGCCCTCGATGGAAAGCCGTTTCGACGAAATTCGGATAGACTTCACCGATCTCGTCCCGAATCCTTCCACGGATCAGAGCGAGCATCTCGAGATCGGGCAATGGCGTTTGCGGCACGTCATCGGGGCGATCAAAAGCAAAGCCCGTATTGTCGAGCACCTCCTCGACACCATGGCCCGGATGCACGCTTCTGAGCCGAAAGCGATGCCGAATGCGGTCGTAATCAAAGAGCGCCAAATTGGTCAAAAGTGCATGCGGGCCACCGGGTCGATAGATGCCCTTCTCGCTGGTGCCCGGCGCGCTGATGAAATCCACCTTCTCGACGAGCACGCGCCGCGTGTGCTCCTCGCGAAAGAGAATGACGCGCGGCACCAGGAAATACAGATAGGCTGAGCCGAAGGAGCCCGGCCAGCGAACCTCGGTCGACGGATACGAGCCCGTGCCGACGAGGTTGACGTTCCCCTCCCCATCGATCTGCCCGCCGCCGAGGAAGAAGGCATCGATGCGCCCTTGGGCGGCACAATCGAAGAGCTCGACACCGCCATTGGTGAAGAAGTTGTTGCGGGTCGAGCCGAGCACCGAGACGCGCAAGGCACCTCCGGAGCGGGCGCGCTGCAAAAGCGCGGCGGCGCCGGGGATCGGCGAGGCGGCCCCGACCGCGACATGACCGCAGCCGGCAAGCAGGCCGGCGATCGTGAAGATCAGCAATTCCCGGCGCGTGGGCGCGATCGTGTCCGCAGGGACGCCGGCTTTCATTCCGCCGCCATCGCGGGCTCGTCGGGCCAGCGCGTCAGCACCTCGGCGAAGCCTTCATCGGTCTTGGCAAGCGCCACATACCGGCGAAGGAAGGCTTTGTCCTCGCCATAAGCGTTCCAAAGCCCGAGCGGCCAGGCGCCTGACTTCGCCTCGACCACGGCCGATATGTAAAGCGCGGGAATGACGCCCGCGGCGAGCCGCTCATCCTCGAAAAGACTCGTCTTGCTGATCTCCTCGACGGTGACGAAGCTTTGCCTTGCCGCATGCGCCATGGTCATGAGCTCGCGGTGGCGCCCGATGAAAACGTTGCCTTCGCGATCAGCGAGCGGCGCGTGAAAGAGCGCCACATCGGGCCTGATCGCCGGAAGCGCCACGATAGGATCACCAGCCGTGAACGGGTTCTCAATAACCTTCCAATCCCCGCGATGCGTGAGGAGATCGCTCCCGATGATGCCGCGCAAGGGCATGAAAGGGAGACCCTTGGCGGCTGCCTCAAGCGCCGCGTGGATCGCGGGACAGGTCGCATCCTTCAGCGTGATCTTGCCGCGGCGCACTGCATCGACGAAGCGCGGCGCGGCTCCGTACTCGCCGAGCGTCACGGCCGAGGTCTCGATCACGTCGACAGCGCCCGCTCCGATCAGCAACTCGGCCTGCAAGCCGCTCACCGGCACGCAGACGAGATGGAGATGCTTCGCCCCACGGCGGATGAGCGCGCGCGTCGCCGCCATGGCAGGCCCTGAGTAATCGGCGGGCACCGCGAGCTTTGCGCCGTCCGCGATGGCGGCGGCGAGATCGTCCAAACCGCGGATATGATCCTCGCTCATGACGAGCTCTCCGGCGCAGAGGTGACTTCAGGGTCGAGCCGAGACGGATAAGCGCAAAACATCGGCATCACCCATATATCGAGCGCGCGCCCATCGCAAAAAAGATGTGCGCTTCTGCCCTTGAACAATCAGGAAACCAGCGCCTTCATCCATCCGAGGCCTTGGGCCGTGGTCGTGCGCGGCTTGTACTCGCAGCCGATGAAGCCCGCCCAGCCGAGCCGATCGATCCCGATGAGAACCTCGCGATGGTTCAATTCTCCACAATCGGGCTCGGATCGGCCTGGCACTCCCGATATTTGGATGTGGCCGATCCGGGAGAGATTGGCCGAGACGCGGGCGAGGATGTCGCCTTCCATGATCTGCACATGGTAGGTGTCGAACATCGCCTTGAGCCAAGGCGAGGCGAAACTCTCGACGATGGCGAAGGCCTCTTGCGAGCGCGACAGGAAGTAGCCTGGCCGGTCGCGCGAGTTCAGGCCTTCGATGACGAGCCTGACGCCGGCTCTCTCGGCGCTGCGGATGGCGCTCTCCATGTTGCGCATGAAGGTCGCCTCGGCATCTGGGCGTGCGATGCCGTCGATGTTCCCCGCGAGCACGTGCACATGTCCCGCCTCGGCGGTCGCCGCGTAATCGAGTGCGGCGTCGAGATTGCGCGCGAAGGCTTGCTCGCGCCCCGGCAGGGCGGCGTAGCCGATACGCTCGCCTTCCGCCTCGCCGGGAGTGGTGTTGATGCCGACGACCGTGAGGCCGAGATCCTGGGCGCGAGCGCGCATCTCCGTCGCCGGAACCTCCGGAACCGCGCATTCGATGGCGGCAAAGCCCGCGCTTTGGGCCGCTTCCATGCGCTGCGCGAAAGGCAGCTCGAGATAGAGAAAGCTCAAATGGGCGGAAAACCGAAGCATGAGATGTCCTGGTGTGAGTGGATCCGAGGAGGGTCTATTCGGCGCGGTAATCGACGCCGATCAGGCAAAGTCCGGCCGCGGGCGCCATCGGCCCGCAGCGCGAACGATCTCGCGCTTCCAGTGCTGATTTCACGTCGGAGAGGGTCCAGCGGCGCGCGCCCGCCCTCTCGATCGTGCCCACGAGCGAACGCACCTGATGGTGCAAGAAGGAACGTGCCGAGGCGTGGATAACGAGCTCATCGGCCTGTCGACTCACATCCAGGCGATCGAGCGTCTTCACCGGGCTTTGCGCCTGGCAGTCGGCGGAGCGAAAGGTGGTGAAGTCATGCCGGCCGACGAGGAGTTGTGCGGCCTCGTGCATGACCTCGGCGTCGAGCGGGCGCGGCACATGCCAGACGCGGCCGGCCTCGAGCGCCGGCGGGGCGCGCCGGTTCAAGATGCGGTAACGGTAGTGCCGCTTGATCGCCGAGAGGCGCGCGTCGAACTCCCCGGGCGCACGCGCCGCTGAGAGCACGCTGATCGGAGCCGGTCGTAAATGCGCGTTGAGCGCGTCGCGCAAGATGTCGATGCGCCATTCCTTGGCGAGATCGGCATGCACCACCTGATGCGAGGCGTGCACGCCGGCGTCGGTGCGCCCCGCCGCACGCACGCGCACGGTCTCGCCCGTGAGCTTAACCAAGGCCGTCTCGAGCCGGTCCTGGACCGAGCGGCCGCTGGCTTGCGCCTGCCAGCCGTCGAAGGGCGAACCGTCATATTCGAGGATCAGTTTGAAGCGAGGCACGGGCGAGCGGACATTCTGTTGCGTGGCGACTCTATAGGCTAAATGCGGCGAATAGAATGCCGGAAGGGCCCGTGCAATGGATGGGACGAGGGGAAGATGGCAGACGCATCGATCACGCCGCTCGCTGGATTTCTGAATTCCGCGCTTGGCCTTGCGGTTGCTTTCGCGCTCGGCACGATGATCGGCGCCGAGCGCCAATATCGCCAGCGCACGGCTGGCCTCAGAACGAATGTGCTCGTCGCCATCGGAGCCTCGGCCTTCGTGGATATCGGGATGCGTCTCACCGGCACGGCAGGCGCCGTGCAAGTGACCGCCTATGTGGTGTCCGGCGTTGGTTTTCTCGGCGCCGGCGTGATCATGAAGGAGGGGCTCAATATTCGCGGCCTCAACACTGCCGCGACGTTGTGGTGCTCCGCCGCGGTCGGCGCCTTTGCGGGCACGCACCTGATTGGCGAGGCGGTGCTGCTCACCGCCTCGGTTCTGGCAGGGAACACTTTGCTGCGGCCATTGATCAACCTCATCAACCGCGCCCCCATCGACGAGCGCAAGACCGAGGCGACCTATGAGGTGCGCCTCACCACCGAGGCCGCGAATGTCGTGAGCGCGCGCGACCTTCTCGTCGAGACGCTCGAGGCCGCGCATTACCCGGTTAGCGATGTCGAGATCGAGGAGCGGCCCGAAGACAGGGTCGAGATCGTCGCCACCCTCGTCAGCACGGCCATTGAGCCCGACGAGATCGAGACGGTGATTCGCACGCTCAAATCAGCCCCCGCCGTGCGAGACGCGAGTTGGACCGTGCGCACGTCGGACTGAGGCGGCGGCCTCACTCCATGATTGCGATTGCCGAAAGGTGGCGTCCGTAATCGGTCTCGCCCCGATGGGTCATGCGGCGATAGCTGAAGAAAAGCGCTTCCTCGCCATATGTGCAGCGGTCGAGATCATCGACGCTGCCGATGCCGGCCTCCTCGAGGCGCGCCGCGATATAGGCCGGAAGGTCGAACATGGCGTGGCCTTCCTGAGGTGAGGGCGTGAAGAACCTTGCATTCTCCGCGTTCGCCTCGAGGAAGCGCATCTTGAACTCCGGCCCGACCTCATAGGCCGCGCGCGAGATCATGGGTCCCAGCGCCGCATGGATCCGGCGACGTTCGGCGCCCTCACCTTCCATTGCCGCGATGGTCGCCTCGATGACGCCGGTGAGCGCGCCTTTCCAGCCGGCATGCGCCGCGCCAACCACCCGAGCCTCCTCGTCCGCGAACAGCAGGGGACCGCAATCGGCCGAGGACACGGCGATGGCGAGCCTTGGCCGGCGCGTCACCAGGGCGTCGGCAATCGGCCGAACCCCTTCGTCCCAGGGCTTCTCGATCACCATCACATCCGGGGAATGAACCTGGAAAAGGGTGGCGAAGCTTTCGGACGCGACGCCCAAGGCCGCGGCCATCCGTTTTCTGTTCTCGAGAACGCGTCCACGCTCGTCGCCCGAGCCGAGGCCACCGTTGAGCGAGGCGTAGACGCCTTCCGAGACGCCGCCCTCACGGGTGAAGAAGGCGTGCGCAATGCCGGAAAGCCGGGAGAGGCTCGAGGAGGTCAGCATCATCGGGTGTGGCGCCTCAACTTGCGTCCTCGCTCATATGGGCGAACCAGGTGAGGAGGTAGGCGCCCGCCGACGCAATCGTCAAGCCGCCGATCAGAACCATCATCCAGTCTCGCGCCATTCCAAGGTCGAAGCTGAACGCGTTCGCCGCGAGCACGAGGCCGGCGAAACCGATCTGAGCCGCGGTGTTCACTTTGCTGACCACGAGCGGCTTGATCGCGAGCGGACGACCGATGAGCCAGGCGACGACGACGCCGACCAAGATCATCACGTCGCGCGACACCACGGTGATCGCGAGCCATCCCGGAAGAGTGCCGATCACGGCGAGCGTCACATAGATGGACATCAGCAAGGCCTTGTCCGCGAGCGGATCGATGTAGGCGCCAAGCTCCGTGCGCAGCGAGAAGCGCTTGGCGATATAGCCGTCGACCGCATCCGATACGCCCGCGACGACGAAGCAGATGACGGCTGCGAGCCACTTTCCCTGCGTGATCATCACGATCAGGAAGGGCACGAGCAGAAGGCGGCCGATGGTGATGAAATTCGGCAGGTTGATCATGACGAGGTAGCGTTTGGGGCAGCGGATCGAGGGAAAGCTATGCAATCTCCGGAGAATTCATCCCAACCGATAAAAGTTCGGCTCCGGCCTTCCGCACATATCCGACCTCGCTGGGCGGATCGCAAAGGGACGCTAGCCGATTTGGTGAGAAGCGACTATTTTCAACTGCAAGCAAAGCGGAGGTGATCCTGGCCGAGATGACGCCCGGCGAGTTTCGCAGAGTGGGGCGGCAGGTCGGAATCGATTCTCCGGAAAGATCATGCTCAATACGTAAACAAGAGCATAATGGCGTCTCCGTTCGACGCCATCGCGCTCGTTGAGGCAGTGGAGGTTTTCATGTTTTCCTTCCGCAAGAAAGTGGCCATGCCCTCTCCTGGCGAGGCGCTTCCCGGGCGACCCCAGCCGATCCCCACGGCGCAGCGCCATTTCGTCAACGGACGCGTGCTCGCGCCCCCCTATCCCGAAGGCTTGGAGCAGGTGCTCTTCGGCATGGGGTGCTTCTGGGGCGCCGAGAAAGCGTTCTGGAAAGTCGAGGGTGTGTGGGTCACCGCGGTCGGATACGCCGGTGGCACGACTCCCAATCCGAGCTATGAGGAAGTTTGCACCGGGCTCACAGGTCAGAACGAGGTCGTTCTCGTCGTCTACGATCCCAAAAAGCTCCCATTCGAGGAACTCCTGCGCCTCTTCTGGGAAGGTCACGACCCAACTCAAGGGATGCGGCAGGGCAATGATGTCGGCACGCAATATCGCTCGGCCATCTACGCCACGACGCCTGAACAGATCGCCGCCGCGGAAGCCTCGCGTAAGGCTTACGAGAGGCGTCTCGAGACCTCCGGCTACGGCAAGATCACCACGGAAATCGCCAAGGCGGGCCCGTTCTATTTCGCCGAGGATTATCACCAGCAATATCTCGCGAAGAACCCGAATGGCTATTGCGGGCTTGGCGGCACTGGAGTCACATGCCCGATCGGAACTGGGGTCATGACCTGACCTGACAGCGCCGACCCTCCCTGAATTTCAGCCATCGCTGCGGATGATGCCCTCGTGCTGTTCCTGTGATCGAACGCTTCCTTTTCGCGAGCCGCTGCGCTCGTGCCATTTCTCGTTAGCCTTGTGGCCGCGCTCATTCTTCTCCTTCTGCGCTTCACGAAGCTGGTGTGGGAGCTGACGCAATTTTTTTGGGGTCGGCTCCGACCGCTATCTGGGCTGGCTGATCGGGATGCAGCTCGCCTTCGTGGCGACGGCCGTGCTTTTGGCACTTCCCGACCGCATCGCTCCGGTCAGCCACGACCGCAAATCTGGCGAGCTTCACCCCGGTTCGCGACGGGCCTGCTGTGCGCGACGCACCGAATTGAACCGTGCATCCTTGGCCTACGCGGGCAACACCGCGCCCGAGACGCCGTCGAAGGCACCCGGAAAAAGCTCAAGCCACAACAGCCTCTCCGGGTCCACGGGGCTCGGAAGCTCGAGGCGGCCCTTGGGTACCTTGGTGAAGCCAGAGCGCCGATAATAAGGTTCATCGCCCACCAGGATGACACGTTGATCGCCCTTCTGACGCGCCGCGTCGAGCGCCGCCGCGATCAATTCGAAACCGATTCCTCTGCTCATGAAGGCCGGCTCGACGGCAATCGGCCCGAGCACGAGGCCCGGCGTCCCGCCCATGGTGACCGGCGAGAGGCGGATCGACCCGACGAGATAAGTGCCGACATGAGCGGTAAAGCACAGATCGGCACGTGCGGTCGTACCTTCTCGCAGGCGAAAAGCAGTGCGGGCGAAACGACCCGGCCCGAAAGCACGCTCATGCAGGCGCTCGATCGCATCCGCGTCTGATGGATCTTCGCGGCGAATGAGCAAGGGCAAGCTGGTCATCGGATGAGCATTAAGGGTGAGATGAAGCGATGATTCGTCGCCAGAGACGAAACGACCTTTAGAGCATGATCCGGAAATGTGGAAACCACTTTTCCGAAAAGAATATGTTTCGCTAGTAACTTATGAGCTGCGGCGCTTCCATGCGCGGCATGCTCCGACTGAGACCTGGCGCGACGCAAAAGGGACTATGCGCCCAATCTCACCCCTTATTTTGCCAAGAAATGATGCTTATATTTTTTCCGCGTGCCGAAGCGCGAATATCGCTCAAGCGCGAACAGGTGATTCATGCTGGCCTTTGTCATCTCGCTCCTGCGCGGCTGCTCCTTTCATTGGAGGCCGGACCTCGATGTGAGCGATCCTTTCGTACTTTCCACGCTTTTTGCGGACGGTGCCCACTAGGCCATTTCCATGCCTCCTGGCCCGACCGATTTGGCAAAGCGCTTTGGCGCTCACTTGCACCGTGCGGTGCGGCCTCCAGATCAGGCCCGAGCCTTGCAACACTTCTTTCTTTAGATATATTCTAAAGAAAGAGGCGCTTCATGAAATCCCTTTCGCAGCTCAGCGAATCCGAGGTTCTCGCTTTGGCAATTGCCAATGAGGAGGAGGATTCGCGCATTTATCAGACCTTTGCCGAAAAGCTTCGCTCGAGTTTCCCGGCCTCGGCGCGGGTCTTCGACGAGATGGCCGAGGAAGAGCGTTCGCATCGCTCAACCCTTTACGACGTCTATCGTGAGCGATTCGGCGAGCATTTGCCGCCGATCCGGCGCGAGGATGTGCGCGGCTTCATGAAGCGACGCAGCGTTTGGCTCATGGACAATCTCGGGCTCGAGCGCATGCGCAAGGAAGCCGAGGTCATGGAGCTGCAAGCCGCCAACTTCTACGACAAGGCAGCGGCTCAGACGCAGGACCTTGGTGTGCGCGAGCTCTTCGTCCATCTTGCCGAAGTCGAGCGCGACCATGGGAACCGCGCCGTCGAGAGCGAGGATCGCAATCTCACCTTGCCGGCGCGGCAAAGGGAAGACGAGGCGAGCCGGCGGATCTTCATTCTGCAATATGTCCAGCCGGGGCTTGTCGGCCTGATGGACGGCTCGGTCTCGACTCTCGCCCCCCTCTTCGCCGCAGCCTTTGCCACGCGAGAGAATTGGCCGACATTTCTGGTGGGCCTCGCTGCCGCCATCGGGGCCGGCATCAGCATGGGCTTCGCCGAAGCCCTGGCGGACGACGGCAAGCTTTCCGGACGCGGTTCGCCGCTCATCCGCGGTTTCGTCTGCGGGCTCATGACCACGGTCGGCGGCATCTTCCACACCATCCCCTATCTCGTGCCACAATCAGTACCGAACGCCTTTTCCATCGCCACGACCATCGCGGCCGTGATTGTGCTCATCGAGCTTTCGGTGATTTCCTGGGTCCGCTCCCGGTATATGGACACGCCGCTTCTTCGCGCGGCCTTTCAAGTTGTCATCGGCGGCATCCTGGTGTTCCTTGCCGGCATCCTCATCGGCAGTGCGTGAGGGCGCGAGGGAGCAAACCATGGCCTACTGGCTGTTGAAATCCGAACCGGACGCCTGGTCCTTCGAGCAACAGGTCAAGAAGGGCGCAAAGGGCGAACCCTGGACCGGCGTTCGCAATTTCACGGCGAAGCAGAATCTCAAGCTCATGAAGAAAGGCGAGCATGCCTTCTTTTACCATTCGAATGTGGGCAAGGAGATCGTCGGCATCGTCGAGGTCATCCGCGAGGCCTATCCCGATCCCACCGATGAGAGCGGAAGGTTCACCGCGGTCGATGTGAGGGCCGTAAAACCCATCCCGAAACCGGTGACTCTCGTCACACTCAAGGGGGATCCGCGTTTTTCCGAAATGGCGCTCGTCAAATATTCGCGCCTCTCCGTGCAGCCGGTGACCGATCGCGAATGGCGCCTGATTTGCGAGATGGGCGGGGCGGGGAGGTGAAGCGCAAACGCTGCTCGCGAAGCGATGCATGATGCGGGCCGGCGCCTCCTCACTTCTCCCGTTGCCGGAGCGATGAGGCCGCCGTTTTTTGAGAAAACGAACCTTGTGCCGGCTCGACAGCCGCCGCCGCCCTCGCTAGAGCAGAGGCCGCCCAAAAGGGCGCCGTGTGAACGGCAATGACATGCTCCCGGGGTCCGGGTGGCATGATTTTGGCTGCGAGGACTAGGAACGAAGGCTTCGATTCGGTCGTGGCGCCGTGGCGAAGGCAACACGCAGGGCGTCGATGGTGGAAGGAACGAGGCGATGAACGTGACGGTCCCGAACGATCTGATGTCGACGATCCGCACGATCCCTAACTATCCAAGACCCGGGATCATGTTTCGCGACATCACCACCTTGCTTGGCAACGCGCGTGCCTTCCGCCGCGCGGTGGACGAGCTGGTGCACCCGTTCGCAGGTTCCAAGATCGACAAGGTTGCCGGAATCGAGGCACGTGGCTTCATCCTGGGTGGCGCGGTCGCGCATCAGCTCTCGGCCGGCTTCGTGCCGATCCGCAAGAAAGGCAAGCTGCCGCATGATACCGTGCGGGTCGCCTATTCGCTCGAATACGGGCTTGACGAGATGGAGATCCACCGTGACGGTGTGGCTCCGGGCGAGAAGGTGATGCTCATCGACGATCTTATCGCGACGGGCGGCACGGCCGAGGGCGCCGTGAAGCTGCTGAAAGAGATCGGCGCCGATGTGGTGGGCGCTTGCTTCATCATCGACCTCCCCGAGCTCGGCGGCGCCGAGAAGATCAGGAAGCTCGGCGTTCCGGTGCGCACGCTGATCGAGTTCGCCGGCCATTGATAGGAGTGAGGAGTGAGGAGTGAATCGTGAGAAGCGAGTAGATTGGCGCTGGCCCCTTCACCTTTCACCGTTCACCCTTTCGCGACTTTCGTAGTTGCGCGAGAAAACCGGCGAGATCGTCGGTGCGGTGATCGATGTAGCTCGCAGCTATGCCCTCTCCCTCCCAGGCATCGCGTTCATTGGCATCGGTGCGTGGCGCGACAAGCACCGTCGTGATGCCGAGCCGATGGGGCACTTCGAGATTGCGCGGGATATCCTCGAACATCGCCGCCTTCTTGGGCTCGATGCTGAAGTGCTCGAGGAAGCGCATGTAGGTTCGCTCGTCGGGCTTGGGGATGAAGTCACCGGCCGCGATGTCGAACACGCCCTCGAACAGGTGATCGATCTTGAGATGCGCCGTGGTCTTCATCGCATGGCCGTGTGAGCCCGAGGTCAGGATGAAGCGGCGCCCCGGAAGCGCCGCGATCGCGTTCGCGAGCGCCTCGTCGGCGGCGAGCGTCGAGCGGTCGATGTCGTGGGCAAAGTCGAGGAAGATCGCGGGATCGAGATCATGCTCGATCATGAGGCCGCGCAAGGTGGTCCCATAGCGCTGGTAGTAATATTTCTGAAGCGCCCGCGCCGACATGCCGTCGATGCCGAAAAGCCCGGCGACGAAGGCCGTGATACGCGCATCGATCTGTGGCCAGAGCGGGCTGCCGGCAGGATAAAGCGTATTATCGAGATCGAAAATCCAGCTCTCGACATGGTCGAAGCCGCGCGGCTTTCCCCCGTTCTCCGCGATTTGCGGCGAGGAAGAAGGATCGCCGCGCCCGGGAGTTGCCGGCGCTCGCGTCTCGTTCACGAAACCTCCTTCATGCAAAGCTGCCCGTCTTCCGCGAATTTCTCCTGCCGCATGATCCGGCTGCAGTTTTGCGATGAGATCATGCGCACCAATGAAAGTCTTCTGACCATCCGTATCTGCTCACAACGAACGTTAACATCGTGCCGAGCGTCTTCAGCATAACGCAGCCGTGGCGCATGGGCCTATATGCCGGGCCGGTGACACCTCGCCGCCTCATCCTCGGCTTGCGACCGACACTCCGATGATGGCGAGGGCAAGCCCGACGATTTGCACGAGGCTCAGGGTCTCGCCGAACATCGCATACGCCATCATCGAAGAGAGCGCCGGCACGAGGAAGAACAACGAGGACACCGCCGCGACGGCACCTTTGCGGATCATATGGAGCAGCATGAGAATCGCGGCGATCGACATGCCGAAGATCGACCAGGCGAGGCCGAAGATAACTTGCGGGATGGGATCGATCCGGCCGTGCTCGAGCGCCAGCGCGAAGGGCAGAAGCACGAGGCACGCGCCGGCATATTGCAAGGCGGTGCCGACGCGTGTGTCGAGCGATCCGCCGAAGCGCTTCTGAAATAGGGTGCCGAAGGTGAGGCTGATCGTGCCGAGCCCGCAGATCGCGGCGGGCAAGGGCGGGATTGCCCCTTCGCCGGCAAGGCCAAGCTTGGGCGAGATCACGAGCAACGCGCCGGTGGCCGCGGCGGCGATCCCTCCCCAGCGCCGTGGACTGACGCGCTCGCCGAGTAGCGGCTGCGCCAAGGTCGCGGCGAGGATCGGCTGCAGGCTTGCGATCAGCGCCGAGACGCCCGCGGGCAAGCCCTGGCTCACCGACCAGAACACCGCGCCAAGATACGTGCCGTGAATGAGCACGCCGGCGAACATCGGGGTCGCGAGCGCGAGCCGCCCGCGCGGCCAGCGCACGCCGGCGAAGCCGGCGACGACCGCCAGCACAAGGCCCGCGATGGCGAAACGCCAGATCAGGAAGGTAAAGGGCTCGCTATGGCCAGCAACGAGGCGCGCCGTAACGAAGCCCGTCGACCAGAGAAAAACGAAGGCCGGCGGTATCAGGCGGTCGGCGGAAACTCCGGCCATGAATCGCAAGTCCTCGTCTTCGCCGAACCGAGAAGGTGGCGCATCCCTGCGCAAGCGACCGGAGAACCACGCCCGCGGATCAATCTCGATCGGATACAGCGCCACTCGCCTGCTTCAGTGGACAAAGGCAAGCTTTTCTCCCGCATGTCTGCCGAGCGCGAGCGGCTTTCCGTCGAGCCGCTAGGACATGGACACATCCTTGTATGTCTTCGTTCCGGGCGAGGGTGGTGCTCTTTCTACCCCCACCCGTACCTGCCCACCGCTCGCCCTGCCTGCATCGTCGCCGCAAGACTGAAACCCGTGGCTCGTGGAGGGAAGGAGGGGCCCGGCGCTGGCGCATCTCGGCAAAGTCAAGGATCGGCGCTGGGCATTCCCTCCCCCCGCGAGCGCAGCGAGTGGTGGGAAACGTACGGGTCGGGGCGGCTCGATGCGTGGGCCGACCTGTGTGCATTCCGTAGCGCCGAGCCCAAGGCCGACCGAAGGGCTGCCAAGATCCCGGGCGCAAGATCAAATGCCAAGACCCAAGTCAAACACAAAGCGACCCGCAACGGGCGAACCATTGCGGGTCAAAGTGTTCATCTACCGGGACCTGGAGGGGGGACGGTCTCCGGAGGATGCATGCAATATACTCCCATGAGGCGGCTTTGTTTCCATGGTGGCCCGGCGATTTCGCGTCTCTGCCATGCGGGATTGCCGAAGGGAGAGCGGTCCCTACGCCGGCTTGACAGGGTGGCTTTCGGCCAGTCTTTGGGAGGCCATTGCGATCTCGCCTTGGCAGCTTCCATCGCGAAATTCAGGCTCTCGGAGGAACGCATGGCCAGCCCGTCCGACGGCGCGACCTATCCCGATCTCGAGGGAAGAAGCATTCTCGTGACCGGTGGCGGAAGCGGTATCGGGGAAGCAATCGTGCGCGCTTTCGCACATCAAAAGGCGAAGGTGGGTTTCCTCGATATCAACAAGGAGGCCTCGACGAAGCTCGCCGGCGAATTACAAAAGGCAGGTCGTGCGGTACGTTTCGAATTTTGCGACGTGACGAACGTCAAGGCCTTGCGCGCAGCCATCGAAAGCCTTCGTCGGGCTCAGGGGCCGATCAGCATCCTCGTCAACAACGCGGCCCATGACGAGCGCCACAAAACGGAGGAGGTCACCGAAGAATATTGGGACGGCCGCATCGCGGTCAATCTGAAGCATCAATTCTTCGCGGCGCAAGCCGTGCTACCGGACATGAAGCAAAGCGGCGCGGGTTCCATCATCAATTTCGGCTCGACCTCTTGGATGATCGGGCAAGGCGGGATGGCCGCCTACACCGCGTCGAAGTCGGCGGTTCTTGGGCTCACGCGCTCGCTCGCGCGCGACTATGGGCCCTTCAACATCCGCGTGAACGCCATCGCGCCAGGGTGGATCATGACCGAGCGCCAGCTCTCGCTCTGGTTGACGCCGCAAGCGGAGGCCGAGCTGATGCAGCGCCAGTGCCTGAAGCGCAAGCTCTACCCGCCGGACATCGCGAAATTCGTCCT
>JAFAQA010000170.1 GCA_019246665.1 Hyphomicrobiales bacterium
GCCGCAGCGCGGTTTCAGGCGAAATCCCGCGCTTGCCGTTCAAGATCTCGGTGATCCGACCGGATGGCACGCGTAACGCCAGCGCAAGCCTGTTCGCTGAAAGATCGCGCGCGGCAAGCTCACGCTTGAGGATGCGGCCAGGATGAACGGGATACATCTCTCTGCACTCCTCAATGATAGTCTACAATCTCGACATCCCAGGCGTGCCCATCCGAGAAGCGAAAGCAGATGCGCCATGGGCCTTTCACCGTCATCGCCCATTTCCCTCTCCGACCCCCCTTGAGCTTGTGCAGGCCAACCGATTGGAGAGGACTCAAATCAGCTAGCGAGGTAGCCGCGTTAAGAGCCGCGAGCAGCTCCATCGCGGCCATCTCATCAAGTCCTGAAAACTTGCTCCTACGCTCTTCAACAAATCGCCGGGTCGCACTATTCGCCCACGATTTGATCATCTGGAGAGAATGCTACGATAAGCGTAGAACGTCAAGCATATAAGAGAAAAATTTCGTAATATGTGCTGCCCTTCTACGGGCCGCGCACGCCCCCCGCGAGCGGGTTCTCCGCCGTCGGCAAATCGTGCAGATGGCAGGCGGCCCATTGTGCCTCGCCCAGCGGGCGAAGCATGGGTTCCTCGATGCGGCAACGCTCGAAGGCGTAGGGGCAGCGCGTGTTGAACCGGCATCCTTGGGGCGGATTGATCGGACTTGGCACATCCCCCTTCAATACGATGCGGGTGCGCGCATTTCCAGGCTCCGGCACCGGGACGGCCGAGAGAAGCGCGAAGGTATAAGGGTGCTTCGGCGAGGCAAAGATCTCGCGCTTCCTCGCCGTCTCCACGATCTTCCCGAGATACATCACCGCGACGCGATGCGTCAGGTGCTCGACAATGGCGAGGTCGTGGCTGATGAAGAGGAGAGCGAGGCCGAGCTCCTTTTGCAGATCCTGCAAAAGATTGACGATCTGCGCCTTCACCGAGACGTCGAGGGCGGACACGGCCTCGTCGCAAATGATGATGTCCGGTCCCGCCGCGAGCGCGCGGGCGATGCCGATGCGCTGACGTTGGCCACCAGAGAATTCATGCGGGAAGCGGTTCATTGCGTCGCGGGGCAGGCGCACCGTGTCGAGGAGCTCCGCAATCCGCTTCTCGATCTCGACCGCGGTTTTCGCAAGGCCGAAATTGCGGATCGGCTCGGCGAGCGTGTCCTTGATGCGCAAGCGCGGGTTGAGGCTCGAGAACGGATCTTGGAAAACGACCTGCATGCGCCGCCGCAAAGGGCGAAAGTCTGAGGCCGAGAGATCGTCGATGCGCTGCCCGTCGAGCACGATCTCGCCCGCCGTGATGTCGCTGAGGCGGAGTACCGCGCGCCCGACCGTTGATTTGCCGCATCCCGATTCGCCGACGAGCGACAATGTTTCGCCGCGCGCGATCTCGAAAGAGACACCGTCGACGGCCCGCACGAAGCCCGCCGCGCCGCCGCGCCGCGACTTTCGCACGGCGAAATGCTTCTTGAGATCGTTGACGGCGAGAAGCGGCAAGCTCATGCGGCGAGCGCCTGTTTCGACGCGTGATGGCAGGCGGCCACATGGCCCGGAGCCTTCGTCTCGAGCACCGGCGCCACGTTGCGGCAAATCTCGGTCACGCGAGGGCACCGACCGGCGAAGACGCAGCCCTGAATGCGCTGCTTGAGGCTCGGCACGATCCCCGGAATCTCGGCGAGCCGGGTCTCTTCGCCTTCGAGTGAGGAGCCGAGCTTCGGCACCGCCCCGATAAGCCCTTGCGTGTAAGGATGACGCGGGGTGCGGAAGAGGTCGACTACCGAAGCCTCCTCGACCTTGCGCCCCGCATACATCACCATCACGCGCTGCGCGAACTCGGCGACGACTCCAAGATCATGCGTGATCAGGATGATTGCGGTGCGAGTGCGCCTTTTGAGATCGGCCATCAGCTCGAGGATCTGCGCCTGGATGGTGACGTCGAGCGCCGTCGTCGGCTCGTCGGCGATGAGAAGCTTCGGGCTGCACGCAAGCGCCATGGCGATCATCACGCGCTGGCGCATGCCGCCCGAAAGCTGATGCGGATAGTTCCTGACGCGCCGGCGCGGCTCGGGGATGCCGACGAGGTCGAGCATCTCGATCGCACGCGCCTCGGCGGCCGTGCGGTCGAGCCCTTCATGCAAGCGCAGCGTCTCCCCGAGTTGACGCGCCACGGTAAGCACCGGGTTGAGGCTCGTCATCGGCTCCTGGAAGATCATGCCGATGTCATTGCCGCGAATGGCGCGCATCGTTCGTTCGGGAAGCGTGAGGAGCTCGCGCCCCTGAAATTTGATCGAGCCCGCGATCTTGCCTGGCGGCTCGGGAACGAGGCGCAGGATCGAGTTCGCGGTCACCGATTTGCCGCAGCCCGATTCGCCGACGACCGCGAGCGTCTCGGCATCATCGACATGGAAGGAAACGCCATCGACCGCGCGGTTCACGCCGTCCGGTGTGCGGAAATGCGTCTGCAGATTCTCGACTTCGAGGAGCGCCATCGATCAGAGCTTCTTCGCGAGCCTGGGATCGAGCGCATCGCGCAAGCCATCGCCCAAGAGGTTCACGGCGAGCACGGTGAGCGACAGGAAGATCGCCGGGAAAAGCACGATGTAGAACTTCACCTGCCAAAGCGCCCGGCCCTCGGCCATGATGTTCCCCCAGGACGGAACGATCGGCGGCGTGCCGACGCCAAGAAAGGACAGGATCGCCTCTGTGATCATGGCGGAAGCGCAGATATAGGTTGCCTGCACCGTGAGCGGGGCGAGCGTGTTCGGCACGACATGGCGCAAGATGATCATCGGGACGCGCGTCCCGGCCGCGACCGCGCCGTCGATGAAGGGCTGCTCGCGCAAGGACAAGACGACACCGCGCACGAGACGCGAAACGCGCGGAACCTCGGCGATGGTGATGGCGGTGATGACATTGCCGATGCTGCCGCGCGTGAGCGCCATCAAGGCGATGGCGAGGAGGATAGGCGGGATCGACATCAGGCCGTCCATCACGCGCATCACCACCCCGTCCGCCACGCGCAAGAAGCCGGCGACGAGCCCGATCGCCAAGCCGATGACCGAGGCGAGGAGCGCCACCGAGAAGCCGACGAGGAGCGACACCCGCGTGCCGAAGAGCACGCGCGAATAGATGTCGCGCCCGAGCATGTCCGAGCCGAACCAGAAGAGCGCCGAGGGCTCGCGCGTGCGCTTCGCCGGGGCGAGGGCGGTCGGATCGACCGTGCCGAGATAAGGCGCGAATAGGGCGATGAGAATCATGAGGAGCAGGATACCGCCGCCGATCACGATCGTGGGATGGCGAAGGCAGAAGCTGATCGCCTTGCCATGCGGCTTTGCCGGCGCGAGCACATCGGGAAGCTCAGGCGCTTCGACGACCGGGCCTTCTGCCAAGGAGGTGGTGGCCATCTCGGAGGCGGCGCTCAATAGCGGATCCTCGGGTCGAGCAAGGTGTAGAGGAGGTCAATGCCGAGATTGACGAGCACATAGGCGAAGCTGAAGAGCAGGACGAGACCCTGAATCACCGGATAATCGCGCCGCAGGATGGAATCCACGGTGAGCCGCCCGAGCCCGGGGATCACGAACACGCTCTCCGTCACCACCGCACCGCCGATGAGCGCCGCGATGCCGAGCCCGATCACCGTGACGATCGGCACGGCCGCGTTCTTCAAGGCATGCACGAAGAGGATGCCGCTCTGGCCGATGCCTTTGGCGCGTGCAGTCTTGATGTAATCCTGCTGCAGAACTTCGAGCATGGTGGCACGCGTCATGCGCGCGATCAGCGCGATGTAGATTGCACCAAGCGCGACCGCGGGAAGAATGAGGTTCTGGAGCCAGGGCCAGAACCCGTGCGAGATCGGTGTGTAGCCTTGCACGGGGAGCCAATCGAGCTCGAGGGCGAACACATAGGCGAGAAGGTAGGCGATCACGAAAACGGGAACGGAAAAACCGAAGACGGCAAAGACCATCACCAGCCGGTCGACCAAGCTGCCCGCCTTCCAGGCCGCGGCGACGCCGAGGGGGACCGCGACGCCGATCGCGAGGATGAGCGTCACCAGCATCAGCGAGAGCGTCGGCTCGATGCGCTGTGCGATGAGATTGGTGACCGGAAGGTTGGTGAAGATCGAGGTGCCGAGGTCGCCGTGCAGGATGCGCCAGACCCAATCCCCGAACTGGACGAGGAAGGGCCGTTCGAGGCCAAGGCTCTGGCGGATGCGCTCGATGTCGGCAGGGGTCGCCTGATCGCCGGCGATGATGGCGGCGGGATCCCCAGGCGCGATATAAAGCAGGCTGAAGACGAAGAGCGCCACCACCGCCATCACCGGGATGGTCGAGAGGATGCGTCTCACGACATAGCCGCCCATGGCGCAGAAGCTTCAGGCAGTC
Source organism: Hyphomicrobiales bacterium (assembly GCA_019246665.1). GTDB lineage: Bacteria > Pseudomonadota > Alphaproteobacteria > Rhizobiales > Beijerinckiaceae > GAS188. Next base: position 4,419 of record JAFAQA010000170.1, read on the forward strand.
TTCGTCACGCCCCAGGCAAAGGGCAAGGGGCCTTTCACCACCCCCTCGATGTTCTTGCGCCAAGCCTGATAGCTAAGGAAGAAGCCGGTGGGCGCATAGACGACGAAGTCGAGCGCGTCCTTGTTCAATTTGCGCATCACGACCTTCTCCTCATCGAGCGTCTTGGCATCGAACCAGGCCGTGATGTCGCTCTCGACCTCGGGGCTGTTCGGCCAGCCGAACCAGGCATTGTCGCCGTTGCAGCGCAGCGCCGTGTATGCGGCGGGGTTGATGCAATCGGCGCCTGCGTGCCAGGTGTGGAACATCGACCAGCCGCCCTGGCTCGGCGGATTCTTGAGAGCGCGCCGCGTTCCGGTGGTGCCCCAATCGGTCGCGACGAAATCGACGTTCATGCCAAGCTGCTTGAGGAGGTCCGCCGTCACATCGCCTTGGGCCTTCGTGATCGGCTGATCCTGCGCCACCACGCAAGTGATCGGCTCGCCCTTGTAGCCGGCCTCGGCGAGGAGGCGCTTCGCGCCGTCGAGATCGCGCTTGCCTTTGAGGATCTCGCCACCCTCATCATTGTAGAGCGGCGTGCCAGGCGTGAAATATCCTGGAATTGGCCGCCAAAGCTTGTCGTCGGAACCGACGAGCGCGCGCATATAATCCTCCTGGCTCAAGGCCATGAGGATGGCGCGGCGCGCCTTCACATTGTTGAAGGGCGGATAAAGATGATTCATCCGGAACGACCCGATATTGCCGAGCGGATCGGCGATATCGACCTTGATGTTCGCATTCTTGCGCAACAGCGGCACGAGATCCGAGATCGGGTTTTCCCACCAATCGACCTCACCGTTCTGCAACGCGGCTGACGCCGTCGCGGGATCGGGCATCACGATCCATTCGATGCGATCGACGAGGATTTTCTTGCCGCCGGCGAGCCAGGAGGCCGGCTCGCTGCGGGGCACGTAATCGGCGTTCTTGGCGAAGACGGCGCGCGCGCCAGGCACCCATTCGTTCTTGACGAAGCGCATCGGGCCCGAGCCCACATATTCGGTGATCTGCTTGAAGGGGTCGGTCTTGGCGATCCGCTCCGGCATCACGAAGCTGCAAGGCGCGTTGTTCTTGGCAAGCGCGAAGAGCATCTTCGGAAAGGGTTTTTTCAGCACCCACCTGAAGCTTCGGTCATCCACCGCGACGAGCTCTTCCTGCATGCCTTTGAGCATGATCCCCATCGGGTCGCGCGCCGACCAGCGCGCCACGCTCGTGACCGCGTCCTTGGCGAGAACAGGCTCGCCGTCGTGGAATTTCAGCCCCGGACGAAGCGTGAAGGTCCAGGTGAGCCCATCCTCGGTGACGGTCTCGCTTTCGACCATCTGGCGTTGCGGGGCGAGATTCTCGTCGACGCCGTAGAGCGTATCCCAGACGAGCGCCGCCGCGTTGCGCACCACATATTGCGTGCCCCAAATGGGATCGAAATTCGCGAGATTGGCCTGGGGCACGAAACGCAAGGTGCGCGCGTCGGAGCCTTGCGCGAGCGCGGGAGACGGAAAGCGCGAAGCGGCCGCGAGCG
>JAFAQA010000261.1 GCA_019246665.1 Hyphomicrobiales bacterium
GCGGAGGAAGATGGCCTCACGCCACCGATCGAATCACCGCCCTGAGCTTGTCGGCGACTTCGCCGATCTGCGCCTCCGAAATGGTGAGCGGCGGCGTGAGAGCCAGCGTCTCTCCGGTGATGCGCAAGGTGATGTCGTGCTCGTGAAAGCCCTTCTCCATCGCCTCATAGGCGCGCTTGCCGACCGCGTCGGGCTTCGAGGCGAGATCGACCGCGCCGACGAGGCCGAGCGTGCGGATGTCGAGCACATTGGGCTCGCCCTTCAACCCATGGATCGCTTCTGCCCAAACGGGCTCGAGCTTCTTCGCCCGTTCGAAGAGTTCCTCTTCGCGGTAGACATCGAGCGTGGCGATGCCGGCAGCGACGGCGAGCGGATGCGCCGAATAGGTATAGCCATGCGCGAACTCGACGACGTGCTCGGGCCCTTTCATGAAGGCATCGTGGATGTGCTTGCGCGTGATCACGCCGCCCATCGGCACCGTGCCGGAGGTCACGCCTTTGGCGAAGGTGATCATGTCGGGGATGACGCCGTAGCGCTCAGCCGCGAAAGCCGTGCCAAGGCGTCCGAAGCCGGTGATCACCTCATCAAAAATGAGGAGGATGCCGTGCTTGTCGCAAATGGCGCGCAAACGCTTCAGATACCCTTTGGGCGGCGGCAGCACGCCGGTCGATCCCGCCATCGGCTCGACGATGACGGCCGCGACAGTCGAGGCATCGTGCAGCGCAACGATGCGCTCGAGCTCATCGGCGAGATGCGCGCCCCATTCCGGCTCGCCCTTGGTAAAGGCTTGGTGCTCGCGGTTATAGGTGGCCGGCAGATGGTCGACCCCCGCCAGCAGCGTCCCGAACATCTTGCGGTTGCCGACGATGCCACCGACCGAGATGCCGCCGAAGCCGACCCCGTGATAGCCGCGCTCACGGCCGATGAGGCGCGTGCGGCTGCCTTGGCCGGAAACATTCCAATAGGCAAGCGCCATCTTGAGCGCGGTATCGACCGCCTCGGATCCTGAGTTGGTGAAGAACACATGGTCGAGATCGCCGGGCGCGAGCTCGGCGATACGCGAGGCCAGGTGGAAGGATTTGGGATGGGCGAATTGGAACGGGGGCGCGTAATCGAGCTCCTCGGCCTGGTCCTTGATCGCCGCGACGATCGGATCGCGGTTGTGGCCCGCATTGGTGCACCACATGCCGGCCGTCGCATCCAAAATGGCACGCCCCTCCGGGGTGTAATAGTGCATGTCCTTGGCACGTGCGATCATTCGCGGACGCTTCTTGAATGCGCGATTCGGCGTGAACGGCATCCAAAAGGCCTCGAGATCGTTCGGGGCACTGGTCGTGGTTCTGGCAAGATTGGACTGGCGCGGCATTCGCGGTTCTCCCTCTGTGCTTGTATGAATCGATGCAACCCCTCGCCCCTGCCTCGTGCGGCCTCGCCGTTCCGGCAGAGGCGTTCCGGGCGGCGCGGCGCCAGCGCCCGGCCGGTGGTCGCGCCGCGCCTTCTAGCGAAGGGCGGGAATAACCCGTCGGCCCAGGCTGCCGAGAGCCTCTCCCGGTGCTCCGGCCCCGATAAATCATGGACAGACTTTACCGAAGGATGGGAACCGTCCGTCGGAATCGATCCACTGGCAGAAAGAACATTAGCAGCTTGACCCGCGCGCCGAAACCCCGCAATCAGTGCTGGAGCCTGCGATCATGCCTGTCTGGACCGCAGGCCATGACCTTGAAGGAAAGCGCAACTCGCCCACATACTTTAGAGGGTGTTGTTCCCGGCGGTTGCAAGCCGTCAATTGTCGATTTGGGATTGCACATAAATTGCATGCCGAGCTTCGTCCCCCCGCGTTGACTTGAGGCTGCGGGCTCCTTAACGCTTGGACTGTAGGCAGGTGGGGCCAAGGCCCCATCGGCTGGAAACCGAAAAGGTGGCATCCATGACTTTACGGGTGTCGGGTAAGAACATGGACATCGGGGAGGTGCTCAGAGGGCAGATTGCAATGAGGGTGGAACAGGCCGTGAAACGCTATTTCGATGGTGGATTCGGCGGCCATGCTGTCGTCGAGCGCGAGGGCACAGCGTTTCGCACCCATTGCTCCCTCCATCTGGATACGGGTGTCGATCTGCAGGCGTCGGCCATTTCTCACGACCCCTATGCGAGCGCCGACATATCTTCCGAACGCATCGAGAAAAGGTTGCGCCGCTACAAGCGCAAGCTCAAGGAGCGGCGCCCTGGAGCAGCCGGTGCTCCGGGCGAAGAACAGCGTTCCGACGGACTCGCGGCAGCCGAGACCGAACAAGCCGTCCCACAAGGATTTCAGCCGGTGGTCGTCGCCGAGGAGGAAGTCCGGCTTCGGCGCCTTTCGGCGGGCGATGCGGCCGCCGAGCTCGAATCGAGCGGCTTGCCGATCCTCGTCTTTCGCCACGCCACCAGTGGCCGCGTCAATGTTGTTTATCGCCGTCTCGACGGGCATATCGGCTGGGTGGACCCTGCCGGCGACCCCGACGGCTCGGGGTGAGAAACGCTGTTCGCGCCGTGATGGCGCCGGCATCCTCACCTTCCTCTGGAGCTTTGAAAACCCATGCCTCTCGATGATCTCCTCGTTCCCGGCTCGGTTTTGCCGGCGCTCAAGGTGAACGGCAAAAAGCAGGCCGTGCAGGAGCTCTCCGCGCGCGCGGCCGCCGTCACCGGCCTGCCGGAGCGGGATGTGTTCGACGCCGTTTTGCAGCGGGAGCGCCTCGGATCGACCGGCATCGGCGCCGGCATCGCCATCCCCCATTGCAAGCTTGCCAAGGTCGCGAAGCTGCACGGTGTCTTCGCACGCCTCGAGAAGCCGATCGATTTCGATGCGCTCGACGGCGAGCCCGTCGACCTCATTTTCCTCCTGGTCGCCCCCGAAGCCGCGGGCGCGGACCATCTCAAGGCGCTCGCCCGGATGGCGCGGCTGCTGCGCGACCCTGCAATCACGTCGAAGCTTCGCGCTACGCGCGACGCCGACGGCATTTTCGCCCTGCTCACGCAGCAGCCCGCGGCCGCTTGACGATCGAGCCTGGGACAGCTTCCGCCTGCCGCCATCGAAGCAGAGCATGAATGCATATCTTTTTTCGAAAAGTTTATGCTTCTCCAGGAGTTTGAGCATGCGGGCAATTTCATCGAAAGCCGGCAGGCTCTGAACCAGCGCGCAGGCGCCAAGGGCGACGCTCGCGAATCTCAAACAGGACGCTTGTGATGACTTACCAGTTCCAGGAGCTTTTTCCGCTTGTCGGGGACACGACGCCTTACCGCAAGCTCACGCAAGAGGGGGTGCGCGCCGAGAGGTTCGACGGCCAGGAGATCCTCGCGGTCGAGCGCGAGGTGATCAGGGGTCTCTCCGAGCAGGCCTTCGTCGACATCAATCACCTCTTGCGGCCGGGTCACCTTGCTCAGCTCGCCCGCATCCTCGATGATCCAGAGGCCACCTCGAACGACAAATTCGTCGCTTACGACCTTCTCAAGAACGCCAACATCGCGGCGGGCGGCGTGCTTCCCATGTGCCAGGACACCGGCACCGCGATCGTGATGGGGAAGAAAGGCCGCCTCGTCTTCACCAAGGGTGAGGACGAGGGCGCGATCGCCGAGGGCGTGCGCGACGCCTATCTCAAGCGCAATTTGCGCTACTCACAGCTCGCGCCACTCTCGATGTTCGAGGAGAAGAACACACGCTCGAATCTGCCGGCGCAAATCGAGATCTATGCCGAGGGCGAGGACGCCTATAAGTTCCTCTTCATCGCCAAGGGCGGCGGCAGCGCCAATAAGAGCTTCCTGTTCCAGGCGACGCCCTCGATCCTGACGCATGATCGCCTCCTCACCTTTCTCAAGGAAAAGATCCTCACGCTCGGTACCGCCGCCTGCCCGCCCTACCACCTCGCCATCGTGATCGGCGGGCTTTCGGCCGAGCAGACGATGAAAACCGTGAAGCTCGCCTCCACGCGTTACCTCGACGCGCTTCCGGTTCAGGGCTCGGAAGAGGCGCATGCGTTTCGCGACCTCGCACTCGAGGCCGAGATCCACAAGCTCACCCAGTCGCTCGGCGTCGGCGCCCAATTCGGCGGCAAGTATTTCTGCCACGACGTGCGCGTCATCCGACTTCCTCGACATGGCGCGAGCCTGCCGATCGGGCTCGGCGTTTCGTGCTCGGCCGACCGGCAGGCGCTCGGCAAGATCACGCGGGAGGGGGTCTTTCTCGAGGAGCTCGAGCACAATCCGGCGCGCTTCATGCCCGAGGTGGACGAGGGCAAGCTCGGCGGCGATGTGGTACCGATCGATCTGAGACGCCCGATGCGCGGGATTCTCGCCGAGCTCACCCGGCATCCCGTGAAGACGCGGCTCTCGCTCACCGGGCCGATGATCGTGGCGCGCGATCTCGCTCATGCGAAGCTGCGCGAACGTCTCGATCGCGGCGAGGGCCTGCCGAGCTATATCAAGGATCACCCCGTCTACTATGCAGGTCCCGCCAAGACGCCGAACGGTTATGCCTCGGGCTCGTTCGGGCCGACGACCGCAGGCCGCATGGACGCCTTCGTCGATCAGTTCCAGGCAGCGGGCGGCTCGATGGTGATGCTCGCCAAGGGCAATCGCTCACCCGTGGTGCGCGAAGCCTGCAAGGCCCATGGCGGCTTCTACCTCGGCTCGATCGGCGGCGCCGCGGCGCGACTTGCGCAAGATTGCATCCGCAAGGTCGAGCCGCTCGAATACCCGGAGCTCGGCATGGAAGCGGTGTGGCGCATCGAGGTCGAGAATTTCCCAGCCTTCATCGTCATCGATGACAAGGGGAACGACTTCTTCAAGGAGCTGAATCTGGGTTAAGGCCAGCTCCTCCTGCCGCCTTATGGGCGGGAGAAGGAGGGCCCGCCCTTTGTCTTTCCAGGCCCATCATTGGCACCGGTCTTCGAGCCGCGTCTTACGTCCGCCACGGCGGGAGCGCTGCCGACGATCCGGCAAGCCGTCCATGATGGCGCGGCGCTCGGCGGCATCCATCGCGCTCCAGCGCGAGATCTCGTCGACGGTGCGGGCACAACCAACGCACATCCCGTCCTGCGGCGAGATGAGGCAGATGCCGAGGCAAGGCGTCTCGATCAGTTCCATGGGGAAATCGTCAAGGGCAAGTTGCGGTCTCGGCCTTGGGCGATGAAGAAGCGAAAAGCAAGACCTATCCCATGGCCAGGACCAAATAGCAGGCGAGCTCGCAAGCAATCTGCGTCGTGCCCGCGACATCTCCGGTCTGGCCGCCGATCTTCAGTTCCGCGAGCGCGCAAGCGCCGCGCGCCACAATGAGGGCCGCGACGCAAGCGCCAAGCGCGCGCAGCACGCCGAAGCCTCCGATGAGCACAAGCACGATGGCGATGCCGCAGCCGATGATCACGGCATTGGTGAAGGCCGGGACGGGGAGCCGCCCGGCCGCGGCGCCGGCCCCGTCCCGCCGCGCGGGCGTGAGGAGCGCGAGCGGCATCAAGCCGGCGGCGCGCGAGAGCGCGGCCGCGGCGATCAGCGCCGTGGCGGCCGCTCGTGGCCCGTCGAACGCAAGATCGGCAATGAGGCCGACCCGCAACAACATGGCCATGATCAGCGCGAGCCCACCGAAGGTGCCGAGCCGGCTGTCGCGCATGATCTCGAGGCGCCGCTCCCGGCTTGCCCCCACGAAGAACCCGTCCGCCGTGTCGGCGAGCCCATCCTCATGCAAGGCGCCGGTGACCAGGATACCGGTCCCCACGGCGAGCATACCGGCCACTAGCACCCCGAGGCCCAGGCCATGGGCGAGGAAGATCGCCAGCGCTGCCACCGCGCCGATGATGCCCCCTGCGACCGGCACGGCCGGCGCGATCTCCGGGAAATCGAGCGCGCCTCCCATAAGCACTGTCTCTTCGGGAAGACGCGGGACCGGCAGGCGCGAGTAGAAGCGCAGCGCCTGAGCGAGCGCGACGAGGAAA
>JAFAQA010000399.1 GCA_019246665.1 Hyphomicrobiales bacterium
GTCCAACCCTCGGCGAGGATCGACGGCACGAGCACCGCGCTGGGATGGCCGGCCAAGGCGACGTCATCATAGTCGAGCACATGGGCGGCGACGCCATTGACGAAAGCGGCGTCGGGCGCCAACAGGTTGCGACCCGAGGGGATTTCGGGGGCTGCATCGTTTTGCAACACCGTGGGGACCATTGCTGACACGATGCGCACCGGCTCTTCGGCCGCCCCCGCGATCATCACGCCGACGCAGTCCGCAAATCCGATCTTCGCGGCCCGGACACAACTCTCCGGCAGGCCGTCATGGCTGATGCTCGCGACGAAATCCGCTGATTGCTTGGTAATGTTGAGCATGGGTTGCGCCTCAATAGGACCGGGGAAGGCCGAGGACGTGCTGCGCCACATAGGCGAGCACGAGATTCGTCGAGATCGGCGCCGTCTGATAGATGCGCGCCTCGCGCCATTTACGTTCGATGTCGTATTCCTGCGCGAAACCGAAACCACCATGGGTCTGCAACGCGGTGTCGGCGGCTTTCCACGTCGCTTCGGAGGCGAGCAGCTTGGCGATGTTGGCATCCGCTCCACACGGCCTGCCGGCATCGAAGAGCGCTGCGGCTCGCCGGCACATCAGGTCGGCGGCCTCGAGCTCGGCATAGGCGCGGGCGAGCGGAAACTGCACCCCCTGGTTCTGCCCGATCGGTCGCTCGAAGACCCGACGCTCATTCGCATAATCGACACCCTTCTTGAGCAGCCAACGTCCGTCGCCCACGCATTCGGAGGCGACGAGGATGCGTTCGGCATTCATCCCATCGAGGATGTAGCGAAAGCCCTGGCCCTCCTCACCGATCAGATCCTCAACCGGCACCTTCAGGTTCTCGATAAAGACTTCGGTGGTGTTGTGATTGATGAGCGCCTTGATGGGCCGGATCTCGATGCCGTTTCCCTTGGCCTTCCTCAAATCGACGAGGAACACCGAAAGTCCTTCGGTGCGCTTCTTGACCTGCTCACGGGGCGTCGTTCGGGCGAGGAGCAGCATCAGATCGGAATGAAGGGCGCGCGATGTCCAAACCTTTTGCCCGTTGACTATGTAGTGGTCGCCTTGCCGCACAGCGCGTGTCTTTAGCTGGGTGGTGTCAGATCCGGTCGTGGGCTCCGTGACGCCGAAGGCCTGCAGACGCAACTCGCCGGAGGCGATGCCGGGCAGATAGCGCTGCTTTTGCTTCTCGTTGCCGTGCCGCAGAAGCGTTCCCATGATGTACATTTGAGCGTGAGCGGGGCTTGCCGTGCAGCCTGACGCGTTGATCTCCTCCAAGATCACGGCCGCCGCCCGCAACGGCAGGCCGGCGCCACCGTACTCCTCTGGAATCAGGGCCCCCAAAAATCCGGATTTGGTCAACGCCTGGACGAATTCGGTGGGATACGCCCTCTTATCATCGAGGTCGCGCCAGTACTCGCCGGGGAAGCCCTCGCAAATGCGTCGAACGGAATGGCGCAATTCCGGATAATCCTCGCCAAGAGCAAGGGTCACCGCGGTATCGGGAGAGGCCGTGTCACGGCGGTTCATCGGCTATCCTTTCAGGGCGCGGCCACGCCAGGGCGGCGATAAGTCTTGGGAAGGCCGGCGCGCGCGATTGCGCCCGAGAAGCGCTCTCCGGGTAGCCACGCCTCGACCTCGTGACGCAGCGCGACCAGGGCCTCCAAATCGACGCCGGTATCGAATCCGAGCTGTTCCAGGAGGAAGACCGTGTCCTCCGTATCGATGTTGCCCGTCGCGCCAGGAGCGAATGGACAGCCGCCGAGGCCCGCGAGAGAGGCATCGAAGGCTCGAACCCCGACCTCGATCGCGGCGGTGACGTTGGCGAGCCCGAGGCCTCGGGTATCGTGGAAATGGCAGGCGACGGGCAGCTTCCCGACAGCCTTGGTGATGTCCCCAACGATGCGGCGAACCTGCCCCGGATCGCCGTAGCCGACCGTATCGGCGACGATGACCTCATCAGCGCCGGCCTCGGCAAGCCGGATCGCAAGCTCGATGACCCGCTTTTCGGGGACCGCGCCCTGGATAGTGCAGCCAAAAGCCGTCGCAATGCCGGCACCGAGCGTCACCCGGGGGCCGGGGGCCGCATTGCGGAGCGCCACGATGCGCCCAAAATCCGCAAGCGACTCCTCGGTCGTGCGCCGGACATTGGCGAGGTTGTGCTCCTCGCTAGCGGAGAGGACATAGTTGATCCGCGGCAAACCGGTCGCGATCGCCCGCGCGGCGCCCTTAAGATTGGGCACCAGCGCGGAGGCCGTGAAGCCGCCAAGCGCGATCGCGCCTCTCGCTACAGCTTCCGCATCCCCGAATTGGGGCACGACCTTGGCAGGAACGAAGGATGTCACTTCGATTTCACGGATGCCTGCCTTGGCGGCCCGTCGGCACCAGGTGAGCTTGCGCTCCGTCGCCAGCACAGTCCGCACCATCTGGATCCCGTCGCGTGGCCCGACTTCGCGGACACAAGCACGCTCACGCATGATCTTCATTTCCCTTTAGAGGCCGCGGAAATTTGGCTTACGGCGCTCGTTGTAGGCGAGCACCCCCTCTCGCCGGTCCTCCGTCGGAACCATTCGATTGTACGCCTCGATCTCATATGCGAGGCCGTCCCATATCGACATCTGCAAGCCGCGACGGATGGCCTGCTTGGCCTGGCGCACTGCGATCGGGCCGTTGCCGGCAATGCGCCGGGCAGTCGCGAGCGCCGCGTCGCGCAATCCCTCGGGCGGCAACACCTTGTTGACGAGTCCCCATTTCTCGGCCTCTTCCGCCGAGAAAGGCGCCCCAGTGAGGATCAGCTCTTGGGCTCGCCTCTCGCCGACGGCCCGCGGCAGGTTTTGCGTCCCGCCCGCGCCCGGCATGATGCCGAGCGTTACCTCCGTGAGAGCGAAACGCGCATTCGTCGAGGCATAGACGAAGTCGGCCGCCGCCGCGACCTCGCAGCCCCCGCCGTAAGCCGCCCCGTTCACGCAGGCGATCAGCGGGACCGGGCAGCCCATGAGGGCCCGCACCATCCGCTCAAAAATCACGTGCTGCGACTGCCATGCGGCATCGGACATGCCCTTGCGTTCCTTCAGATCTCCGCCGGCGCAGAAGGCCTTCTCGCCGCGCCCGGTGACGATGACCACGCGAACGTCTTCGAGGTTCAACAGGAGGCCTTCGAACAGCTCCATGAGATCGAGGCCCATGCGCGTGTTCATGGCGTTTGCTGCCTCGGGCCGATCGAGTGTGACGAGCAAGATGTGCCTGTCGATGTGTTCGAGGAACAACGTCTCGAAATCATTGCGCATTGACCACTCCTTTCGGGGCGGCGGCTCCGAGCAATGCGTTGTGCTCGCCAAGCTTGGGGGCGCCAGTGCGTGCCCGGGGCCTTTTCCCCTCGAACGCCAACGGGACCCCGACCAGATCGATACCATCGGCTCCACAACGGACGGTCATATCGAGGGCCCGGGTCTGCGGGTGCTCGGCGACCTGATCGGTGGTGAGGAGCGGAGCATTCGGGACGCCGGCGGCATCCAGCGTGTCCCCGAGCGCGGCGGTTTTTTGGGGGCGAACCGCCGCCGCGATCTGAGGAAGCAACCGATCGCGGTTGACGACGCGCATCGGGTTGGTTGCGAAATCCGGATCTTGCGCCAAGGCAGGTAAATTCAGAGCCGCGCAGAGCTTGCGATAGAGATTGTCGTTCCCCGCCGCGATCATGAGCCAGCCATCGGCCGTCTCGAACGCCTGGTAAGGCACGATCTCGGCAATTCCCGAACCATGAGGCTTTCGGACGTCACCAGAGGCCGCGTAGCCGGCAAGAGGGATGGTCATCCAGGCGAGGCCTGTCTCGTAAAGGGAGGTTGCCACGGTCCGCCCCTCGCCGGTGCTGTTGCGCGCCAGAAGAGCCGATAGCATTCCGATGACGGTCCACATGCCGGAGCCCATGTCGATCAGCGACACGCCGACGCGCACCGGCGGCCTTTCACCCTCGCCGGTGACGCTCATGATGCCTGTACTGGCCTGGGCGAGCGGATCATAGCCTGGCTTCTTCGCCAGAGGTCCTGTCGCTCCGAATGCGCCAATATCGCACCAGATGAGCGACGGCTTTTCGGTTCGCAGAGCCGCGGCCGTGAGCCCGAACTTCTCAAGGATTCCCGGCCGCAGATTCTGAATCACCGCATCGGCCTTCGCCAGGATCAACGTTCTGAGAGCCTCTACGTCATCTTCCCGCGAGAAATCCACCGTCACTCCTTCCTTGCCCCGATTAAGGCAATGGAACGACGTGGAGGAGCCATTCCAGAAGGGCGGCCCCCAGCCGCGGGCATAGTCGCCACCATCAGGGTTTTCCACCTTGATCACTCGCGCACCAAGATCGGCCAGGATCTGCCCGGCAAATGGGGCAGCGACGCTGTGGCCGAGTTCGACAACAGTGATGCCGCTCAGGGGTCTATCAATGCTCATGATGGGTCCTGTGGGCGAGCTGATTTCTGGTTTATCGCGTGGAAACGTTTCATCGTGGGCCCGGATTTCACGGCTGGCTCATGATTTGTCCATCGCATTGTCGGCGACGAGAACAGCCCCGTTGACGAAGCTCGCGCGGTCGGAGAGTGCGAACACGATCAGGTTGGCCAATTCTTCCGGTGTGCCCCAGCGCGTATTGCGCATCGAGTTGTTGGCCGACCAGAGACGGCGTTCCGTATCCGCCTCTTCGGCGCTGAGGTGGCGCTTGGCGAGTTCGCGTTCCCACTTGGAGAAGCGCTCGGGCGTGTTCACGAAGCCAGGTACAACGCAGTTTACGCGGATGTTGTGTGGCCCAAACTCATTGGCAAGGATCTTGGAGAAGCGGATCTCTGCCGACTTCGCAGGTCCGGTGCAGGACGACAAAAACGGGGGCATGGTCACCATGATGCCGGTCTCGCCGGCGACGTTGACGATGCTTCCCCCATTCTGCTCGACCATGAGGGGGATGATGCGCTGGCAGATGCGAAACTGGGCGAAGAAGTTGATAGCCATGCCGTATTGCAATTCTTCGTCCGTAACCTCGAGAAACGGCTTGTATGTGCCGGTGCCGGCATTGTTGACCAGCATGTCGATGCGGCCCAGACGCTCCTTGGCGACGCGCGGCAACTGTGCGATTTGGGAAAGATCCGTGACATCCAATGAAAATGTTTCCACCCGCGCGCCGGTCGTCTTCGCGATGTCGGCGCGCGCTTCCTCGAGGGCTGATTGCCGCCGTGCGCAAATAAGCACCGCTGCTCCTTCTTCGGCAAGCAAGCGTGCTGTCTCGAGCCCGATCCCCTTGCTGCCGCCCGTGATGACGGCAGTTTTCCCCTCCATCCCGAGTTTCATCACGCGTATTCCTCAGTGAATGGACACGAAGAGCTCATCGTAAATCTTCCGTCTCCTGTGGTCGAAGAAATTACAATCCCATTTAATACTTTACATTCCTTGGTGTTTTTGAAATTCATCATCACAAATACTCCTCGGACAGAGCAAGATCCTGGATTTCTGCCACTGTACCGCTGCGCCGGACTTCCCCGCCGCGCATGACATAGCCACGTGCGGCAAGCTTGAGCGCTGGCCTCGCCATCTGCTCCGTCATCAGGATTGTGGTGCCGCGTGCCTGCATGTGCCGAACGGCTTCGCTGATGCGGGTGATCCACACGGGCGCCAGCCCTAGGAAGGGTTCGTCGAGCAATAGCAACGGCGGAAACGAACTCATCGCCCTGGCGAGTGCCACGATCTGCTGCTGCCCGCCGGAGAGCTGGCCCGCCGGCTGCTTGGCGCGTTCCTCGAGGAGAGGAAAGACGGACACAAGCCATTCCCACGATTGCCGCTGGCGCGCCGCGCCGAGGCGGTAAGCGCCAGTGAGAACATTGTCTTCCACCGACATCGTCGGGAAGACGCGGCGGCCCTCCGGCGAATAACCAATACCCGCTCGGGCCCGCTCGTCGCAGGACAGCGCGCTCACGTCCCGCCCGGCGAAGCGCACAATCCCGCTCGTGGTGCAGACAAGGCCGATGACCGCGTTGATGAGGCTCGACTTGCCGGCACCGTTGGCGCCGACGAGCAGCACGGTCTCGCCGGCCTCTGCCGAGATTGAGACCCGACGCAGTGCCGTGATGCCGCCGTAGCGAACCTCGAGATCTTCGATCGCGAGCATCAGGCAGCCTCTTCATCGATGGCACCGACATAAGCATCGAGGACATCCTTGCGCGATAGCACCTCTGCGGGCGGGCCTGAGGCAAGGACACGGCCCGCATCGAGAACGAGCACCGATGGGCACAGGCGCCGGATCAGATCCATGTCGTGCTCGACGATGAGCACGCTGCAACCGAGTTCGCGCTGCGCGTGGCGCACGAAGTCGTCAATCCGAGTGCGTTCACGCCTCTCGAGACCTGCTGCCGGTTCGTCGAGAAGCAAGACTTTGGGACGGGTAGCGTAGGTGAGGATGAGGCCGAGCATCTTCTGCAAACCATAGGGCAGCTTGTCACTCCGTTCGTCGAGGCGCGATGCCAGTTCGAACTTTTCGATCATGTGGGAGATGCCGTCCGAGGAGGCGCGCCGGCCTCCACTGAACCGGATGGCGCGAGAGATGTTTTCGCCTACGCTCGCCCCGCCGAAGGTGTTCGTCTGTTGAAAGCTGCGAACCAGACCCGCGCGGCTTAGTGCATGGAACGGCGCGCCGGTCACGTTCCTGCCGCCGAGCAGAATTCGTCCGCTGGTGGGCGTCAGCTTGCCGCAGATCACGTTGATCAGCGTCGTTTTGCCGGCGCCGTTCGGCCCGATCACGCCGAGCACCTCACCGGGCGCGATAGTGAACGACACTTCGTCGAACACTTTCAGACCACCGAAGCGTTTGCAGACCCGGTCGACGGCCAGCTCGGCGCCGCACCTGCTCATGTCCGGTCTCCCGGCCCGAAAGAGGCGGAAGCGGGAACAGGCATTGCGGGCGCCCGGTTGGGCCGCAGGCGGTGAAGCCAATACGCGCCGGCCCCGACAATGCCGTCCTTGGCGAGAAGCACAACGACCATGATGAGAAAGCCGAACAGGCCCTGCGAGTATTCCCCCTGGAGGGCAAGAAGATCCGACGCCCAGACAAGCACGCAGCCGCCGACGAGCGGACCCAGGATCGAGCTCTTCCCTCCGATGATCGTGTAGGCGATGTAGTTGACCGAGGAGAGCGGGGCGAAGGAGCTCGGATGAGCCGTCAGCAGCATGTTGACGAGCGCGAACCCCGCCAACCCCGAAACGCCCGCTGCAATGACGAAGCCAAGCGCTTTGTAGTGCCAGACGACGAGGCCAAGACTTTGCGCCAGCACCTCATTTTCTTCGATCGCGGCAAAATGCTGCCTGAAGATCCGTGTCACCGTGGCCGTGACGATCACGCCCATGAGGGCGAGGGCCGTCGTGACCGAAAGCACGGCTTGGTTGTCGGCGAGCGTGATGCCGAAGAGCGTTGGGGCCGGCATGCCGACAAGGCCGTTGGAGCCGCCAGTGAGGGAGGGCGTCTCAAACAGGACGAGTTGAGTAATCTGCGTCAGCACGAAGGTGACGAGCACGAAGTAGACGCCGCGTAACCGGAGCACCAGCGCCCCGAGGGGCAACGCGAAGAGGGCCGGCACGGCGAAAGCCAAGAGGGTCAGGACGATGAGGTCGGTAATGCCGAAGCTGCGGCCAGCGATCGCCGCGGTATAGCCACCCACGGCCATGAAGGTCGGCACGGCGAAGGTGAGCAGGTTCATGCGCATCATGATGTAGACGCTGAACGCCGCCGTGACCGCGATCAGGATTTGGTTCGCAACCGAGTAGACCATCGGACTGCGGGTGAGTGCCGGGATAATAAAAGCGGCCGCGATGACGAGGATGCCGACGGTTTCGCCGGCGTTGGACTTGCTCGGGAGGACGTCGAGCCGAGGCCGCGCCATCTCAGGCCCCTCGACTTTCACGGCCGAAGAGGCCCGAAGGCCGGACCACGAGCATGATGAGGACCAGGACGAACAGGGCCAGCGCGCCTTTCGAGCCGCCGAGATAGACGGCGGAATAGGCCTCGACCATCCCGACGATGAAGGCTGCAGCTGTCGCACCACCGACGCTGCCCAGGCCTCCGAGGATGACGATCAGGAAGGACGTCGCAAGCGCGGGATCACCGAGATAAGGAGCCAGCGAGAGGACGGGCGTGACCAGCGCGCCGGTCAGCCCCGCAAGGCCCGTCGCGAGGGCGAAGGCGAGCGGAAACAGCAGCTTCGGACGGAGACCCTGGGCCGCCGCGACTTGGCGGTCCTCCGCCAGCGCACGCAGAGCTCGCCCGAGACCGCTGCGATAGACGAGCAGATAAACGAAGACGATCGCCGCGAGGCACACGCCCAGCACGATCAGGTTCTCTATCGGCATGTAGAGTCCGCCGCCCCGCAGGACGCCGCTGACGGGAAACTTGAAGTCCGGCGCCTGTGGCCCGAAGACGACCAGAATTCCGGTAGACATCATCAAATACAGGCCAAGCGTCAGCATCAGTGTGGTGAGCTGGTCATCGACGACCCGTTCCAGCACAAGCAGCTCGAAGAGGTAGCCAAGCGCTGCCGTGCCAAACGTCGCGGCGAGCACCGCCAGGGGATAGGAGATGCCGAGATAGTGACCCGCCGCATATGCGAGATAGCCGCCAAGAACGTAGAACCCCCCATGAGCGAAATTGATGACGCCCAGTATGCCGAAGATCAGGGTGAAGCCTAAGGCGAGCAGTGCGTACTGCGCACCGAGGCTAATGCCGATCAGGCCGGTGGCGATGAAGCCGTCCACAAGCCGCTCGTTACTTGCCCGTCGCCGCTTCGACGCGCAGCGTTGGCTGGAGTTGCCCCTTCACCACGAAACCGACGCCAAACGGGAAGGAGAGTTCCTGGTTGATGCCGAAGAATTCCTGCCCGATCCAGCGCCCTTGACCGATGTTTGGATCTTCCACGGGCAGGGAGCGCAAGGCCTCCGCGACTTTCTTGGTGTCGTCCACCGTGCCGGCCTTGGCGATAGCCTTGACAACCATGCGAGTTGCCGAGACCCATTGGAAGAACAGGTTGTTCTCGGGCCTGTCGGCGTGCATCAAGGTCTTGTAATCTTCGGCAATGCCTTGAACATTCTCGTCGATGAAGACCGGCTCGTACCAATAGAAATCCTTGAGGACCTCGTTGCCGCCAGCGACGCGGGCAATCTCTTCATAACCTGGACCACCCAGCCGACCGATGGGGCCCTCAAAGCCCGCTTGCCGGAGCTGCTTGACCATGATGCCGGCGTCCCCGGGAGGCGATGATGCTAGATCGACCGCGTCCGGTTTGGCGTTCATGATGCGGGTGATGATCGGCGCGAAGTTCGTCGTGCCGCGCTGATAATATTCCTCGGTCGCCGAGATGTTGTTCTTCTCATAGGCAACCCTATCGACACTGGCTATGTCCGTGCCGCCCTGGTCGTTGGGAGCGACGAGCAGGACGCTCTTCATCCCGAATTTCTCTTTGGCGAATTTGATGATTGGACCGGCCCATCCCGATGGCCCAGGACCCTGATGGAAAACGAGGGGCCATTGCTGCCCGATGGCGTCCTTGGCGTAGCTGTCACTCATAACCAGCATGAAATTGCGCACCGCGATCGGCTTGATGCCGGTGAGCTCGGGCGATCCGATCGGGCCGAGGATGAACTTGATGCCTTGAGCCGCCATGTTATTGGCGGCGGCCGCAGCGCCCTCGGCCGTGTATTTGCTGTCGATGCTCACGACCGTGACGCGGCAGGGCTGACCGTCAATCTTGATCGATTCGCCCTTGTTGGCCTCGGCGGCGACATACTCCGCCGCGCCACGCAGGGCGATGCCCCATTGGGCTGCCGGCCCTGAGAGCACGCCGACGACCCCGAGCTTGAGTTGGCAATCCGCCAAGGCCGGGTTCGCTGCGACAGCCGTGCCGGCGACCACGGACAAGATCATGGAAAGGCGAACCCTGCTCATATTGACCTCCCTGATAGGATTGTATTGCGGCCCACACGGCCGTTCGGCAGTGGCCGCCTTTCCGTGCTTGACCGCAACCTATGCGCGGGCTACATAATCTGTCAATGAAACGTTTCATAACATAATTGTGATGATTGAAATGGCATTATGAGGCCGATTCACTGGGCATCCGAGCTGGCTGCGCTGGCCGTGCGCTACGCCGACCGGATTGCCGTCTGCGATATGCAGGGCGAGGCTTCCTACTCGACGGTCTTTGCCAAGGCTGCCACGGTTGGGAACGCTCTGATGGAAATGGGCATCCGCGCTGGAGACGCGGTCGCGACCGTATTCCGGAACAGCGCTGATGCAGTCTCCGCGAGCTACGGTGTGATGATGTCCGGAGCCGCGGAAATGGCTCTCAATCCGGCCCTCGGACCCTCTGATCTACAGCATTGCCTGAAATTGTCGCGAGCCCGCGTCATTCTCACCAGCACGGATCTTGCCGATGGCATGAGGGCAGCCGGCCTTACGCTCCTACGTGTAAGCGAGTTGAGAGGGAGCGCTTTCGATTCCACCATTTTTCCATCCGTCGATCCGTCCGCCCCCGCGAGGATCGTGTTCACGTCGGGGACCACGGGCCCCCCGAAGGGCGCGGTGCATACTCATGAGGGGCGCTGGACGGCGAATCTGCTTTTGCGCGCGAGTTTGCCCCACCAGCCGCGCTCCGGCAGCCGCATCCTCTTGATGACGCCCTTCGCGCACGGCTCTTCGCTGATGACGTTTGCGTATCATTCGTCCGGTGCCGCGGTGACGCTTCTCGACGGCGTCGATCCCCCGACGGTCCTCGATCTGCTCGAAAGCCGGAAATGCGATGCGATGTTCGCCCCCCCGACCGTTCTAGCGAAGATCGCGGCCGCGGCAGAAGGGCGTCGGCTGTCCTCGCTTCGCACTATTTTTTGCGGCACGGCGGTGCTAACGCCGACGCTCTACAGCCAGGCGAAAGCGATATTTGGACCCGTCATTCGGGTTACCTATGGCAAGAGCGAAGTGTTCAACCCGATCACTGTCATGGAAGCCGAGGAAACAGACAGCTGGTACGCCGGGGAGGGTGACGACGCTTGCGTGGGCTGGCCCGCGGCCGGCGTAGAACTTGCGATCCATGGTGAAGACGGCACCCCCGTCCCGACCGGCAATATCGGCGAAATCCTCATCCGTGCTCGTCATCTCATGGCGGGATATCTTACAAAGGATGGATATCGCCGCGTGATGCCTGAAGAATTCCACGCGACGGGCGATCTCGGCTATATCGATGCCCGAGGCCGTCTGCACCTCGTGGGCCGCGCGGATGACATGATCAAGTCCGGCGGCTACACGGTGGCGCCCGATGAGGTCGAGCGCGCTCTTGCCGCTGTCCTCCAACCATCGGAGGTCGCCGTTGTCGGCATCCCTTCCGAATATTGGGGCGAAGTCGTTCTTGCCGCGGTCGAGCGCCCAGCGCCCGGTTGGCAGGCTCGGGTGGAAGACATCGTCAAAGCCATGACGATCTATAAGCGGCCGCGCCTCCTGGTCGCGTTCGACGAGCTTCCGCGCAACGGCACCGGGAAAATCCGGCGTGCGGCGATCCGGGCCGACATTCTGTCGCGCTACCGTGTGAGCGAGGGCTCTAAGCCGCAGCTTGTCGAACGTTGATCAGCGCCAATCTCGCTCATCGGGCTTCCACTCGCCACAAGCACCGTCGCGAAAGTGTCGTACATATCCATTAATCTGGAAATATGGATTCGGACGATGCGATCTTGACACTCTCCGCATTGGGCCAAGGCACGCGGCTTAAGGCCTTCAGGCTGCTCGTTTCGGATGAACCCGATGGTATTCCTGCGGGCGAACTCGCGGGTCGGCTCGCAGTCCCGCAGAATACCCTATCCGCCCATTTAGGCGTGCTGATCCGGGCACAGCTCGTGATGCGACAACGCCATGGCCGGCTGATCGTTTACCGAGCAAATCTCGACCGCTTTCGAGAGGTCGCCTTGTTTCTTCTCAAGGACTGCTGCGGCGGACGCCCCCAGGTCTGTGCTCCGCTGCTCAGCAGCCTTGCGGACCTTACCGGAGGCAAGCCGCTTCTCATGCGCAAGAATCGATCGAGCTCGCATCATCGCTTCCGGAGCGATTTGCGACAAGGCAATCGTGCAATTTGAAGGCCGGCCATGGACGTCATCATCTATCACAATCCGGCTTGCGGGACCTCGCGCAATACGCTCGGCCTCATCCGCAACACGGGTGTCGAACCGCATATCATCGAATACTTGAAATGCCGCCGACACGGCTTCTGCTGAGCCAGTTGATCAATCGGATGGGAAGCGCCGTCAGAGATATCATGCGTGAGAAGGGAACGCCCTTTCATGAGTTGGGTCTTTCCGACCCTTCGATCGCAGAAGACGAGCTCCTCGACTTCATGATGGCGCATCCGGTCCTGATCAATCGGCCAATCGTCGTCACGCCAAGGGGCGTGAAACTCTGCCGTCGATCCGAGTTGGTGATCGACCTCCTTGCGCCGCAGCGTGACGCCTTCACCAAGGAAGACGGTGAGCGGATTATCGATGAACAGGGTCGCCGGGTCTCAATGGCATGAACTATTCCTTAACAAGGCGCTTTGCGGCCGAGGGGCTCGGCACCGGTCTTCTCGTTGCGACGGTGGTGGGCTCCGGCATCATGGCTGAGACCCTCACCAAGGACGTCGCACTTGCGCTGCTCGGCAACACCTTGGCGACCGGGGCCATTCTTGTCGTGCTGATCACCATCCTTGGTCCGATTTCGGGGGCGCATTTCAACCCCGCGGTGTCGCTGGTTTTCGCGCTGAAACGCGAGCTCCGGGCGCGTGAGGCCTTGCTCTATGTCACGGCGCAAATCCTCGGGGGCCTTGTCGGGACGATCGCGGCTCATTTGATGTTCGCCCTCCCTATGCTCGACGCTTCGTTGAAAATTCGAACCGGTGGTGCCCAGTGGTTTGCCGAAGCCGTTGCGGCCTTCGGCCTCGTGGCGACAATTCTCGCCGGCATTCGTTTTGATCGCGCGGCAGTGCCCTGGCTCGTTGGCCTCTATATCACCGCGGCATATTGGTTCACGTCGTCCACTTCTTTCGCCAACCCCGCGGTGGCGATTGCGCGAAGCTTCACGAATAGTTTTTCCGGGATTCGCCCGTCGGACCTTCCAGGCTTCATCGTTGCCGAACTCCTCGGCTCACTCTGTGGGCTTGCGTTGATGAGTTGGCTGCTGCGTTCATCGGCCGAAGTCGCACCGCTTGCGGCCGAGGCGAAGCTCTGACCGTCGCGATTGTCGAAAGGCTGAACAGAGCCGCGAAGGACGCTCAGGGATACTTCCAAAATTTTCGAAATACCCATTGACTCCGGTTCAGGCCAGCCTTACCTTATTTCCATGAAAGTCGAAAAAGCAGCGAAACAACTCGAGGCACTCGGGAATCCAACGCGCCTCCAAGTCTACCGCATGCTGGTGCGCGCGGGTAAGGACGGGCTAGCTGTCGGACGCCTCCAGGATCGGCTCGGCATTGCCGCCTCAACATTGTCGCATCACCTGCATCGGCTGATCCTCACCGGTCTCGTGAGGCAGGAACGCCAGGCAACCACGCTGATTTGCCGTGCGAACTATCCCGCGATGGATGCTTTGCTTGGATTTCTTGCTGACGAGTGCTGCGTAGATGCTACCCCAGCGGGGGCTCGCGCTGGCGAGGCTGCGTAGCTTTTTTTGCGCTTAAATTTCGATAATGCTGGAATAATCGAAGGAGGTCGGACATGACGAAGCTCGATGATCTACCCGCAGCAGTGATCGGTGGAGGGCCCGTTGGCCTGGCGGCCGCCGCGCATCTCATGGCGCGCGGAATGCCGGTAAGGGTTTACGAGGCCGGCGAGAAGGTGGCGCCAAACCTCCTCGAGTGGGGGCATGTGCGATTTTTCTCTCCGTGGAAGTACAGTGTCGATCCGGCCGCGCGCTCGCTCTTGGCAAGGCATGGCAAAGAAGTGCCGGACGATAACAGCCTTCCGACAGGCGCCGATCTCGTTTCCGAATATCTTGCACCGCTCGCTTCAACGCCAGAGATGGCGGCTGTCATCGAGACCGGTGCGCGCGTACTTGCAGTTTCGCGCCAAGGCATGGACAAGGTCGTGAGCAAAGACCGCTCGACACGGCCTTTCGTCCTGCAGATCGCAAAAGCTGCGGGCACGAGCCGTGTGCTTGCACGGGCGGTGATCGACGCCTCGGGAACGTGGTCACAACCAAATCCACTTGCAGCCCATGGCTTGCCGGTCGAGGGCGAAATCGAGTTCGCGGACCGCATCCACTATGGCATTCCCGACGTGCTTGGGCGTCATCGAGCCGTCTATGCGAGGCGCAAGACGTTGGTGGTCGGTGCCGGGCACTCGGCTGGCGGTGTGATACTCGATTTGGTGTCGCTCGCGGAGGCAGTTCCTGGTACGGCGGTGCTCTGGGCAACGCGCAGCACCAATCTCACACGTGTCTTCGGTGGCGGGCTGGAGGACCAGTTGCCCGCGCGCGGCGAGCTTGGGGCCAGCCTCAAGGAACTCGTCGAAAGCGGACGCGTCCCGCTCGTCGCCGGCATCGCCATCACGGCGGTGCGCGAAGATCGCGGCATTTTGGTTGATGGCGACACTGCGGAGGGTGCGCGTAGCCTCGGCCCGATCGACCGGGTTGTTGTCGCGACAGGACAGCGGCCAAACCTTGATTTGACACGCGAGCTACGGCTTGAGCTTGATCCGTGGCTGGAATGCCCTCGGGCACTTGGCCCGCTGATCGATCCGAATTTGCACTCCTGCGGCTCGGTGCCGCCACATGGGCACCGTGAACTCTCGCACCCGGAGCACGGCTTCTACACGGTCGGGATCAAGAGCTACGGCCGGGCGCCGACCTTTTTGCTACTCACGGGATATGAGCAGGTCCGATCGGTAGCCGCGGCCATCGCTGGAGACTTGGTCGCTGCCGACGAGGTGCGGCTCGCCTTGCCGGAAACCGGCGTCTGCTCGACTCGGCCGATCACTATCGGTGAGCTTGCGTCCGAGGATTGTTGCAGCGGTCCGGCACCGGCCAACAAGGACGCGTGTTGCATCGCCGAAACGGAAGCTAAGACTGTTGGCGAGATTGGTTGCGGTTGCAGGGAGACGGCGTGGGCGTCGTGAAGATCCCCAGATGACGCAGAGGAAACAAAGGGATCGGCGGGTTGTCATTGCGGCACTCGGCGTAACCCAGATTTTCGCCTTTACGAGCCGTCGAATCGTTATCTCTTGTGCTACAGCTTCCCCCATGAAGTTCCTCGATGAAGCCAAGGTCTATATCCGCTCCGGTGACGGTGGTGCGGGATGCGTGTCGTTCCGCCGAGAAAAGTTCATCGAATTCGGCGGCCCCGACGGCGGAGATGGCGGCAGGGGCGGCGATGTCGTCGTCACCTGTGTCGATGGCCTCAACACCTTGATCGACTACCGTTACCAGCAGCATTTCAAGGGCAAGACCGGCGGCCATGGCATGGGCAAGAACCGCCATGGCGCGAATGGCGCGGATGCCGTCCTCAAGGTGCCGGCGGGCACGCAGGTTTTTGCCGAGGATGGCGACACGTTGATTGCCGACCTCACCCGTGTCGGCGAGAGCGTGCGCATCGCCAAAGGCGGCAATGGGGGCTTCGGCAACGCCTACTTCAAATCCTCGACCAATCGGGCGCCGCGTCGCGCCAATCCCGGCCAGCCTGGCGAGGAGATGACCATCATCCTGCGCCTCAAGCTGATCGCCGATGCCGGCCTTGTCGGTCTGCCGAATGCGGGGAAATCGACCTTCCTTTCCGTGGTCACGGCCGCAAAGCCCAAGATTGCCGATTACCCCTTCACCACCTTGCATCCAGGCCTCGGCGTGGTGCGGATCGATGGACGCGAATTCGTGCTCGCCGATATTCCCGGCCTGATCGAGGGCGCGCATGAGGGCCACGGCCTGGGCGACCGTTTCCTCGGCCATGTCGAGCGCTGCCGCGTGCTCCTCCACCTCGTCGATGCCACCTCTGAACATGCGGGAGAGGCCTACAACACGGTGCGCGCCGAGCTCGAGGCCTATGGCGGTGGCCTTTCGGAAAAGCCCGAGATCGTCGCGCTTTCGAAGGCCGATGCGCTCGACGAGACGACGCTCAAGCAACAATCAGCGCGGCTCAAGCGAGCCGCGAAACGGGCTCCCCTTATCCTTTCCTCGGCCACGGGGCGCGGCGTCCAGGATGCCTTGCGCGCGCTCGCCTCGCATGTCCCGGTCTCGCGCGCCGACGAAGCCGAGGAGACGGCGGCGCCGGCCCGCGCTTGACTCTCAGCCGGTCGAACGCCAATCGAGCGCCATGACCGCGCTTCCCCTGCTTGCGAGCTTTCGGCGCGTCGTCGTCAAGGTCGGCTCCGCGCTTCTCGTCGACCGCGACAAGAGCCGGCTGCGACGCGCCTGGCTCGCCGCGCTCGCGGAGGATATCGGAGAGCTTGTGGCGAATGGCGCCGAGGTCATCGTGGTCTCATCGGGCGCGATCGCGCTCGGCCGCACGGTGCTCGGTTTCTCGAATGGAGCCTTGCGACTCGAGGAGAGCCAGGCTTGTGCCGCCGTCGGGCAAATCGCGCTCGCTCGCGTCTGGTCCGAAGCCCTGGCGCATGAAGGGATTACCGCCGGCCAGGTGCTGCTCACGCTCGGGGACACCGAGCAGCGGAGACGCTATCTCAATGCGCGGGCGACCCTCGGCAAGCTCCTCGAATTGCGCGCCGTCCCCGTCGTCAACGAGAACGACACCGTCGCCACCGCCGAGATCCGCTATGGCGACAATGACCGCCTCGCGGCGCGCGTCGCGACCATGGCCGGGGCGGATTGCCTGATCCTGCTTTCGGATGTTGATGGCCTCTACGACTCCCCGCCCGGGGAAAGCCCCGATGCCAAGCTCATCTCACTCGTGGAACGCGTCACGCCGCGGATCGAAAAGATGGCTGGCTCGCCCGCTTCCGAATTCGCGCGCGGCGGCATGCGGACCAAGCTCGAGGCGGCGCGCATCGCGTCGGGCGCCGGCATGCATATGGTGATTGCCAATGGACGCCATGCCAATCCCCTGAAGCGCATCGCCGAGCGCGGCCCCTGCACCTGGTTCCTGACGAGTTCGACACCGCGCGCCGCACGCAAGACCTTCATCGCCGCCACACTCGAGCCCAAGGGCGTGCTCGTCATCGACGCGGGAGCCGTCCGCGCGCTTGAAGGCGGCAAGAGCCTGCTCGCTGCCGGCATCAAGCGTATCGAGGGAGAATTTGCGCGCGGCGACGCGGTATTGATCCGCGGGCCGAACGGCACGGAAGTCGGACGCGGCCTCGTCGGCTATGACGCGGTGGATGCAAGACGCATCATCGGGCACAGCACGGAGGAGATCTTGTCGATTCTCGGCGCGGGCGCCCGCGCCGAGGTGATTCATCGCGACGACCTCGCGCTGGCGGCAGCTTGAGGAACAAGCTCCGCTATAGGGTGGATGTCCTCGATGAAAGAGCGAAAAGGTGAATGGTGAAAAGTGAGATACGCTTCCAGCCTGTTTTCACCTTTCGCTTTTCCCTCCTCACTATTCACTCTTCACTGCTCGAACGTGACGAAGCTCTGAGGTGTGGGGGGCACCGGCTCGACGCTGATCTTTTGGAACCCCGCCTGACGCGCCATCTCCTCCAGCTCACGCGCCGTATACGCGTCCCCATGCGGCGTCGATCCCAGCATCATGAAAGAGAACATCGCCGGAAACGGGGGCGAGACGCGGTCTTCATTCGGGACGAACTCCGCCGCGAGCACCCGCCCTTTCGGATTCAAGCATTTGCGCGCCTTCTCGAGGAGGCCGACGCAAGTCTTCCGGTCGAAATGGTGAAGGAAGTTGGTGAGCAAGACGAGATCAAAATCTTGACCCCACTCCACCTCGAAAGCGCTTCCGGGTAGTGCGTGATAGCGATCGGCGATCCCTGCCGCTGCCGCGTTCCTTTTGGCCACGGCGAGCACCGGCTGCCAATCGATGGCGGTGATTTCGGCTTGGGGCAAAGCCTGCGCCACCGAGATTCCGAACAAGCCGTGTCCGGCGGCGATGTCGAGCACCCGGTGCGGCGGTGTCGACGAGGCGGCGACTTTTTCAGCCAAGGCCGCGGCGACGGGCCGTATGAATGGAACCATCGCTTCGGCGAATTTGACCCATACGGGATGATCGGAAGCGATATTCGCGAGCCCTGTCGAGCCGCCATTCCTCACGAAGGACGCAGGATCGCCGTCAAGCCAGAGCGAGATCATCTCCGGGGCAGCCAGGAAATCGATGATGCTGCCCATGAAGGCCGGGGAGGTCTTGGTCAAGAAGAGCTCTGTCGCCTCGGTAAGTCGGTAGCGGGTCTCGTCCTTTTCGAGGAAGCCGTGAATGGTGAGATAGTCACAGAGAATGCGCACCCCCCTGACCGACGCGCCCGTTCCCTTGGCAATCCGGTCGAGATCGCCGTCCACTTGCGAGATCACCGTAAATAAGTCGAGCGCCGACGCCGCTTTGAGCGCCGCCGTTTTCTGATAGCCCAAGACTGTATTGATGAAGAGGTCCGGAGAAATTTCGGCCATGGTGTTTCCTCGTGCCGCAAGCATGATCGATGAAATCGATCAACGTTTTTTTATCGCCTTCTTTCGAGAACTTCCGTTCGGCATGTCGGCCCCACTACTCGAAGAACGTGGCACCGCTTGATTGTGTCTGGACCATACCACATGCGATCTGGAACTTTCGCCAAAGGAGCTCGTGGTGTCCGCGCCGAACATCGAGTGGCGCCTCTCTGCGACGCCACTCGCCTGGTGCTCGCTCAAGCGCCGCTGGCCGATGTCTCCTGCCGGAGCGCCACGTGAAGGCTCGAAATGCAGAATTGGCTTTCGCCCTCATGCGTATTTCTGATGATTAAGCGTGCCGCACCCTCCTTCCGGCGCGAGGAAAGCACGACCACTTGGGGGTGAGCCGAAGCCTCGAGCAAAACTTCGCGCGCGACGAACCTCACTCCGGCGTCATCGCTCAGGGCGAGACCCAGCGCACCGCTCATGAGGGTGATCTCGCAGGTCACGGCGAGTTCCTCCTCTGCGTCAAGAGCCAGCTTTCGAAGCGTCTGCCGCAAGTCGAAGCTCACCGCGTAGTTCCAGATCGGATCGCGGGTCGAGCCGATCAAGCCCTCTTTCTCGAGGTGGATGCGCGCCGAATTGTGCTGGATGGCGTTGCCCAAAGAGATGAGAATTCCTCGGTTGCTTGGCGGCCTGCGGGAAATGATGATGCCGATGGACGTGCAGTCATAGTCGCCGATGCGAAGCCGCAAATGAGGCTCCTCGCGATAAGGCGGAAGATCGACATAGCCGTCCAGCAAAGCGTCGCCCGGATCAAAATCGATCGGCTCCACGTCATGTCCGGCTCGGGTGAGCCTTTCCACGAGGGCCTGGATATCGCGACGCCGATAAAGCGAAAGATCGCGGCTTTCGAAAGTGTCGCTGTTCGACGAAAGATTGAACTCGGTCGTGTGGATGGCGACGCCACCTTCTTTGAGGGTCCTCATCGCCTTTTCGACGAAGGCAAGCCCATGCTCGAGCGAACCCAGATGCTCGAGGCTGCAGGCCGACCAGCAGAAGTCGAAACCGCCGCGAAATTTTTGCGGAATATCGTTCATGTCCGCGGCCTCGAACGTCACCCGCTCACGAAATATGTTGGGATCGCAAATCCGCGGAAACTCAAGGGAATCGAGCCCTGCCGCATGCTGGTCTGTTTGCTGCCAGCCAGCGCGACGCGCGCCGTCGCTGTCCTGATCGGTTGCCACGATGGTGCAGCCCAAGCTCGCGAACAAGGCGGGCAAGGGCTCGCGCCCAACCCCGAACGCCAATCCTCGTCGGCCAAGGCTCAGGAGGCCACGCTCGAACAAGGATTGCGCGATGAAGACGAGCTCCCACAGCTTCCTTGCCAAGGTGGGGGGTCGCTTGAGCTGATCGCACCAATAGCGGAAGGTGTCGGACGAGCAGTCCGCTTGCTTGCAAAGCCGCGAGCCTTGCACCGGCGACAAGGGAGGGAACAGGGGGGGAGCCACATCGCCGAGCAAACGGCGATAGGTGATTGTCTCGAGCGAGAAATTCATCCTGCCCTCGCGTCAATTCGAACGCCTGATCCCTCAAGAGCTTCTGCGCCCCGTGAGGCTCGCGATCAACACGGCGATAATGCCCGCAAGGAAAATACCGTCGAAGGTGCCCGCTCCGCCGATCGAGGCGACAGGAGCGCCGAGCCCTTGAATATTCGAAAGGTTGAGCAGATCGGCGCCGATCAAGGTGCCGAGGCTGCCGCCCGCGTAAGCGAGGGCCGCGGCCTGCCGCCAGGAAATGAGCAACGCGGCGATCGCCGCCGCGATTGGCGGCCCCAAAATGGGAACCGCGATGCCGACCCCCGGAACCGGCGTCGCCATCAGGTGGCAGATCACGGCAACGCAACCGACCGCGAGCAAGCCTGGACCCCAAAGACGGTTCTTGTCGAGAAGGTAAAGCGACAAAATTGTCGGAATGACCGCGCCACCCACATTCACGGCGATCACCGTGCCCGGCCAATCCACCACCACGGGCACGACGTAGCGCATGCCGAAATAGCTGACCTCGCGTCCCGTGAGTACGTTCTGCTCGGGAAGCTGGACAACCGGGATGTTGATGTAACTTCCGAATAACGAGGCGAAGAGAAGAAAGAGTGCCGTGTTGGAGCTCACCCCAAGGCGGGTATAGGCGTAGCGGAGTATGCCGAGCTGGATGAAAACCAAAAGCAGCCCGAAGACGCCGACAAGAAGCGCGAAGAAAAGCGGCGCGATCGGTAAATATTGCAGATGACTGACGTGCACGGGAAACCGTTCGTATCAGAACCGCAGGGCAGCCGCTCCGGCCGATATAGCGCCAAGGTGCCGCTTGATCCAGGCATCTTGTTCTTGAGCGCGGCCTTTCTGAAAATCGCCTTCAACCTTTCTCGATCATGCTTTCCTTCCCACAGCTTCTCGCGAGCGGCTGCGCGCCTTTGCTGCGCCGATCTCCACGACAGGCTTGCCGAGCACGCTCATGAGGGGCTCGACGCCGAGCCCCGCTTTGTCGGAGGGCGCCATGCGTCCTTGCGAGCGCTTCGGCGCGCCGGTTGCGATCTCGCGCGACACATAGCTGTTGAAATCCGTCGCGGAGAGGAGGAACTCTCTCGGCGTCGAGCCGGCGAGATGGGAGATTGCCGCGGTCGTGATGTCACCGCCCCAACTGTCCTCGATAGTCATGGCGACGCCGCACGCGAGGCAAAGGTCGCGGATCACCCGCCCGCGCGTCAATCCGCCGACCTTTGAGATCTTGAGGTTGATCGCATCCATCGCACCGTCGCGCAGGGCGCGCAGCAGCATCTCGATGCCGTCGATCGTCTCGTCGAGGATAAAGGGCAGGCTGGTGCGCCGCCTCACCGCGAGACATTCCTCATATCCGCGGCAAGGCTGCTCGATATAGACATCGAGGTCCCGCACGGCGTTCACGACGCGTGCCGCCTCATGCATCGTCCAGCCCGTATTGGCATCGGCGATAAGGACCTCGCCGCGTTTGAGCACTGCCCTGCACGCCTCGATACGCTCTATGTCCACATCGGCGTTTCCACCGACCTTGAGCTGGAACTTCGTGTAGCCTTCGGCACGATAACCGGCGACCCGCTTCGCCATGGCCTCGGGAGCTTCCTGGGAGATGGCACGGTAAAGATCGATCGGCCCGGTCTCGCCCCCTCCCAACAAGAGATGCACGGGCAGGCCCGCTGTCTTGCCGAGCACATCCCAGCAGGCGATATCGATCGGCGCCTTCACGTAAGGGTGACCGCGGAGCGCCGCGTCGAGCCGCTGGTCCAATAGGCTGAGCCGTCGCGGGTCGAGCCCGATGAGCTTGTCCCCGATCTCGCGCAAGCCAGAGCGCACGCCTTCAGCGTAAGCCGGAAGATAAGCGGAGCCGAGCGGACAACACTCGCCATAACCCGTGATGCCGGCATCCGTCTCGACAGCCACGACGGTTGAATCGAACACGGACACGCTGTTGTCGTTCGACCAGGCGTAGCGACCCTCCCGCACCGGAAGCTCGACGCGATAGGCCTTGATGGCGTTGATTTTCATGGTCTGGCACCCTCACGAGACCGCGACGGTGCCGAACGGTCACCCGCGCGTCAATGGAACGACAAGCCTATAAAGGATTGCCGTGCAGACGCCCCAGACGCTTTGAAGAAAAACCGCAATCGCAACGTCACCTGGCTCAAAGCCGAAACCCAGCGAGAAGCCCTTCAAGGGCGCGACCACGAACCACAACCCGATATCCAGGATCACGGCGCCGAAAAGCAGCGCGGTAATCCAATAACCGATCCCGCGCGGGAAATACGGCTCGAGAAACGCGAAGAGAATCCCCCAGAGCCCACCGAAGAATGCGCCGGAAAACAAGGTCGGCACGCCGAAAGGCGCGGTCGGCGTCATGTCGGGCGGCGGATCGGACACGGCTCCGATCCCGTAAAGAAGCAACAGCCCAAGCTGGAAAAAGGTGAGGACCGTCACAAAACCGGCTGCGAAGCCGATGAGGGCCCGTCGCGGCCAAAAAGCTGTCTCGGCGGCAATCCCCATTCGAGCCCCTCCCTCAGTCAAATGCATCGTCTAAATTCTACACGCTAATTAGCTCATAAGCGGACCAGTCTAACGCGATCGCTTTCGCGAAAGTTCCTTCCTTATCGGCGAAGACCTCTCCAACCGAGGATCAAGATTCAAGCTCTGCCTTCTCACCCGCAGGCAAGCCGATCTCGAAAGCGTTCAGGGTCATCGAGATGAGCGTATAGTAGCCGAGGATGCCGATGAGTTCCACGACCCCTTGCTCACCGAGCGCCCGCGTTGCTCGTTCGAAGAGCGGTTGCGGCACCGCGTGGCTTTGGTGCAAG
Source organism: Hyphomicrobiales bacterium (assembly GCA_019246665.1). Classification (GTDB taxonomy): domain Bacteria; phylum Pseudomonadota; class Alphaproteobacteria; order Rhizobiales; family Beijerinckiaceae; genus GAS188. The sequence goes on from JAFAQA010000399.1 coordinate 22,962, forward strand.
GCTTGGCTGAATTCATAAACAGCGAGCGCCTTTGGATCGTCGAGCGGGGGCCGTTCGCGCCTTGCGATCGCGTCGATCACCTTCGGCTCAATGCCGGCCTTAAGGCTCTCGCGCTTATGCGCGTACCACTCATAATGCGAGGTCCAGAAACGCGCGGTCACGAGAATCGCAAGCTCGGAGAGGCGAGGAGGCAGCGATGTCTCGTAGCGAACGAACTCACCGAGATGTTGCGCCCGCTGCGCCATCTCGGGGCTTTGCAGCCAGGCGAGGAGCGGCGCAGGCGCAGTGCCGCGCTTGCCGGCGATCGCGGCCGTGATCACCTTCTGCTGGGCGGGCGTCATCTCGTCACGATTCAGGGCCTTGATGCGCATCCGATCGGCATCCTTCCTCAACGTGGAGCTTGGTGAAAGCGATATTCCGTCCGCCGGCGGTAAATCTCGCCAGGCCTCAAGACCACGCTCGGAAAATGCGCGTGGTTGGGGCTGTCGGGAAAATGCTGCGCTTCGAGCGCGATACCCGCGCCTTCCCCATAATGTCGCCCTCCATGACCGGGCGCCGCGAAAGAGAGGTCGTGGCCATCAAAGACCTGGAGGCCGGGCTCGCTCGTCCAGAGCTCGAGCGCCAACCCGTTTCGTGGGCCCACCAAGGTCGCGGCATGGGCAAGGACGTCCGGACCCGAGCTTTGGCCATTCGCCCCGCGCAAGACGAAGTTCACGTCATAGCCGAAGGGAGATGATCCCTGAGATCGCACCTGACGGATTACCCGGGGCGAGCGGAAATCATAGGGTGTGCCGGCGATGGCCGTGATCTCGCCCGTGGGGATCAGCTCGCCATCGACGGGCGTGACGAAATCCGCCGCGACCATGAGCTCATGGTCGCGCGCGTCCTCGCTCCCGTCGAGATTGAAATAAGGGTGTTGCGCAAGGTTGACGATCGTCGCCGCATCCGTGGTCGCGGTGAGCTCGAGCTTCAATGTCGCGGGCTCGAGGAGCTGATACCGGCACCAGACCTTAAGGGTGCCGGGATAACCTTGGTCGCCTGCGGGGGAAAGGAGCGCAAGCGTCACCTGGTCACCGGCGTGCTCGACGATCCGCCACGCTCTCCGGTCGAAGCCGTTGGGGCCGCTGTGCAGGGAATGCAGACCCTTTTCATTCAACGGCAACTGATAGGAAATGCCATCGAGGCTGAAGCGGCCCTTGGCAATGCGATTGGCACAGCGCCCGACGATCGCGCCTGCGTGATGGGCCCGCCCATCGTAAGGTTCGAGCGCATCGAATCCCAAAACGACCCGTTGCGGTTTGCGACCACCGAGCGGCACCAGGAGGTCGCGCAAGGTCGCGCCGAGCTCCAAGATGGACGCCTCGCATCCTGACCCACCGACGAGACGCGCCTCGCGAATCTCGCTTCCATCGGGAAGAATGCCGAACACCGTCACCGCCATGGGATTTGCTTCTACCATCTCGAGCCGCGGTTCAAGCGCGACGAGCGGATGACAACCTCGGTTGGACCCTCTTACTCATCCGGATCTCCATCGGCGCTGGACGGTTCGGGAACGTTTCGACCCGATTGGCCTCGCATGACCGGTTGTGCGCCGATGCTCCATCCCGGCGGCACGCTGCTTTGCGCGAGGGGGCGCGGCTGAGGGTTCTGAGAGGAAAGCGGAATGGGCGCCGGCGGCCGCGGTGGAAGGGCTGCCGCATAGGCCGAGCGCATAGGCTGTGCCGGCGGTTCGGGGGCGCCGAGCCGGCTCGCATCCTTTGCAATGGTGGCCCCGCCGGATTCGGCTCCCCCACGCCCGGCGATCGACGCGCGTTCCGCCAGTCCCACCCGATCGAGCCGATCCCCCTTGCGCGCGGCGGCGAGCGGTTGTTCATCCTCCCTCGTCCCCTGTGCCGAGCGCACAGGCGGAAGCGTGGCTGGATAGACGGGTTGCGGGCGCGGAGCAGCGGCCATCATCGGCCGGGCCGGCGGCGCGGCGAGCGGCGCTTCGTCGATCGGCTCCTCTCGCGAGGCGACCGCTCTCGAGGCGGGTGTCGTATCATCGAGCGCATAAGGATCGTCGGCCTCGGGCTCCTGCTGCAACTGGCCGGGCGGAACCGGAGCTTGCACCGGACCCTCGAGCGGCGCTGCCGTGCGTGGCGAGAACTTGATGACCGGACGGCAGATGTGATGCCCATTCGAGTGGCGCATCAAATCGAGGTGGAAATGATCCTCGTGATGGCCGTCGCTGCCCGGGCCGAGCACCGTATGAAAGATGTCGCAAGAGCCGACGAAGACGCTGCGCAGAAATTCCTGATCTTCCGGCGCGCCTCGCCAGCCGGTCCGCACCATCACCTCCCGCCCGTCGGCGAGAGTGAAGCCTGAGACATCGATGGCGTCAGCGAAGGCATGCTCGGAAATCATGCTCGTGCCGGTGCCGTTGTTCATCCGCCGGCAAGAGTAGGAGCCGAGCGAATGCATCTCGACGACGGGCTCGCCATAGACTGCAGCGGCCGCCGTCTGCACCTTGTCGTTCATCCAGCTTTCGAGTGCCGGAACCATCTCGCAAGTGAGCGTCGCCGCATAAGCCTTGTGCCCATGCCCCGCGAGCGAGGCCGGAAAAGTCAGGCCGACTTTGCCGTCCGACAGCGCCGCGACGTGAAAAGGCGAGAGCGCCCCACAAGCGCCGGGCCCGTCGATCGCCGGAGCGCGCGCCACATAGGGAGTTTCCCTGACCGCGCCAGAACGCAGGCAAGCGCGCTCGGCTTCGTCCCGCCAGGCGGGGCGAGCTTCGCGTGGCGCCCTGCCGCAACTTGCAAGCGCAAGAACGATGAGGCCTGCGGCGCCGAGCATTGCCCGACGCTGCGATGTCCCTGCGCCCACCATAACTCAAACACTCCAGGGAATTAGACTTTGACATAAATGCCGCCCAAACTGTTGACGCTTTGCCAAGGGTAACGGTTAATGACCTCCTAATTGCAAGGCGTCCGCCGAATCTCACGTCTCACGTGAGATTCGGCGGGACTCTGATATCGGAAGGCGTAAAATCATGATCTCGGCCGTCGCATTGCGTGCCCGCCTGGACCGGGGCGAGCTCACGGAAGAAGCCGCAATCCGGCTCAACCTCGAAACGATCGAAGATCTCGACGGCGAGATTCGTGCATTCGTCGCGCTCAATCCTGGGGAGGGCCGCCCCGCAGGTGCCGGCCGCCCGGGCCCGTTGAGCGGCATCGCGATCGGCGTCAAGGACATCATCGACACCGCCGACATGCCGACCGAGATGGGATCTCCGATCTATGCGGGGTGGCGGCCGAGGGCGGATGCAGCGCTCGTCATGCTGGCGCGCAAGGCCGGCGGCAGCATTCTCGGGAAGACCGCGACCACGCACTTCGCTCAAGGCGACCCACCGGCGACCCGCAATCCGCATGATCGGGCGCACACGCCGGGCGGCTCCTCATCGGGATCGGCGGCGGCGGTCGCCGCCGGCATGGTGCCGCTCGCCTTCGGCACACAGACCGGAGGCTCGGTCATTCGACCCGCCTCCTATTGCGGGGTCGCGGCGATCAAACCTTCCTACCGGCTGCTGCCGACGCCGGGTATCAAAAGCTATTCGATCTCGCTCGACACAGCGGGCCTGTTCGCCGCGAGCGTCGCCGATGCGGCTTTCGCTCTCGCCGCCCTCACCGGCCGAGATTTCACCTTGCCCGAAGAAATGCAGCCGCTGCGCATCGGCGTGACGCGTCAAGGCTTCGCCGGAAATGTCGATCTCGAGTCGGAAGCTGCGCTCGAGACTGCGGCCGAGATGCTCGAGCGCGGCGGAGCGAAACTCCAGGACCTCGATGATCCGCCGGAATTCGCCGAGGCTTGGCGGCTGCACCCGGTCATCGGCGATGGGGAGGCCTTGCGTTCGCTCGCCTGGGAGTGGGAGACCCATCGTAAGCTGATCCCGCCCAAGCTGACGGAGGCGCTCAGCGCGGCCGAAGCCATTGGGCCTGAGGAATTCGACGAGGCGCGCCGGGCCGGCAAGCGGGCCCGCGTCGCCGCACATAAGTTTTTTCGCGACATCGACGCCGTGATCACTTTTTCCGCCCCCGGGGCAGCACCCAAGGGCCTCGAATCCACGGGTGATGCGAAATTCAACCGGCTTTGGACTCTGCTTGGCGTGCCTTGCGTCAATGTACCGGGATGCCGGGATTCTCGTGGACTTCCGGTCGGCGTGCAAGTGATCGCTCCCTTCGGCCGGGATGATCGGGCGCTCGCGGCTGCTTCATTGCTCGAACGGGCGATGCGGCACGTGCTCGCTTGAGAGAAAGTCCGAGCCGATTTTGCTAGCCGACACACTTGCTCGCCATCACGCCTGCCCTATGTGATTGAAATTGGTCGATACTGGATCGGTAGCTATTGCGAACCGCATCCGAAATTGACCCTTCCGCGTTCAAGAGAGTTGATCAGGAAGCCGCCAAGCCGGCGCCTGCGGAAAGGGGGGAAAGTTTGGGGAATGGAGCGCTCGGAGATCACAATGACGGAATCAAACCCGACGCAGAGCCAAGACGAGGACGCGGTACTCACCGGCCATGATGACGCTCCGGTGTCCAATGCACTCGCGACCGCTGCACGCATGATGCGAACCCGAACGGCCGCGCTTCTCGCGGCCGAAGGGCTGTTTGCCGGGCAGGATGTTCTCTTGCTTACGCTCGGAGGAGAAAAGAGCCTGGAAGTCGGCGAAATCGCCGAACGTCTCGGCGTGCGAGCACCGACCGTGTCGAAGACACTCACCCGCTTGACTGAGGCCGGCCTCGTGAGCCGCTCCGCGGTTTCGGGCGATAAGCGGCGAGTGGCGGCGCGGCTCACGGCGAAAGGTCGCGCGAAGCTCGATCGCATCGCCGAGATCCGCTCGAGGGTGGAGCGTGAGCTCCTCTCCGGCTTTGACGCGAAGGATGAGCGGCGCTTGCGCAAGCTGTTGCGCAAGGCGACCCGAACGATCTCGCTCAGCGCACGTGGCGAGGAAGTGAACATCCAGCCCGCGGATATCGATACACGGTGAAGCTTCGCAGCACCCTGGTTCGGCCAGCCTCGATATTTGTACCCTCGTAACCTTGTCGGTAACGTTCTCGCCCCGGAGCTCTTCGAACAATTCGGCGCGGCGAAAGTTCGGTTGTTTACTCGGTGAGGCTTGTCTACAAGGAGGCCATGGGTGACGGCCTGGAGTATCTTCTAAGCCCGAATGAATTTGCCCGGCTTAGAGGCGTCGGCCCTTTCGGTGCGCGGCGAATTGGCCATCTTGTCTGCGCCGGCATGGCCTCTGCGCTTTCGATGCTTCCATTGGCCGCGAGCATCGACGCTGCCTTGTCAGCCGATTTCGGCCAGCCTCAAGCGGGTGTTCCTGCTTCCGTTCCTACACCCCTCGATAGCGGCTGGATCGCCACGCTGAAGGTCACCACAGATCTTTTGCCCGATTGGGAAGGTGCCAAGAGCTATAGCTTCCTCGCCTACCCTTCCGTCTCGCTGCGCCGTGCCGACGCGCGCGATTGGAGCGCGCCGGACGACGGTCTGGATTTCTCCATCTATGATGCAAGCGGCTTCAGCATCGGCCCGGTGGCCCGCTATGAGCTCGGGCGCTATCGTAGCGATGACCCCCGCGCGCTCTTCGGCATCCATGATGTTCCTTGGAGCATCGAAGCGGGTGGCTTCGCCGAGTTCTGGCCGATCCCGAACACTTTCCGGGCGCGCATCGAGATTCGGCACGGGATTGCCGCCGGCAATGGCTTCGTCGCGGATGCGGCCGCCGATTACCTGCTGCATTTCGGGCCCGCGACCTTCGCGCTCGGGCCGAGGCTCAGCCTCGGCGATCGGGACTTCATGCGTACGCAATTCGGCGTGACGTTGACCGATTCTCTTCAGAACGGCGCCGTGACTCCTTTCAAGCCGGACGGAGGGCTGAAATCCGCTGGCGTCGCGACTTCCGTGACCTATGAATTTTCCAAGGAATGGTCTGCGGTCGTCGATGGCGGCTATGATCGGCTGGTGGCTGATGCCGCCAAAAGCCCGCTGGTGAAAAAGCTAGGCTCGCCCGATCAGTTTCGCGTCGGATTGACGGTGAACTACTCCTTCGGCTTGAGCGGCCTTTAAGCCACGCGCCATCACGACGCTCCATCCTACCTTTCGCGACGCGCCAAGCATCTGCCAAATGCCGATGGTTCGATCCGTTTCCCTGAAGGCTCGTAAAGCCGGTAAGGGGTCGCCAATCATGAGAGGCTCAAGATGACGAAACTTCCGCCTTTTCGCACCGGCAAGCCGCGCATCGAAAAAGGGCATGCTCGCGCGACGGATGAGCTCGAAATTCCATTTGCCGTGATCGAAGGAGCGCAACGAGGGCCGCGCCTGTTGGTGACGGCGGGCGTGCACGGCTCGGAATTCTGCTCGATCGAGGCCGCGCTACGCCTGACGAGAAACCCGCCGCAGAACCTCAAGGGAACGCTGATCGTTCTGCCGATCCTCAATATGCAGGGCTTCGTGCATCGCAGCATCTATGTCATGCCGCAGGATGGGAAGAATCTGAACCGCGTCTTTCCCGGCAAGGCCGACGGCACGGCGAGCGAGCGCCTCGCCCATTGGCTGGTGACCGACGTCTACCCGGAGGTGGACGCCTATCTCGATCTTCACGGCGGTGATCTCGACGAATCCCTTGTGCCTTTCTCGCTGTTTCCGAACGGCAGCGAGGCTTCGCTCGCGCTCGCTTCAGCCTTCGGCCTGTCGATCGCCGTCACCGCGGGGGGCGAGGGCTACACGATCAACGCGGCTCACAAGGTCGGCGTACCCGGCATCATCGCCGAGGTGAGTGGCAACGGCCTCTGGGATGACGACAATGTGGGTGAGCTGACGGCGGGGGTCGAACGGGTGATGAAGCATCTCGGCATGATCTCGGGCCCGGTCAGGGCGGCGCCGCAAGAGCAGCCCCAAGTCGTGAAGATGTGGGTGCCTCCGGCGCCACTGAGCGGACTATGGTATCCGGCGAAAGAGCTTTCCGAACCCGTCGCCGCCGGCGAGACGCTCGGCGAAATCCGCGACGTGTTCGGCGAAGTTCTTGCGACCATCCCTTCGCAGGCAACCGGCTTTATCCTTTACCGGCTCACGAGCTTGTCGGTGAACAAGGGAGAGGCGCTTCTCGGGGTCGCGACACCCGTGACCGAGAAATAAGGCCAAAACCGGCGCCGGCGCGCAGCCTCTCAGCGCGATACTTCCAAGCGGCGCTCCGCCTCGATCTTGCCGATCGCCTCCACGACAGCGTCGAAGGTGAGGAGGGTCGACGCGTGCCGCGCCTTATAATCGCGCACCGGTTCGAGAATTTCCAGATCCTTCCACTTGCCAGAGGGGGGCGGACCCTTCTCCTTGAGCATGGCTCTCATCTTCTCCCGAAGATCGCGGAGCTCGGTCGAAGTTGCGCCGACGACATGATGCGCCATGATCGACGAGGAGGCTTGGCCAAGCGCACAAGCCTTCACGTCATGGGCGAAGTCCGAAACCATATCGCCGTCCATCGACAGATCGACGGTGACGGTGGAACCGCAGAGCTTCGAATGGGCGGTTGCGCTGGCCTGGGGACGGCTCAGGCGTCCCAAACGGGGGATATTTGCCGCAAATGATAAAATTTTTGCGTTGTAAATGTCGTTCAACATTGAAAACCGGGCTTTCCTCGTCCCGTTGAGCAAGATCCGTGGGCCTTGCGGCTGGTGGCCGCTTGCGCCCTTCCTATATAGATGGGGCCAAGGACCGGTTAAACTCCCTTGCCATGCATAGGGGTCGATGGTGCTTGCGTGATCTCGCGCGGCTGCATCCGAGGACAAGAATCTCCAATTTGCGCGTCGATCCGCTGGGCTGGCCCTCATGGGCGATGCAAGCTAAGAGAACTCTTCGATATCAGGAAGGCTCCGCATGGATTCCACGGTTAAGACCTTGCCTATCCGGCCGCCTCAGGCGGATAACGACAGGTCCACATTGCGCCGCCCGACCCGCGAAGAGGCTGAAGCAGCGGTGCGCACCCTTATCCTCTGGGCGGGCGATGATCCGACGCGCGAAGGTCTCGTCGAAACGCCGCGTCGCGTCGTCAAGGCTTACGAGCAGCTCTTCGAGGGCTACAGCAAGGATGCTGCCCACGCCCTGGAGCGGGTCTTCGAAGAAATCGGCGGGTATGACGATCTCGTCGTGGTGAGAGACATTCCCTTCTTCTCACATTGCGAGCACCACATGGTGCCGTTCTTCGGCAAGGCGCATGTCGGGTATTATTCGAGCAGCGGAGTGGTCGGCCTGTCGAAGCTCGCACGCGTCATCGACGTGTTCGCGCGTCGCCTGCAAACGCAGGAAACCATGTCGGCCGAGATCATCCGTGCCATCGAGGAAACGTTGAAGCCGCGTGGCGTCGCCCTGATGCTCGAAGCCGAGCATTTGTGCATGACGATGCGCGGGGTGCAAAAACCCGGTGCTTCGACGGTGACTACCCAGTTTACCGGCATCTTCCAGGATAACCGGACTGAGCAGATGAAATTTCTCACCATGCTCAGACGACATTCCACAGTCTAATCTTGCCCGCGATAGCGCAGCCTCTGCGGGATCCGACTCGCGTGAACTGAGAACGATCGTCCCTCAGTTCGTGAGCTTCTGCGTTTTCGGCATGGAAGCCTGTCGGGCCGCGGATGGATGGGCGTGTGTCGATGCCGTATAGCCGGGCAAGTTGGGAGCCGTTCCGATGGCCTCCGCGCCATCGCCTTTTGCTCCCAAGCGCTGACCTTCAAAATCGGCGCGTAGCCAATGCTTGAAACCAACAGGATCTTCCGATGACCGTACATGACGCCGAACAGCTTGCCGCCATGAAATTCGGGGTCGGCCAGCCCGTGCGGCGGGGCGAGGATCCGGTGCTGGTGCGGGGAGAAGGCTGCTACACCGACGATATCAACCTGCCAGGCCAGCTTTATGCGGCGATGGCGCTCAGCCGGCATCCCCATGGTGTGATCCGCCGCATCGACATCGAGACCGCAAAATCGATGCCCGGCGTCCGCGCCGTCGTGACCGGGGAGGATTTGCAAAAGGCGGGTTATGGCACGCTTGACTGCGGCGTCCCCGCCACCAATCGTGATGGCACCCCGCTGCACAAGACCCCCCGTCCCGCGCTCGCCCTCGACCGCGTGCGCTTCGTCGGCGAGCCGATCGCTTGCGTTATCGCGGACACAGCTGTCGAGGCGCGCGACGCCGCCGAAGCCGTCGAGACCGACATCGAGCCGCTTCCCGCAGTCGTCGATGTGCATGCGGCTGTGGCTGACGGCGCGCCGCTTCTCCATGAGGGTGTCGCTCACAATGTGGCGCTCGACTATCACTATGGCGATAGCGAGAAGACCACACAGGCCTTCGCCAGGGCCGCGCATGTGACGAAGCTACGGATCGTGCATAACCGCGTGGTCGTGAATGCCATGGAG
>JAFAQA010000437.1 GCA_019246665.1 Hyphomicrobiales bacterium
CGTCTTGCTGGGGGCGCTTTGTCGAACAGGCTCGCTGATCTTTCTCCGGGAGCCGTCGTCGAGGCGCAAGGGCCAAGCGGGACCTTCCCTCTGCCGAGGCGCAACGAGTTTCCGATCGTCCTCATCGCGGGCGGCATCGGAATCACGCCCTTCATGGGATATCTCGAAAGTCTCACGGGAAGCGCCCAGGAGCCGCGGGTCGTCTTGTATTACGGCTGCCGCAATGGCGCGACACATGCATTCGCATCCCGCCTGGCGGAGCTAGCAGCGCGGTTGCCGAACCTGAGCGTGCGCACCCATTTCAGCCGATCGCGCGAGGGTGATCGCTGTGATGGTCGCGCTCGCATCACGGCGGCGGATATTTCCGACGAGCTGATCCGACGGCGGGCGCGAATTTATCTCTGCGGACCGGAAGCTATGATGGACGTGCTCACGAAGGATCTCCTGGCGCGCGGGGTGCCGGGATTCGAGATATTTCGCGAGCGCTTCCGCTCTCCGGAAGCGCCTGTCGAGAGCAATGGTTCGCCTCGAACGGTACGGTTCGCGAGGTCCGGCCGCACGATGACGTGGAAGCCGCAATCGGGCACGATCCTGAGCTCCGCCGAGACGATCGGCATTGGGATTGCGAGTGGGTGCCGGGTCGGGCAGTGCGAAAGCTGCGCAGTCCAGGTCATCTCCGGCGAGGTTCGCCATTTGACGGAGTCGCCAGGAGCGCTCGACGGGCTATGCCTCACCTGCCAAGCGATTCCGATGACCGACCTTGTCCTCGACGCCTGAAGGAAAGGGATGCGGGCGCCCCGGATCACCGATGACGCCGCGGAAGGTCGGTGTGGCATGAGGTTCCGATCGCCTCAGGTGCACGGTATCGACACGACCTTGCCGGCCGACCAGGATTAATATCGGGCGTGATGGTGACAGGGAAAATCGGCTTTCTCGCTCTCCTCTCGATACTGCTTTGCGGGAATTTCGAGGTTTCGGCGAAGGCCGTTGCGCACCTGCATCACGGGCCGCGCCGATCGATCAAGTGGCGGGATGGCTGCGCCTTTTATCCCATGGATGAGCCGGCCGTGTATGAGCATAAGTTAGAGCGCGACTGCGCCACCGCGCTCTCGTTCGTTACAGGGTGGCCGAAAGCACCTGAGGAATGCGACTACGACTATGGCAAGGATTTATTCCTTGGGCCCGAGCGCGTGCCGAGCCCTCGCTTGTTGCCACTCCGCCCCGGCAAATTCCTCATCGAGTTGCATTGTGGCGCGGGGGGCTTACAACCCTCTGAAAGCCTATGTCCTCTAGGACGAAACGAAATCGCCCGCTGCCGCCAAGCTGTTGCGGTTCTCCTACTATCCGTTCGGCAGTTCGAGCGATCCGGACAATGTGCCACCCGTAGGTTGGAAGACTGTGCTGAGCGGTCGCGCGTTCGATCGTAGTCGAGGCGAGCTCATCGTCTTCTCCAAATTCCGCGGCTTGGGCGATTGCGGTATCTTTGCCCGTTACGTCTTCCTCGTTGACGAGCCGGTTTTGCGGGAATTCCGCGTCAAGACGCCATGCGATGATCGGTTGCGTTTTTCCGTCCTCCGCGATGACCCGCGAAGCCCGAAGGGATGGCGCAAGATAAGGCTGGAATCAGCACACCCGCCCTGATCATGTGGCGACGCCGCTACCGGTTGTGCCATGTCGTCACTGAGCTCTAACCCGCTTGATTCTCAATTATCTTATTGTCTAACAACAATGAGACTAGGATGCTGTCGACGTCGGGCTACGTGCGGGATTTCATGCCCGCGCTCTTGCGCGCTCAGAACGCTTCGGATGCGGTTTGGGTGAGGCTTGCGCATTGTCAGCTGAGTTGAGGTGCCGGCCTCCAGCAAATGGCCGATATTCAGCGACGAGCCGCGAACGGCGCCAGCAGGTGGCAACGGCAAATCGAAGGCGATTTGCAGCAGCGCCATCAGGCAGAGCTGGCGCAGCACAGGCTGTCGTGAACACGATCGCGACGGCCGCGGTGGAGGCGAGCGCTGTGAACGATCGACGGCGTGATACCGATATTATCCCGGCTATCACTTTACGATGACTTCGACGATCATTTCGGGTGGTGAGCGCGAGGCGCTCTGTTGGCAACGCATAGGCGCGCCCGTTTTGAGATCCATTCTGGCGGGCAGTTAGTAAGCTAAGCTGCTTGCTTGGACTCGGCACCAAGTGCTACAACAATACGCTTTTGTCCCGTGCGTCTTCTCTCCCTCGTACCCGTCAGTATCGCGTCGACGCCAATCCATCTTGGTCGGCCTGCATCCTTGCGGAGGATCATCGGCGGGAAGCTCCATGCACGTTTTTTTGATCGCCTATTTCGGGGGTCATGTGCTCGCTGCCGGTCAAATGGCATCGATGGAGGAGTGTCATTCGTTTGCAGCGGCTGTGATGGGAAGGCTCGATGCGATTGCAGATGCGGGTCATCGGATCGACGTCGCGGGGAGAGTCGTTAGCCCACGGGAAATAAGCTTATCGTGTGTGACCTCCGACAGGCCGCCTACGACTGAGGTGGTGCCCTAATCGCTAGGCCGACTTACCAAAGCGCCGACAGAGCGTCCCTCAAGAAGAGCCCAGCAGCCTGTACCTTCCATGGGAATTCGGCGACAGAGGAGACATACCATGCGGCTCGAAGGCGGGTGCTATTGTGGTGCGGTGCGGTATGTCGCGGAGGGTGAGCCAGTGCTCAAAGCGCAGTGCCACTGCCGCGCCTGTCAGCATATCTCGGGTGGAGCGCCTAATCTGTTCATGCTCATGCCGGCAGAGGGGTTCGCCTACACGAAAGGTGCGCCGAAGACTTACACGCGGCCCGACAAAGCTGACGCCGTAACGCGGGAATTCTGCGCGGTATGCGGTACCCACATGATCTCGCGGCGCCCCCGCCTGCCACCGGTGGTTCTGAAGATCGGAACGCTGGACGATCCTTCAGCCTATGGTGGCGCGCAATTGGCGATCTTCACAGCGGAGGGTCAGCTTTTTCATCTTATTGCGGATGGCGTGCCGGCGTTTGAAGGCCTGCCGCCTCGCCAATAGCTCAAAATCAACTTCGCTAGACAGCGGGCTCGACGGCTCGGTGTAGCACTCCCTCGGGATACGGTTTAGCTGAGTGAAAAGCGACTTTTGAGTTGGGGTCAATTAATGTCGAATGCACATCTGCAGCGGCCGCTTTCTACTCTGAACGGAGCGCGCGCGTAAGAATTGCCGCCTCAGGTATTTGACCCTCAAACAAATGAAGGTCGCCCCGCTCACGAACGGTCCATGTGCCCATCCACGTCACTTAGATTTGCGAGACTGGCTTATACGGAATTCCAGGGCATCGGCTCCAGACATTGTTGCTTCGCTGCCTGCATACGATTTGCAACAAAAACCCTCGAAAGCCGTGTGCTTTCAAGGGTTTGGACTGGTTGCGGGGGTAGGATTTGAACCTACGACCTTCAGGTTATGAGCCTGACGAGCTACCGGACTGCTCCACCCCGCGCCAATTCTGCGAAGATCGTGATCGCTAGATAAGCGGTCTGGCGCCAATGTAAAGCGCCGCGTCAGGATTTTTGAGCCTTAGGCCAAGCAAGAGACCGCAATCCCGACCTCCTCTGGTCGAACACGTCACTCATGTTGGCCTCAGCCAATTCTCGCGAGGAAGGCCGTCGATACGAGCAAACTCGGCCTCATTATCGGTGACGACCGTGTGGCCGAGCACGAGTGCCTGGGCCGCAATGAGCAGATCATTTCCGCCGATCGGTTGGCCGGCTTTCTCGAGGCGGGCGCGGATCAGGCCATAGGCTGCGTCGGCAGGCGCCTCGAAAGGCAAAACATCGAGCGTGCCGAGCACCGATTCGAGCTGCGCGGTCAGGCGGTATGATCCCTTCTTTGCAGCGCCGAAGCGCAGCTCGGCAGCAACGATGATGCTGGTGCAGACCCGCGCCTCGCCGATCTTAAGAATATGCACGGCAATGCGGCCTTGAGGCTGACGAACCAGGTCGGAGAGAATGTTGGTATCGAGCAAGTACCCCATCAAAGCTCGACCGGTTCGGGATGGAGATCGGGAATCGGGGGAAATTCTTCGTCAAGCGGTGCCAATGTCGCCAATACCGCTAGCAGAGACTTTCGAGGGGCAGCCTCGATAACCAACCTCTCACCTTCCTTGCGCATGATCGCGTCTTCCCCAGGAAGCTCAAATTCGCGGGGAATACGAACGGCTTGATTGCGTCCGTTTTTGAATAGCTTGACGTGGCGCTCGGGAAACATCGCATAACCTCACATCGATGCCCTATGCTAGGCATATGCTAAATGCGGCTGTCCATAATCTCAAGGTGATTCACAATAAACCGTGTTCCTCGATGGCATGAGCCAATCCCATCATCGATGCCTGCTTATAACCAGCGATCAGCCGCAATCTCGCTTTGAGAACGCGCCACGGTCTGACCGCTTCATTAGCGGTACGCGATCAGGCGATGCGCGTTGCCATCCCTGGCATTCCGCCTATCGCTATGATGTCTGCGCTCAATTGCTCGATTGTGGTGCGG
>JAFAQA010000513.1 GCA_019246665.1 Hyphomicrobiales bacterium
ACCTCGATGATCTTCACGCCTTGTGTGGATGGCGTCAGCCACAACGAAGCCGAGGACATCAAACCCGATTGGGCGACTGCCGGAGCCAATGTGCTGATGCATGCCGTGCTCGAGAAGGCGGAGGTAATCGGGTGAGCGGCAAGAGGCTTTCCGCTCGTTCCCGCGAAAGCGGGAACCCAGAATCCCATGGGGAACCCCGTAAGTCCTGGATCCCCGCATTCGCGGGGATGAGCGGGGGTGAAGCTGGATGTAAAAGCTTTCCTGGAGGAACACGATGTCTCTTTTGATCAAGGGCGGCGACATCGTCGCGGCGGACCGCACATTCAAATCCGATATCCTCGTCGAAGGGGAAAGCATCAAGGCGATCGGGACCGGTCTCTCAGGCACCGATGTCATCGATGCCTCGGGCTGCTTCGTCATGCCCGGCGGCATCGACCCGCACACGCATCTCGAGATGCCCTTCATGGGCACGACCTCGACCGACCATTACGAGAGCGGCACCAAGGCCGCACTCTCCGGCGGCACCACGATGGTGGTCGATTTCTGCATCCCGACCAACGGGCAGCCGCTTCTCGAAGCCTGGGCCGACTGGGACAAGAAATCCAAGACCGCCTGCACCGATTACGCCTATCACATGTGCATCACCTACTGGACCGAGAAGGTGCGCGACGAGATGGCGGCCGTGGTGAAGCGCGGCGTCACCACCTTCAAGCATTTCATGGCCTATAAGGGCGCGTTGATGGTGAACGACGACGAGATGTTCGCCTCTTTCCGCCGTTGCGCGGAGCTCGGCGCCATGCCTCTCGTGCACGCCGAGAACGGGGACGTCGTGGCCGCTCTTCAGGCGAAGCTGTTGGCCGACGGCATCACCGGCCCCGAAGGCCATGCCTGGTCGCGCCCACCGGAAGTCGAGGGCGAGGCCGCGAACCGCGCCATCATGCTTGCCGACATGGCCGGCGTGCCGCTCTACATCGTGCATGTATCGTGCCGACAGGCGCACCATGCGATCGCGCGCGCCCGCGCCGAGGGAAAGCGCGTCTATGGGGAGCCGCTGATCCAGCACCTCGTCCTCGACGAGAGCGAATACTTCAACAAGGATTGGGACCACGCGGCGCGCCGCGTCATGTCGCCGCCCTTCCGCGACAAGGCCAATCAGGAGGATTTATGGAATGGCCTGCGCGCCGGCTCCTTGCAAGTGGTCGCGACCGATCATTGCGCCTTCACCACGGAACAGAAGCGCTTCGGCCGCAATGATTTCACCCGCATCCCGAACGGCACCGGCGGACTCGAGGATCGCATGCCGGTGCTCTGGACCTACGGGGTCGGCACGGGCCGTCTCACGATGAACGAGTTCGTCGCCGCCACCTCGACGAACATCGCGCGCATCCTCAACCTTTATCCGAGGAAGGGCGCGATTTTGCCGGGCTCGGACGCCGACATCGTCATCTGGGATCCGAAGGCGCAGAAGACGATTTCGGCAAAGACGCAAATGTCGGCGATCGATTACAACGTCTTCGAGGGCGTGAAGGTGAGCGGCCTGCCGCGCACGACGATCTCGCGCGGCGAGGTCGTCTATGACGGTGGCCAGATGAGCGCGAAGCCCGGGCGCGGCAAATTCGTCGCGCGCCATCCCTTCCCTGCCGCGGCGCGCGCCTTGACCGAGTGGAAGAAGGTCACCGCCGTGCGGAAGATCGCCCGCTAATGCTCGAGATCATGCCCAAGAAGGAGAGTGGTGCCGCGGAGAGAGCGGCGCGCGTCATCGACATCCGTGCATTGTCGCTCACCTTCGAGACCGCTGACGGGCCTGTCCAGGCGCTTTGCGAGATCGACCTCGCGATCGAGCGCGGCGAATTCGTCTCGCTCATCGGGCCGTCCGGTTGCGGAAAGACGACGCTGTTGCGGGTGATCGCCGATCTCGAGACGGCGACGAGCGGCACGATCATGGTCAACGGGTTGACGCCTCAGGAGGCGAGGCTCGAGCGCGCTTATGGCTATGTGTTCCAAGCGCCCGCGCTTTACCCCTGGCGCACGATCGCGCGGAACGTCGCGCTCCCGCTCGAGATCATGGGGCTTTCCAAGGAAGAGCGACGAGAGCGCGTGCAACGCAACCTCGATCTCGTCAATCTCGCGGGCTTCGAGCGGCGATTTCCCTGGCAACTCTCGGGCGGCATGCAGCAGCGCGCCTCGATCGCGCGCGCCCTCGCCTTCGATCCTGACCTCTTGCTGATGGATGAGCCCTTCGGCGCGCTCGACGAGATCGTGCGCGACAAGCTCAACGAGCAGCTTTTGCGGCTTTGGAACAAGACGCGCAAGACGGTCGTCTTCGTCACGCACTCCATCCCGGAAGCCGTGTTTCTCTCG
>JAFAQA010000055.1 GCA_019246665.1 Hyphomicrobiales bacterium
TCACCGAAGCCCGGCGCCTTCACGGCCGCGACCTTGAGGCCGCCGCGGAGCTTGTTGACGACGAGCGTGGCGAGGGCCTCTCCTTCGACGTCCTCGGCCACGATCAGGAGCGGCTTGCCGGTCTGCACCACCGCCTCGAGGACGGGGAGCATGGCTTGCAGCGAGGAGAGCTTCTTCTCG
The DNA here is from genome assembly GCA_019246665.1 of Hyphomicrobiales bacterium. GTDB lineage: Bacteria > Pseudomonadota > Alphaproteobacteria > Rhizobiales > Beijerinckiaceae > GAS188. Next base: position 181 of record JAFAQA010000055.1, read on the forward strand.
TGGATGAGGATGTAGGGGTCCTCGAGCTCGGCCACCATCTTCTCGGCGTTGGTGATGAAGTAAGGCGAGAGGTAGCCGCGATCGAACTGCATGCCCTCGACGACATCAAGCTCGGTCTCGAGGCTTTTCGCCTCCTCGACCGTGATCACGCCCTCATTGCCGACCTTCTGCATTGCTTCCGCGATCATCTTGCCGATCGAGGTGTCGCCATTCGACGAGATGGTGCCGACTTGGGCCACCTCGGCCGAATCCTTCACCTTCTTCGAAGACTTCTCGATGGCCTTCACGGCCTCGGACACGGCGATATCGACGCCGCGCTTCAAATCCATCGGGTTCATGCCGGCGGCGACGTATTTGGCGCCTTCGCGGACGATGGCGTGGGCGAGAACGGTCGCGGTCGTGGTGCCGTCACCCGCATTGTCATTGGTCTTCGAGGCCACTTCGCGCACCATCTGGGCGCCCATGTTCTCGAACTTGTCCTCAAGCTCGATCTCCTTGGCGACGGTCACGCCGTCCTTGGTGATCCGCGGCGCGCCGAAGCTCTTGTCGAGCACGACGTTGCGGCCCTTGGGGCCGAGCGTGACGCGAACCGCATTGGCGAGAATGTCGACGCCGCGCAGCATCTTGTCGCGGGCATCGCCGGAAAAACGGACTTCCTTGGCAGCCATATGCCTCTACTCCTCAAAAGTTGATTGCGTTTCAGACGAGGGTCGCCTCAGGCGGCCTTTTTGCGAGCGACGGTGCCTTCGAGCACGCCCATGATGTCGCTCTCCTTCATGATCAGGAGATCCTCGCCATCGATCTTCACCTCGGTGCCGGACCACTTGCCGAACAGGATGCGGTCACCGGCCTTCACATCGAGCGGAACAAGCTTGCCGCTCTCATCACGCGCGCCGGAACCCACGGCGATGATCTCGCCCTCTTGCGGCTTCTCCTTCGCGGTATCGGGAATGATGATCCCGCCCTTGGTCTTCTCCTCGCCTTCGAGACGGCGGACGACGACACGGTCGTGCAGCGGACGAAATTTCATGAAATCCTCTCCATTAACGATGGCGTTCGCCCTGTGCCGGGCTCCTGTTAGCAGACGCGTGGCGCGAGTGCTAATCGCGGCTGCATGTAAGGAGGGGGAAAAGTGGTGTCAAGCTTCGAAGCAGCGGATTTTTTGCATCCGATACGCTGATCGGCCTTCCGCCGACTCGCCCCCTCACGATCCGGCGATTTCCTCGCGCAGGATTTCCAGCTCGAGCCACTTCGTCTCGGCTCGGGCAAGCTCCGATTGCGCTTCCGCCAATGTCTTCGCGGTCGCCTCGAAGGCGCGAGCGTCCTTGGCGTAGAGCTCCGGATCTTCGAGCTTTCCCCGAAGCGCCGCGATGCGATGTTCCAGCGCCGCGATCTTGCCCGGCAAGGTCGCGAGCGCATGCGTCTCGTTGAAGCTCAGACGCCGTTTCGCGGGTCTTCGCGGCGCGGTCTTCGCCGACGCGGCACGCGAAGGCCCTGGCGCCGATCTCCTTGAGGGGACGGCCTGCGGAAACCCTTCGCCCCGTTGCGCCAGCATGTCCGTATAGCCGCCCGCATATTCGACCCAGCGTCCTTGGCGTTCAGGCGCGATCACCGCGCTGACCACACGGTCGAGGAAATCGCGGTCATGGCTCACGAGAATGACGACGCCTTCATATTCGCCAAGGCGATCCTGCAACACATCGAGCGTCTCGAGATCGAGGTCATTCGTCGGTTCGTCGAGGAGGAGGATGTTCGAGGGCTTGGCGAAGGCTCGTGCCAGCATCAGCCGGCCCCGTTCTCCGCCCGAAAGGGCATGAAGCGGCGTGCGTGCCTGCTCGGGCGTGAACAGGAAATCCTGGAGATAACCGATCACATGGCGGGGCTCGCCGCCCACATTGATCGTGTCCGAGGCGCCCCCGGTAAGCGCATCCGCGAGCCGCGTATCGGGATCGAGCTCGGTGCGGAGCTGATCGAGCCTCGCAATCTGCAGATTCGCGGCGAGCTTTACCGAGCCCTCATCGGGCGCCAGCGCCCCGGTGAGCATGTTGAGGAGTGTCGTCTTGCCGCTCCCGTTCGGCCCAACAATGCCGATCCGGTCGCCTCGTGCGACGCGCAAGGAAAAATTCTGCACGATCGGTCTTGCACCGTAACTCGTGTGAGTGAAACTCTTGCCGAGGCCCTTCGCCTCGATCACGAGCGAGCCCGTGCGAGTGGCCTCGGCAACCGTCATCGCGACCGCGCCGACAGGCCCCGTATGCTCACGGCGTGCTTGGCGAAGCTGCAGAAGCGCCTCGAGGCGGCGCACATTGCGTTTGCGCCGCGCCGTGATGCCATAGCGCAGCCAATTCGCCTCGGCCGCGAGCTTGCGATCGAGCTTGTGAGCCTCGCGCTCCTCCTCGTCGAGCACCTCGTCGCGCCAGGCCTCGAAGCTCGCAAATCCGCGATCGATCCGCCGCGCCCTGCCGCGATCGAGCCAAAGCGTCGAACGCGACAGATTGGTGAGGAAACGGCGGTCATGGCTGATGAGGACGAGGGCGGCGCGCCGCTCCTTGAGTTCATCCTCGAGCCATTCGATGGTCGAGAGATCGAGATGGTTCGTGGGTTCGTCGAGGAGGAGAATGTCGGGCGAGGGCGCGAGCGCCCGCGCGATGGCGGCGCGGCGCGCCTCGCCGCCTGAAAGCTCAGCTGGATTTTCATCGCCCGTGAGGCCAAGCGTCTCGAGGATCCGGCTCGCTGCGAAAGCGTCATCGGCAGGCCCGAGCCCGGCCTCGACATAAGCGCGCGTCGTCGGAGCGCCTGAGAAATCCGGCTCCTGCGGCAGATAGCGCAAGGTCGCGCCGGGCTGGAGGAAGCGCTCGCCGCGATCCGGTTGCACGAGGCCGGCCGCGATCCTCAGCAGCGTCGATTTGCCGGAACCGTTGCGGCCGACGAGGCAAAGCCGTTCCCCGTCGGAAACCGTGAGCTCGACGCCCGCGAGGAGCGGCGCGCCGCCGAAGGTGAGCGCGATATCGCTGAGCTGGAGGAGGGGAGCGGCCATGCGCCGCGCCTCTTACAGGCGCGCACCGCGCAAGGCTAGCCGAAGGGGAGCGCGCGAGCCACCGGTTACGCTGGTGCCAGTCTCACGCCGCAGCGGCCTCGCAAAGGCGCTGGCGGGCGCGGGCCAGCCGTGACATCACCGTGCCCATCGGAACCGCGCAAATCTCCGCGATCTCGCGATAGCTGCGACCCTGAAGATCGCGCAGCACGAGCACTTCCCGGATCGGCGCGGGCAGGTGCTCGATCATGAACTTCATGCGATCGGTCTCGGATTTGGCGATGAGCGCGGTCTCCGGCGTCTCGGCATTCGGCTCGAAGGGAAGTGCTTGCCTCTGCTCAAGACTTTCGAGGTCCTCGCCCAGAACGAGGCCGGAAGGGCGGTTCTTGCGCAGCCAGCGATAGGCCGTGTGGCGGACGATGGTGAGCACCCAGATCCGGGCATCACCGTGCGCATATTGGCCGATGGCTTGGTAAGCGCGAAGGCTTGCCTCCTGCACGATATCGTCGGCGTCCGTCGCATTGCGGGTGAGCCAGCGCGCCAGCGCATAGGCGTCGTTGAGGTGCGGGAGGACCACCGCGGCAAAGAGCCTTTTGCGTTCGGCAGCGCTTACGGGCGGCGCGCTGCCTATTTCCGGACCAGCCGTGGCCGGCTCCTGGCACGACCCGTTGCCGGAGGCCGCCGACCGATCTCCAAAGTCGAATGCCATCGTGGTCATTGCGGAGTGAACCCCTCCCCCAAACGACGCGCTGCGGTATGCCCACGCATACGAGTCGCATCAATGGATCGTTTCTCCTGTTTTCGTGGAAAATAAATCCTCGAAGATACATCGTGTTTTCAAATAGTTTGTTGGAAGTATCCCTGGCCAGATTGCCGCAGTCGAGTTGAGATGATAGTTCTCGGGGAGAACTCTTCTCGTTTTCTATGCAAGCCAACCCTGCGCCCCGAGGTTTTCGATTTGGAACCTTCGAAGTCGATCTGCGGACCGGCGGATTGACCAAGCGCGGACTGCGCCAAGGACTGCAAGAGCAGCCCTTTCGCGTGCTTACGGTGCTGCTCGAAAAGCCAGGCGAGCTCGTGACCCGCGAAGAGTTGCGCGACCGTATCTGGACACACACAGTCGTCGATTTCGACCACGGCATCAACAAGGCAATCAACAAGATCCGCGAAGCACTCGGAGATTCGGCAACCCATCCGCGCTTCATCGAGACGGTCGCCCGGCGAGGCTACCGCTTCCTTGCTGATGTCACGTCGCTCGATGCGGCGGGACCGCGGCCTGCCGCCCATATCCGCTCGATCGCCGTGCTGCCGCTCGAGGATCTCTCGGGCGACAGCGCACAAGATTATTTCGCCGACGGCATGACGGACGAGCTGATCATGAACCTCGGGCAGATCAGCGCCTTGCGGGTGATCTCCAGAACCTCGGTCATGAGCTACAAGGGTGCTCCCAAACCCTTGTCGGAAATCGCCCGGGAGCTCAACGTCGAAGCGATCGTCGAGGGCACCGTGCTGCGCTCCGGCGCGATCGTTCGGATCACGGCGCAATTGATCGAGGCACCGACCGAAAGGCGCATTTGGGCAAAGACCTATGAAGAGGATTTCCGCGACACGATCGGGCTGCAACACAGGGTGGCGCGCAATATCGCCGAGCAGGTGAACGCAACCTTGAGCCGGCGCGAGAAGGGGCATCTCGAAAGCGGGAAACGGATCGACCCTTCAGCATACGAAGCCTATCTGAAGGGCAGGTTTTTCTGGAACAAGCGAAGCGAGGAGGGGCTGCGCAAGGCAATCACCTATTTCAACGAGGCGATCAAGGTCGATCCGACCTATGCGCAGCCGCACGCGGGATTGGCGGATTGTTACGCCCTTTCCGGCGATTGGCAGCACGGGATGCTGGCGCCGAAAGATGCCTTTCCGCGAGCGAGGGCGGCGGCGGACCGAGCGCTGGCGCTCGACGACAGCCTCGGCGAGGCGCACGCGTCGCTCGCTTTCGCGCTCGACCTTTACTTCTGGGATTGGCGTTCGGCCGAGACCGAGCACAAGCGCGCAATCGCGCTGAATCCCAGTTACGCGACGGCGCATCAATGGTACGCGTGGCATTTGATCGTCGCCGGACGAAATCGCGACGCGCTCGCGGAGCTGCACAAGGCCGCAAGCCTCGATCCTCTCTCGCTCAGCATCGGCGCGGATTTGGCGGATGCGCTCTGCATCGCCCGGCTCGAGGAGCAAAGCATTCAGCAGAGCCGCAGAATTCTCGAAATGGACCCGAGCTTCGCGTTGGGCCACTACCAGCTCGGCCAGGCGCTCACGCAACGCAAGATGCACGACCAGGCGATCGCCGAGTTCCAGGCCGCGATCGAACTCGGCGGCGACCGGCCGATCTTCGTCTCGAACCTCGCCTATGCGCTCGCGGTTTCGGGCCGCGGCGATGATGCTCGACGCCTCGTCAACAAGCTCGCGTCAACGCAAAGCGAGCACTCGCCCTCTCATTCAAACATCGCGCTCGCTTATGTCGGACTGGGAGACCACCAGGAGGCCCTGGCCCGGCTGGAGAAGGCGTATCAATCGCGCTTCAACCCTTCCATCCTCATGCGCCGGGCTTTCGACCCGCTTCGCTACGATCCGCGCTTCCAGGAGCTTTTGCGTCGCCTGCGCCTGCCTTCAGTGGAATAAGCAAGGTCCGCGATGGGCGGAAGCG
>JAFAQA010000070.1 GCA_019246665.1 Hyphomicrobiales bacterium
CGCTCGTGACGCTCCTTATCCTGCGGCGGTTCGCGAGCGCGCTGCCGATCCTTGTGATGGTGAGCCTCATCGCCTTCGGGTTGATGCGGCTCGTTCCTGGTGACCCCTCGGCGGTGATCGCCGGGTTGAGCGCCACACCCGAGCAAATCGCCGCGATTCGGGCTGATCTCGGGCTCGATCAGCCATTGCCAGTCCAGCTCTTGCGCTGGTATGGCGGCCTTTTGCATGGCGATCTCGGGCGCTCGCTCCTTCTCGGCCAGCCTGTCGTCGAGGCGACCTTCCTGCGCCTGCCCGTGACCCTGGCGCTTACTGCCTATGCGCTCGTTGTCACGCTGCTGCTCGGCCTTGCGAGCGGCATCATCGCGGCGCTTCGGCAAAACTCATGGGTGGATCAGGCCGCCATGGTCGCCGCCATGTTCGGCATCTCGATGCCGAGCTTCTGGCTCGGCCTCCTCATGATCCTTCTTTTCGCCGTGCATCTCCACTGGCTCCCGACTGGCGGCTACATTGCCTTCACCGATGACCCCCTCGGCTGGCTGCGCACGTCGACCATGCCGGCGATCTCGCTCGCCTTGCTGCAAGCGGGGCTGCTCGCCCGCATCACGCGCTCGACCATGCTCGAGGTTCTGCGTCAGGATTATGTTCGCACCGCGCGCGCCAAGGGCCTGCCGCGCCACCTGGTGGTCTTCAAGCATGCGCTTTCAAACGCGCTGATCCCAATCACCACCGTAATCGGGATCACGGTGAGTCTCCTCATCTCCACTTCGGTGGTCACCGAAACCCTGTTCTCGATTCCAGGCATCGGTCAATTGCTGACGCAGGCGGTGCTCAACCGCGATTATCCGATGGTGCAAGGCGGCCTCTTGATCGTCACTGCCCTCCTGGTGCTCGTCAATCTCATCGTCGACATCGGCTACGCGCTCCTCGATCCGCGGGTTCGCTATGACCCCGTCTGAAAGCAAAATCGAGGCGCAAGAGCTCGGCCACGAGGAAGCGCCGACGCAGCGAAGGCGCCCCTTCCTCGTGACGATTGGCCGTCTCTTGCATCACCGGCTCTTCCTCACCGGGCTTTGCCTTTTCGGCGTCATCGTGCTCGCGGCGGCGTTCGCGCCGCTTCTTGCGCCGGAGGATCCGAACCGCTTGGCGATGCGCCTCAAATTCCTGCCGCCGAGCGCGGAGCATCCCTTCGGCACGGATAATTTCGGGCGCAGCCAATGGTCGCGCGTGATCTATGGCGCACAACTGTCGATCGCCATCGGGCTCGCGGTGGTCGCCCTCAACGCCGTGTTCGGCACGTTAATCGGGGCGCTCGCCGGCTATTTTCGCCGTCTCGACAATCCGGTCATGCGCGTCAACGACGCGCTGATGGCGTTTCCGGCGATTTTCCTCGCCCTCGGCATCACGGCCGTGCTCGGCCCCTCGACGATCGACGTCGTCATCGCGCTCGCTGTCGCCTACATTCCGCGCACCGCGCGCATCGTGCGCGCTTCGGTGATCGTGCTGCGCGAGATGGAATATGTGCAGGCGGCGGTCGCTGCCGGAGCGGGGCATTGGCGCATCCTGCGCCATCACATCCTGCCGAACGCCATGGCGCCGCTCGTCGTGCAATTGAGCTTTCTTTTCGCATATGCGGTGCTCTCGGAGGCGACGCTGAGCTTCCTCGGCCTCGGCGCCGTGCCGCCCACGCCGACCTGGGGGAACATCATGGCGCAAGGCCGCCAATACATGACGGAGGCGCCCTGGATCATCACCGTCCCCGGCGTTGCCCTCATGATCACCGTGCTCGGTCTCAATCTTCTGGGCGACGGCTTGCGCGATGTGCTCGACCCGAGGCTCAGGGTCCAGCAATGAGCCTACTCGAGGTCGCTGGCCTCACCACGGCCTTCAAGACCAGGCGCGGCGAGATCACGGCGATCGAAGATGTGAGCTTCACGCTTGCCGAGCGCCAGATCCTCGGCATTGTCGGGGAATCGGGCAGCGGCAAGAGCGTCACGGCCCTCACCATCATGGGCCTCTTGCCGAACCCGCCAGCACGGATCGCTTCGGGCGAGGTGCGCTTCGACGGCACCGTGCTGACGCGCCTCTCCGACGCGCGCATGCAGAAAATCCGCGGCTCCGGGATTGCCATGGTGTTCCAGGAACCGATGACCTCGCTCAATCCCGTATTCACCATCGGCGAGCAGCTCATGGAGACCTTGCGCGCTCATGAACGGCTTTCGCCGAAAGCGCAGCGCGAGCGTGCCATCGAGATGTTGACGCGAGTCGGCATCCCCTCGGCCGCGCTGAGGCTCGGTGACTATCCGCATCAGCTCTCGGGAGGGCAGCGCCAGCGGGTCATGATCGCCATCGCGCTCGCCTGCCGCCCGCGTCTCCTCATCGCGGATGAGCCAACGACCGCGCTCGACGTGACCGTGCAGGCGCAGATCCTCGATCTCTTGCTGGATCTGCGCGATGAGTTCGGCATGGCGATCATCATCATCACGCATAATATGGGGGTGATCGCGCAGACGGCCGATCGCGTGCTCGTTATGTACGCGGGCCGCATCGTCGAGGAAGCGCGAATCGGCGCGCTCTTCGATCGTCCGTTGCATCCCTATACGCGCGGTCTCCTCGAGTGCGTGCCGTCCCTAGAGCAGGACAAGGCGCGGCTCGCCGCCATCCCGGGCACGCTTCCCGACCCCGCGAGCCGGCCGCGCGGTTGCCGCTACGCGCCCCGTTGCGCGTTGCGCATAGAAGCCTGCACCGCTGCCATTCCGGCGCTCCTCGGGATCCAAGGCGAGCACGCCGCGGCCTGCATAAGGGCCACACCCTCGTGAGCGCGCTCATCGAGGCCACGGCGCTCGAGAAGCATTTCGCCTTCGGTGAAGGGCGCTTGCTTTCACGCCGCTCCGGCCGATTGCGCGCGGTCGACGGTGTCTCCTTGCGTATCGCTCATGGCGAGACGCTCGGGCTCGTCGGCGAGTCCGGTTGCGGTAAGTCGACGCTCGGGCGGCTTCTCATCCGTCTGATCGAGCCGACCGCCGGCGCGATCTTTTTCGAAGGTGAGGAGATCACGCGGCGTCCCACAAAGGCGCTTCGCGAGAAGCGGCGCGCCATGCAAATCATCTTCCAGGACCCTTACGGGGCGCTCAACCCGCGCATGAGGGTCGAAGACATCATCATGGAACCGCTCCTGATCCACGGAGCGAAGAGCGATGGGCCAACGCGACAAAAGGTGAGCGAGATGCTCAATCTCGTCGGGCTCCCGAGACATGCGCGCGATCGCTTCCCCCACGAATTCTCAGGCGGCCAACGCCAGCGCATCGGGATCGCGCGAGCGCTCGTGCTGCGGCCGAAGCTCGTGGTATGCGATGAGCCCGTTTCGGCGCTCGATGTTTCGGTCCAGGCGCAAATCGTCAATTTGCTCCAGGACCTGCAAGGCGAGCTTCGCCTCACCTATCTCTTCATCGCTCATGATCTGAGCGTGGTGAAGCACATTTCGAACCGCGTCGCCGTCATGTATCTCGGCAAGATCGTGGAGGTCGCCGAGAAGCGCGAGCTCTACGCCAAGCCGCTCCACCCCTACACCCAGGCGCTGATCGCCGCGGTGCCGGTGGCGCACCCGGGCAACCGCGCAAGCGCGCGAGCTGCCCGCGCCCGCGTTTCCGGAGATGTGCCGAGCGCGCTTCATCCCCCCGCAGGATGCCGCTTCCACACGCGCTGCCCCTATGTCATGACAATTTGCCGCGCCGAGGAACCGAAGATCACCGAGCCCAGGGCTGGCCACGAGGTGGCTTGCCACCTTGTCGGCTCGAGCTGAACGAAGAATCATCGACACAACCGGAGGAAGATCATGGATGGCAAACATCCGACCGTCGCGTCGCTCAACGGCATCGTCGCGGCGGCACATCCGCAAGCAGCGCTCGCCGGCGCGCGCCTTCTCGCGGAGGGCGGCAACGCCTTCGACGCGGCGGCCGCGACCGCCGCGGCGCTCAATGTCGTCGAGCCCTACATGTCGGGTCTTGCCGGAATGGGCATGGCGACTTGCCGCATCGCCGCGGCGAAGCGCATCCGCACGCTCGATTTCGTCACGCGCGTGCCGAGCCGCTTTCCGCAAGGCAAGTTCAAGGAGCGCACGGAACTCGCGCGCGGAGCGCAAGGATGCGGCACGCCGGGCAATCTCGCCGGATGGTGCGAGCTGGTGCGCGCATATGGGCGCAAGACGCTTGCCGAGGTGCTGGCACCGGCGATCAAGCTCGCGCATGACGGCTTTCCGCTCGCTGAATACAACGTCGCGACCATCAACGAGGTGAACGCCGAGTTCGGCCGCACGCGCCCCGACCTCTTCTCCGACTGGGCATCACTCTACATGAATGGGGCTAAGCGTGTCGGCCTCGGCGATGTGCTGCGGCAGCCTGCGCTCGCGCGCACCCTCGAGGCGATCGCTTCTGAAGGGGCCGGCTATCTTTATGGCGGCGCGCTCGGGCGAGCCATGGTGGCGAAATCGGAGAAGAGCGGCGGTTGTCTCAGCCTCGGAGATCTCGAGACGGTCGAACCGCGCTGGCTCGATCCGATTGCGTCGAGCTATCGCAGGCTCAAGGTCCACACGCTTCCTCCCCCGGCGGAATCCTTTCAATATTTACTGACGCTACGCATTCTCGACGGCGTCGAATTCGGCAAATTCGAGCGTAACGGGGTCGATCATCTCGACACCATGTACCGCGCCATCAGGCTCGCCGCAGGCGTTCGCATCGCGAAAAACAATCCGGATCCGGAAATGCTTCACGCGCTTCTCGGCGATGACGAGGTCGACCGGCTTCGCCGGCGCCTTCATGATGGCAAGCCGATCGAAGGGCCGACGGAGCAATATATCGCGCCACAGCCGGTCTCGATGGCGCATGAGCACACCACTTCCTTCTCGAGCGCGGATCGTGAAGGCAATGCGGTGTGCATCACGCAAAGCCTCGGCTCGCCTTTCGGTTGCGGTGTGGTGGTTCCCGAGCATGGCATTTGCCTCAACAATTTCCTCAACTGGGGCGAGGTCGTGCCTGGCGGCCGCAACCATCTCATGCCGAAAGCCGAGCTCGCCTTGCCGCTTGCGCCTTCGATCGCGACGCGCGACGATGAGCTCGTCCTCGTGCTCGGAACCCCCGGAAGCTACGGCATCTGCCAAACTCAAACGCAGGTAATGGTGCAGCATCTCGATTACGCGCTGCCGCTTCAGGACGCGATCGACGCGCCACGAGCCCGCCTCTGGGACGGGCGGCGCGTGCAGATCGAGGCGAGACTGCCCACAGCCACGCTCGACAGCTTGCGTGCACGCGGCCACGAGATCGACACGCCGCTGGCCTGGACCATGGCGGTCGGCGGCATGCACGGCATCACGCGCAATCCGCAGACGGGCGTCCTCGCGGGCGCTTGCGATCCGCGCCGGGACGGTTTCGTCGCCGCGATTTAGCGCGTGCCGGGATCGATGCTCGCCGCGATCTACTGTCAAGGGCAGGCGCTCGACGTGACTCTGGACCGCTTGCCGCCTCACGACATGAGGAGTCAGGGCTGCTACACTCGCTCTAGACTTGCGCCCGCGAGAGCGCGAAAAGAGCACTGCTGTCCTGTTCACGGGAGGAATTGCAATGAAGAAATTCTGGCTTTACGCGGCCGCTTGCGCCGCGTCGGCTTTGCTCGCCGCCTCAGCTCCGGCGCGAGCGGATACGACGCTCGTCATCGGCATCGCGGCGGATCCGACGGGCCTCGATCCGGAAGCCGTGCTCAACAACACCTCGGGCTTCGTGATGGCCACGATCTATGATGGCCTCACGCACTACAAGCCAGGGAGCACCGAGGTCGGTCCAGGGCTCGCGGAAAAGTGGGACATCTCCCCGGACGGCCTCACCTACACCTTCCATCTGCGCAAAGGGGTAACTTTCCAGGACGGCACGCCTTTCAATGCCAAGGCTTACGTTCAAGGCATTGACCGCCTGCTCAACAAGCAGAGC
>JAFAQA010000045.1 GCA_019246665.1 Hyphomicrobiales bacterium
GTGTTTCGCGAGCCCGCGAACAACACGAACGGACACACCGTCGACCGGGAGGGAAGGCTCGTCTCATGCGAGCATCGCGGGCGTTGCGTGTCGCGCACCGAGCACAACGGCAAGCGCACCGTGCTCGCCGATCGCTGGCAAGGCAAATGGTTGAACTCGCCAAACGACGTCGTCGTCAAATCGGACGGCTCGATCTGGTTCACCGACCCGACCTACGGCATCGATTCCCATTATGAGGGGGACGCTGCCGAATCAGAGATCGGCGCGAGCCATGTCTTTCGGATCGATCCCACCAGGGGTACGCTCGAGGCGGTGGCGACCGATTTCGTCAAGCCGAATGGGCTTGCCTTCTCCCCCGACGAAAGCCTCCTCTATGTCGCCGATACCGGCAACACCCATCTCGAGGATGGGCCGCGCCACATTCGCCGCTTCAGGCTTTCACCGAACGGACGCAAGCTCCGCGGTGGCGAGGAATTCGCTGCCTGCGAAATCGGCCTGTTCGACGGCTTTCGTTGCGATACCCAAGGCCATTTGTGGACCTCCGCGGGCGATGGCGTCCATTGCTACCATCCGGACGGCACGCTTCTCGGCAAGATCAAGGTGCCCGAGGTGGTCGCGAATGTGCAGTTCGGGGGACCTAAGCGCAACCGCCTCTATATTTGCGGCACAACCTCGCTCTATGCGATCTATGTCCGCGCGCACGGTGTATCGCATCCAAGGTGAGCCGATGCGCGCGGCCACACCGTGGACGCCATTTCGCCCTTGGCGGCGGCAAACGGGGGCGGCGGCCAAGTCGAGCCATGCTTCGGACGGTCGGCGTCTTCATCTTGTGCTTCGTCGGGCTCGCGATCTCGAATTTTCCGCGTCTGGCGCTGCCATCCCTCAATTTGTGGGAAATGGCCGCGGCGCCTGCGAGCCAGATCTTCCTTTTGATCGGCGTCGTGTTCCTGTTGCCGATGATTCTTGCCTATACGGGGTATTCGTCTATTGAACCTTCCCGGGCAAGCTCATCGAGGGCGAAGGCGACGACTGAGATTTCGGCCGCGAAGAGCGCGAACCGGTCATGCGCCCTGCCGGTTCGCGACTTCCTCAGAGCAGCTCTGCAAACAAAACGCTTGACGCGGAAGCCTCGGCGAATCATCTCTGGACGCGGGGCAGTTCGCCCCGGCAACATCCTTGAACGAGAGGCGACCGGATGGCCTCGACACATGGTCGAGCCGGCGAAGCTTCGAATCCATCCCGAGACGGAGAAATATGGCAAGTTTTCAGCATCCGGATTTCGATGAACGGTTGAGTGCGGCAGCGTCCGCGAAGCAGGCTCTGCTCGAGAGGTTTCGTGCCAAGGTCAACGGAAACGATCCCGAATCCCTCAAGAAACAGGCAGAGCGTCTGGAGATCGCCCAGGCACGCGACGCCCGCATTGCCGCCCGCAGGGCCGCAAAGGAGGCGCAAGAAGCCGCCGAACGCGCCGCGCGCGAGGCCAAGGAAGCCGCCGAAAGAGCGGAGCGAGAGGAGCGTGAGGGGCGTGAACGCGCCGAAGCTGCTGCCTGGAAGGCGGCGCTCGAGGAAGAAAAGAAGGCGCAGCGTGACGCTCGCTACGCGGCGCGCAAGGCGCGCAAGCTCGAACGTCTAAGCAGCCCCTTCGGCAAATACGGACGGCGCTGAGCCGCGCCGTCTGCCTCTTCGCTCACAAACGAGTCGAGCGCCTTCGCATGGGCGACTTGCGGGCCGTTCACTTTTCCTCGAGCACCAGCATCGGCGACCAATCCTCGCCCGGGCCCTCCTTGAGACATTCCATGATGCGGGTGCGGTAGAAGGCGTAAAGCCCAGAAATTTGCGCGGGCGCGAGGGACGCGGCTTCCTCGGCGAAAAAGAGCGCCTTGTCGAACAGGCGGCAGCGGAAGGCGTCGAGCATGGCGCAATGGCTCTCGGCGAGGGCCTTGAAGGATTGGCTCTGCGCGACCTTCTCGTCGCCGACGAGCGCGTGGGCGACGATCGGCAAGCTTTTGCCTTTCACGACCAGCCTGTCGATCTCGAGCCAGGCGAGATCCGGCGCCTCGTCACGTGTCGCGGCGTTCGCGGCAATGTCCACGCCGAGAAACTTGGTCGCGCCTTCGAGTCTTGACGCCACATTCACATCATCGCCGATCGCGGAATAGTCGAAGCGCCGCGTCGAGCCGAGGTTGCCGACGCAACAAATGCCTGTGTTGAGGCCAACCCCGAAGCGCACCTCCGGGAACGATCTATGCTCCGCTTCCGCTTCGGCGTGCCAGCGCGCATTGAGCTTGGCGAGCTCGGCCCGCATGGCGAGCGCCGCCATGGCGGAATTGCGGGCATGCTCGGGATCATCAAGCGGCGCGTTCCAGAACGCCATGATGGCATCCCCCATGTATTTATCGACTGTGCCGCCATGATCGAGCACCACATCGGTCATCGGGGTGAGATATTCGTTGAGGAAACGCGTCAATCCATGCGCATCGAAGCCTTCGGAAATCGTCGTGAAGGAGCGCAGATCACAGAACAACAAGGTAAGCTCGCGATTCTCGCCACCGAGGATAAGCTTGTCGGGATTTTCCGCGAGGCGCTGCACCACGGCGGGCGACACGAAACGTCCGAATGCCTGTCGCACATGACGCTCTTGCGATTGTTTCATGCCGTAAAGGGCGAGCACGCCTGCGAGAAAGACGGCGCCGGCCGAGAGGCTCGGGAAAACAGGGTCGAGCAACAGTCCCTTTTGCGTGAAGGCCCACCAGCTCGCCGCGCCAAGCGCAGTGACGCAAACTCCGCCAATCAGCGCGGCCACGATCGATTGCACGAAGGGGAGGACCAACATCATGATGAAGGAAAGAAGGATCATCACGAGCATCTCGATGCCGTCCGCGATGTCCGGCCGAACGAGACTTTCACCGTTGAGAATATGCTCGAGAATTTGGGCGTGGATCTCGACTCCGGGGACGGAGGCGTCGAGTGGAGTGGTCACCATGTCGCCGAGCGCCGCGGCGCTCGAGCCGATGAAGATGATCTTGTTCTCGATTTCCGCCGGATCGACCTCATTGTCGAGGAGTTTCCAGACGGGAATGAAGCGGCGCGGCTCATGTCGGGTGAAGCGCACGCGCACATCGCCGCGCGGCTGCGTGTTCACCACGAGCTTTCCGATGCGCACCGCCACGACACCGGTTTGCGCCCCGAAGGCGGTTTCGCCCGAGGCGTTCGACGATTTGACGAAATAGCTCGCACCCTCTTCTTGCGCGAGCCGCAGCGCCTCGGCCGCGAGGCTCGGCACGATCTCGCCGCGAAGCCCGAAAAGCAGCGGGACCTGCCGGATCACCCGATCGCGATCGGGAACCCAGTTGAGGGCGCCGATCCCGGCGGCCTGATCGGCGAGAAGCTTGATCGGCGCGATGCTCGCCTGAAAGCCGTGCAGGAAGAGGAGCGGATCATCGCCCGCATGCGAGAAACCCGACTTCACCGGCAGCAGGGGTTGATCTTCCGTTTGAGCCTGCCCAGCCCTCGCCTCGCCCGTGCCGTTGACGAGCACCGCGCCCAAGATCACCGGGGCGCCGGCAAGCGATTTTGCGAAGGCCTCGTCATAAGTGCCGCTCTTGTCGAGCTCTTCGGCGATCCGGGCGAGCGCCTGTTCGCGCGGCTCGCCGCGAATGAGCTCGCCGATCCCCATCTGATCGGGCTCGGCGAATAGAAAATCGAAGCCGATGGCGAGCGCGCCATGTGCTTTTAGAAAATCGACGAAGGCTGCAAGCTGCGTCCGCGGCCACGGCCATTGCCGCCCGTAGCGCTTCAACGACTCATCATCGATGTCGATGATCCGCACCGGAGAGGCCGGATCATAAATGCGCGGGCTCAGGCGCTGATAATTATCGAAGACGAGATTTTGCAGCTCTGTGCGCAAGGGAAGCGGCGAGATGCCGACCAGGATCGCGAGCGAAAAGGGAAGGGCGACGGCCAGAATGTAGAGGCGAAATTTCTTCATCGACCGTTACCGCAGAGAATTAGCAAGTAGCGAGTAGCGAGTAGCAAACAGCGAAGGAGGTGAAAGTGAATTGTGAATGGCGAAAGGTCAAAATGGAATGCTCCAAGCTTTCCGGACAGCATGCTAGCTGCCTCGTTACGCGAAAACCAGCCAGTGGCGTGTGGCATGTCACAAGATCGCTAAACTGGCTAATGAAAATGCGAAAACATGTCGTCTTTCTCGCTATTCGCCCTCACGACTCACCGCTCGCTTTCACCCCTCGCTTTCATCCTGTGGTGGAAAACGCGTGAAAGCTCAAACGCGCATCTTTGCCCGCGAGCGCATCTGGCGTAGGGGCGGTGCATGAACGAAGTCGCGCTTGACGCGATCCGTCCGATTCTCGGCGTGACCACCTCGATTCTCGGCCGGGCCTGGCAAGCGCGGCTCGACGAGGCGGGCGAGCTGCGCGCGATGGCGCTGGCACAGGTTCATGGCATCCCCGATCTGTTGGCGCGCGTGCTCGCGGCACGCGAGGTCGGTATCGATCATGTCGCCACTTATCTCGCGCCAAAGCTGAGGGATCTGCTCTCCGATCCGTCCAGGCTCCTCGATATGGACAAGGCCGTCGAGCGACTGGCACGTGCCGTGATAGGGCGCGAGCATATCGCGCTCTTCGGAGACTATGACGTGGACGGTGCCTGCTCGGTGGCGCTTTTCGGCAACTATCTCCGCGATCTCGGCTGCGAGCTTTCCATCCACATTCCCGATCGCCTCACCGAAGGCTACGGGCCGAACATCGAGGCCGTCACGTCGCTCGCGCGACGTGGCGCGAGCCTTCTCGTGACGCTCGACTGCGGCACCATGAGCCAGGCTCCTCTCACCGAAGCCAAGCGGCTCGGCCTCGACGTGGTCGTGATCGATCACCATCTCGCGCCCGAAAGGCTCCCCCCCGCGGATGCCCTCGTCAACCCGAACCGACAGGATGACCTTTCTGGCCTCACCATGCTCTGCGCCGCCGGTGTCGCCTTCGTGGTGCTGGTCGCATTGAACCGGGAGCTTCGCCGCCGCAATCTCTTCACGGCCGAGCGGCCGGAACCTGACCTTTTCGCCGCTCTCGATCTCGTCGCGCTCGCGACCATTGCCGACGTGATGCCGCTCACCGGCTTGAACCGAGCCTTCGTCCGTCAGGGCCTCGCGGTCATGAAGGCGCGCGGGCGACTGGGTCTGCGCGCCCTGGCCGATGTGGCGCGCCTCGACGGGGAGCCCACCGCTTATCATCTCGGTTTCCTGCTCGGCCCGCGCATCAATGCGGGTGGGCGCATCGGCGATGCCAGCCTCGGCGCGCGACTACTGATGAGCCGTGACGAAGTCGAAGCCGGTGCCATGGCCGCGACGCTCGATCGGCTCAATTCCGAGCGGCGCGTGATCGAGGAGCAGGCGCTCGAGGCCGCGCAGGCGCAAGCGCAAGCAGCCCTGATGGAAGGCGATGCGCCCGTCATCCTCGCTCATGCGCCGGATTGGCATCCAGGCGTGGTGGGCCTGGTGGCGGCGCGGCTGAAGGAGCGGCATCGCCGGCCCGCCTTTGCCTTCTCGATCGCGCCCGACGGCACGATGACGGGTTCGGGCCGCTCGATCGAGGGCGCCGATCTTGGCCGCGCGGTCGCGGCCGCGGTCGAGGCCGGCCTCGCACTCAAGGGCGGCGGCCACGCCATGGCTGCCGGCGCAACGCTTGCGTCGGGCGGAGATCGCCCCTTCCTCGATTTTCTCTCGCAACGCCTGAGAGGCGCGGTCGAAGCCGGGCGGGCGCGAAGCGCGCTCATGGTGGACGCGCTCTCGACCGCTGCGGGTGCTTCGCCAGAGCTCATCGCGACGCTCGAGCGCGCAGGCCCGTTCGGCGCGGGCTCGCCAGAACCTGTCGTGGTGCTCGGCGGGCACACGCTCGCCGACGCCGTCGTGGTCGGTGCCGGGCATGTGCGGGCACGCTTGCGCGCGCCCGATGGCGCGAGCCTCTCGGCGATCGCGTTCCGGGCGGCCGAGGAGCCGCTCGGCCAAGCCCTCCTCGCCGCGCGCGGCGGCAGGCTGCATGTCGCGGGCACACTTTCGGTCGATCGCTGGGGCGGCACGGAGCGCGCGCAAATGCGCATCATCGACGCGGCGAGAGCTTAGAGCGTGTTCCAAAAAAATGGAAACCACCTTTTTCTGAAAAAAATTATATTTGCGAATGATTTAGCCTAGCCTTCCGATGACCTTCAGGGTCATTGTCGGTGCTCGCAGACGACAGAACGGCTCTACCGGCGCTCACGGCTATCGCCCTCGATGCGGTCACGGGCCGCAAACATCAGCTTCGCGTCCATTGCGCCGCCATGGGAGCGCCAAGCTTAAGCGAACCCGCGTTGTACCTCCATGTGCGCGCGCTCAAGCTTCCGCTTTACCCGAAGCGCGACTCCATCCGGGCGGTGGCCCCATCCCTGGGCGCATCCGGCTTGGCCTTGCCACTTGCGGCATTGAGGAACCCCGCGTCGCCATGACTCTCAGGGCTTGCGGGCGGCGAAAATCCCGCTGCCTAGATAGTTGTTCGGCCCGGTGATGCTGAAATTACCACCCATCTCACCGAACAGGGGGGTCGTATTCGTCGGTCCTCCTTGGAAGAACTGACCGGATAATGTGAGAAAGCGGTTGCTCGGTCCCGTGTTCAGGACGCCGGAGAACAAATTCGGCGAGCCCTGCGCGAGATTGACCACTCCCCCGTAACTCGAAGTGTCGAGGCCAGCGATTTGGACCAAACCGGTCCGCTGGGCGAAATTCACCTGATTGGTGAAGGTTCCGGCGGCGATATATTGCGCCCCGTTATTGCTGATATTGGCGATCGCATGACCCGTATAGGTCGCGGCGCCGGTAGTCGGGATGTCGGTCGCTTTCGCCGGAATGCCCGCGACCCATAACATCAAGTTTCCGGTATCCAAAAAACTGACGTTATTGACCCTGTCGGTCCTGGTGGCGCTGGCCGACCAGAAGCCCCATTG
>JAFAQA010000103.1 GCA_019246665.1 Hyphomicrobiales bacterium
GCGACCTTAACCCCCTCTCGAGATCTCACCGCGATGCTCGCGATAGTGGAAAGGATCCGGTCCATCCGGCCAGTTCATCTCCGACATGCCGTCTCTGCGTTCGAAAAAATACGGCACCATCAAGCTGCTGATATCCAAGCGATAAGCGGTCTTCGGGTGACGGTGAATCTCGACGGCCCATTTCGGGTTGAGGATCGCGAAATGCTCGGCGTTGATCGGAAGCAGGCCCTGCGTGCGACCGAGACCGCCCGGCCCGAAATCGATCGGGCCACCGGTCGGCTCGGGGTTGGCGGTCCCAAGATCCAAGACGGCGACGCGCGAGGCGCTACGCGTATCGATAGTGACCAAGAGATATTCTTTTTGGTCGAAGGGGTCGGTGAAGAAGACCATGTCGAGCGGGTTGCTCCCATAGCCCAGCTCCCCGATCACATCCCCACGAACATGGGCCCCATCCTTCAGAGAGGCCAAGGGGAAGCGCACGAGAGGCGTGCAGCCATAGACGGCGAAGAGATGCGGCTCGCCTTGCACCTCTTTGATGACTTGCCGAATGATCGGCGCCCGTGTCTCGAATTGCCCATGCACCGGGTGCCAGATCTCGACGGTGCACGTCGCAATCTGGGCGTTGAACGGGAAGGGTATCCGATGCAGTGTCGAGGCAAATCTCTGGTTTGACACTCCGGTCACGAATATTTCGCCG
This sequence comes from Hyphomicrobiales bacterium, assembly GCA_019246665.1. GTDB lineage: Bacteria > Pseudomonadota > Alphaproteobacteria > Rhizobiales > Beijerinckiaceae > GAS188. The sequence goes on from JAFAQA010000103.1 coordinate 698, forward strand.
TTATAGTATTTGATATCTGTGATGGCGAACGACCTTTGCGTATTGAACTCGAGCATTGCCTGAGGATCGGGCTCGTTCGTAATCCCGACTTGCGAGTGCGAAATGCCGTCGAGCTCCAATACCTCCAACTGACCGTGGTTGACTTTTACGATCGCCGGAAGCGCGTCGGTGCTTCGACCACGCTCGACCGAAATGAAGATCTGTTGAGAGGGTTGATGCACAGCCATGTCGTTAACGACGATTTGGTCCTGCGTCGTACCGAGAAGCCCGGCCAGCTTCTGATCGACGCCCTGGACGAGGTCCCGCCCTTCGAAGTTGTGAAAATTGCCGAGCTCCACATCCGCTTGCGATGTCAGATCGGTCCCTCGGAGCGCGAAAGCGTGAATGGCCGCGCCTTTGATATCACCGACGAAAAGAACGTTGTCCGGGCCGAAGGCGAGCGCACCCGCGGATCGGAGCGGACCGGAGCCGCCTCCGCCGGCCACAGCGCTATTAGCCGCTGCGGCGGTGCGGCCGGACAGAGCCAGTCCAACGGCCGAGGCCGCGGCAAATCGCAATACGTCCCGCCTTGGATGCGCGCCGGATGATTGAATGCGAGTTGGTGAGGTGGTTGTCATCGGCTCTCTCCTGAAGGAGTTAGCGTTCACACGCACGACCCCGTGCCGATCCTTCGGCTTTCTTCCGGGACTGCGCCTCAACTCAAACATAGTGGACCGGTCATTTGTCCATTAGTCGACAAAGCCGGGAATTAGATTTCCGGATATGGTACGATGATGCTCTCCTTCGGTTTCGCGCGATTCGCGGCTGGCCGCGGGCTGATGCGCACCCGCAGCGCTTGAGCGATTCCTGATGTCCGGAGGTGGCCGATACTGTTCTCTAATGGGTCAAGGGGTGGTAGCCCGGTTTGTGAGCGATATCGACGCTTTCGGGTGCCTGCGTTCTCTACGTGCTCGTGCGGCACTTGATGGGGTCAGCTGGGTGCGGAGCGGCTCGGTCGAAATCGCAGTCGGCCAACGAGTGACCGCGTGCTACAGAATCGGCGCCGTCATCTGCTCCCTCCCTTGGGCGTCGCTCCGCTCGGGAGCTCGGTTCGGCCTCCTGTCTCGTCGACGCTGTTTGACTAGGCCGGTTTGAACTTGGTGCCGTCTCGCAGCATCGCGTGCATGATGATGGCAAGGCGACGGGCGAGCGCGATGCGTGCCTTGCGCATTGTCGAGCGCCTGGCGATTGCGAAGGCCCAGTCCTTGAGCTTCAGCGAGCCTTTGTAGCGGGTCAGCATGACGTTGGCGGCTTCGTAAAGCAGCGTTCGTACCCGCCGATCACCGCACTTCGAGATGCTGCCGGTGTAGTCGGCCTCGCCCGACTGATAGCGACGTGGCACCAAGCCGAGATAGGGGCCGATGTCGCGAGATCACCGGAAGCGCTGAGGATCGTCAATTGCGGCGGTGAAGGCGAGCGCGGTTAGCTGACCGATACCCGGGATTGCCATCAGCCGGCGGCAAGCCTCGGATGCTCTGACCATGCGCTTCATGTCCGCGTCGATCGCCATTCCATGATCGGTCTCCTCTTCCA
>JAFAQA010000092.1 GCA_019246665.1 Hyphomicrobiales bacterium
GCGAGCCAAAGCGCGAGCGCGAAGATCACGGCGGGCAGCGCAAGCGTTTCGGCGAAGAGCCAAGCGATGCCGCGCCTCGTGATCACCCGCCGCTCGGCGAGGTAGCCGGCGATGGCGGCCAAAGCGCCGAGAGACGCCAGCATATAGGCGGTGCGCGGAAATTCGCCCGCTTCGAGCGTCGCCATCGTCAGTGCGCCAAAGGCCACGAACTCGCCCTGCGGAAGAAAGATCACCCGCGTCACGGTGAAGACCAAGACGAGAGACAGGGCAAGAAGCGCGTAGATGGCGCCGGAGGTAACGCCGTCCTGAACCAGGATGAGGAAGATCGAAAGATCCATGGGCTGCAAGTTTCAGGCGTTCGATCAGGACGACATCGCTCGCGCGCGCCGATGTGATCAGGCGACCCGGCGCAGCTTTGATGCCGGTGCACGCGCCGTCGGGCGCGCCGAAAGCGTCAGACCCAAGGCCCGAACAATACGCATGACGGTTGCAAATTCGGGATTACCCGAATCCCCCAGCGCCTTGTATAGGCTCTCGCGGTTTAACCCCGACTTCTTGGCAATCGCACCCATGCCGCGCGCACGCGCAACGAGGCCGAGCGCGTCGCGTATGAAATCCGGCTCACCGGATTCAAGCGCCCTTGTAATATAGGCCACTTGGCGCGCTTCACTGTCGAGATAATCAGCGGCATCAAATCGTGTCGTCTTCGACATCGCTGTCTTGGGCATCACAACATCTCCGCCAGCTTTTGAGCTCGCAAAATATCCTTCTGCTGCGTGCGCTTGTCCCCGCCACAGAGTAGGATCACGATTGCGCCGCGACGCACGTAGTATATGCGGTAGCCCGGTCCATAATCGACACGCACTTCCAATATGCCTTGACCGACGCTTCCGGTGTCACCGGGATTGCCCATCTCCATGCGGCGAATGCGTTCGACAATGCGCGCGACGGCATTTGCATCTCGGAGTCGGCGCAACCAGTCCGAAAACTCCTGGACCTGACGCACCTCGATCATGCGGCCCTCAAATGTAGCTCGTAGGCTACAAGGGTCAAGACGCTATCGAGGCACAAGAGTTGCGGTGAGCTCTCGGCTCATGGGTGAAGTAGTGGACTCGCGCAATTTACTGGAGAAGCTTCCAGTGACCGTCCTCGACCGTCACCATGACGCGCGAGCGCGCATCCTGCCCCACATGATCGGTCGGTGTCATCGTCGCGACGCCATGCGAATAGACGACCTCCTTCAAGCCTTCGAGCGCATCGCGAAGGCTTGCGCGAAACTCCGGCGTGCCGGGCTTGCCGGCCTTGAGCGCCACGGGAATCGCATTTTGCAAGAGAATGTCGGCATCGAAGATGTGAGCCCCGAAAGTCGAGATGGAATCCTTCCCGTTCGCAGCCTCGTAGGCAGTCACATATTCCAGCGCCTTTTTCTTCGAGGCGTTGCTGTCGGGAAGCTGCGCGGCGACGAGCACCGGACCCGCCGGCATGATCGTGCCTTCGACGTCCTTTCCGCCGACACGCAGGAAGTCATTGTTGCCGGCTCCATGCGTCTGGTAGACGACGCCGGTGAAGCCGCGCTCGCGCAAGGTCTTCGCGGGAAGCGCGGCCGGCGTGCCGGCGCCCGCGATCAGCACCACATCGGGCTTGGCGGCGAGGATCTTCAGGATTTGCCCGGTGACGCTGGTGTCGGCGCGCGCGTATTTCTCCGCCGCGACGAGCTTGATGCCCTTCTGTTCGAGAAGCGGCGTGATCACGTTCAGCCAACCGTCGCCGTAGGCATCGGAGAAACCGATGAAGCCCACGGATTTGACGCCGTTCTTCGCCATATGATCGGCGATGGCGGCCGCCATCAAGGCATCATTCTGCGGCGATTTGAATGCCCATTTCTTCTTCTCGTCCATCGGCGCGACGACGAGCGACGAGCCGGCAAGCGAGATGAAGGGCGTTTTCGTCTCCGCGGCGACCTGAACGAGCGCGATCGAAGCGGGTGTGATCGAGCCGCCGATCAAGGCATCCACCTGATCATCGGTGATGAGCTTGCGGGCATTGGAGACGGCCTTCGTCGCGTCACTACCATCGTCGAGCACGATATATTCGACGCTTTCACCGGCGATCTCCTTCGGAAGAAGAGGCACTGTCTTCGCCTGCGGAATGCCGAGCGAGGCGCCAGGCCCCGTCTGGGAGATGACGACGCCGATCTTGATGCCGGCCGCGTTCGCCGCCTGGCTCGGGCTCAACGTGGCAGCGGCGACGAGGCCTAATCCCAACAGCCGGATCGCTGAAATTCGTCCCATCTGGTTCCTCCCGGAAGCTCATCGACGGTCGGGTTGGAGGCGCGACGTGAGACGCATCGCATCGGCGCGACCGCTTGTCCAGCTTACAGTCGAGGTTCGGGCTCGACGGAGTCGAGGAACCGGCGTAACCAATCCAGCATGGATTAGAGCCGCGCGTCCCCGTAACCTCCCGGATGCTGTGGAGATGGTCATCACGCAATGACGGCTATATGCAGAGCTGAAAGGTCGGTCACCAACGAGACAAGCCTTGGAAGGTCCAGAGCCACCTTGTCGGTGCTCAGCTTTCCGATCGCGCGGTCATAGACGGCAATGCATTCGCCATTCGTGATGCGAGATAGATAGACGATGCCGTCTACTTCCGTCTGATCATGAATGGCCTGGCTGAATTTCCGACCAGCGATCTGGTTTCTCCCGCGTACGGCATCCGTCGGGACACCGAGTGCATTCGCACCTACGCCACGAAGATCGATGAGCTCGAGCGGATTTTCGCTTCTCATCGCCGCAACCGAGTAGTCGTCGAGCTCCTCGATCAGTAGCTCCCGATTTGTTCTATTTTGGAATCGGTCACGAACGATCACCTCCGCGATCGCTGTTCGCGTGTCCTGCGCCAAATAGAGCACCTTGAAAGCATCTGTGGGGCTCGAGAAGCGTGACTTGCCAAACCCCATTCCCAGAGGCACGTTTTTGTAGGCGCGGCGGACGATCCGAACATAGTCCGTGACGTCCAACCACGCCCGAAATTTATTCAGCCTGGCAGTGTCCAGCCACCTCACTGCTGAAAGTAGGATTGCGCCGCTTCGACGACCTCACGCACGCGATCGTCCTTCAAGAGATCAATGGGTCGGCACCCTCGCAAAGCAGGATTGCGGCCCCGCAGCCAATGCCAAGCCACCCGTGGATTTCCAATGATGGCTTTAACGTCCGCCAGACCCCGAGCAGGTCTTCCGTCGACAAACTGTTCGATGGGATAGACGTGCTTTCGTATGCCCTTCAGTAGCCCAATGACATCTCCGGCGTGCTGCCACCGATTCAGGGTCGAGCGAGGCAGGCCAAGCTCGCGGCTCAATTCCATAGCGCCGGCAACCGGACCAGCCCAATCCTCCAGCCGTTTTGCAATCGCGATCTCGTCCAGTCTTCGCAGACCCTCCTCCTCACGGAGAATCTCGCCTAAACCTCTCCCCTTACGCCCTTCGATACGGCCCGGCCGGGCTGCACCGGTTCTGCTGTCCGGGTGGCCTGCAACCCACTCCGTGAGCATCGCACGAATGCGTTCTGCGAGCTCGGTTTTCCTGCGGTTCAGCTTGCGCCGATCCGACTGGCTCAGCTCCGAAACGAAAGCAAACGTGGTTCCGCCAACATATGCCGAAACTCCGGCGGCCTCGGGCTTGACGGATTTTTCGCCCTTGAGCGCCCTCGCAAACTTGCTTGCCACGCGGAGAGCGTCCGGTTCATCTATTGCGGCGTTCGCTTGCCTCACAGCCGCCTCCAGTAGCTTCTAGGACGGGTTGAGTTAGTCCATTTTGTCTCATTTGTCCAGGATGTCTAACTCGTCTCGATCGACACCGTTGCGCCTCCCACCACGCGGTTCCTCCTACTCCTTTCGGGCGCGGGCGAGCGCGTGGCGAATGAGACGGTCCACGAGCTCGGGATAGCTCACGCCGCTCGCCTCGAGCACTTTCGGGTACATGCTGATCTTGGTGAAGCCGGGAAGCGTGTTCACCTCGTTGAGCAAGAGCTCGCCATCCTCTTGCAGGAAGAAATCGATGCGCGCCATCCCCTCGCAGGCGAGCGCCCGGAAGGCGTCGGCCGAGAGCTCGCGCACGGCACGGCGAACACGTTCAGGCAAATCGGCCGGCACCTTGATCTCCGCTCCGTCCTCGTCGAGATATTTGGCCTCGTAGCTGTAGAAGGAATGGCGGTTCGTCGGCACGATCTCCCCGGGAAGCGAAACCAGAAGCGAACCATCCTCCTCCTCGAGCACACCGCATTCGATCTCGCGGCCACGCACATATTCCTCGACCAGGATCTTGCGGTCATGCCGGAAGGCCTCGGCGACCGCGGCGGCGAATTCCTGGGCGGTGCCTGCCTTGCCCACGCCGACCGAGGAGCCGAGCCGCGCCGGCTTCACGAAGACCGGCCGGCCGAGCTTGGCCGTCACCTCCTCGAACGAAGGGTTCTCGCCCAGGGCGAAGCTTTGGAAGCTCGGGATCGGAAGCCCGCGCTCGCGCATCAGGCGCTTGGCCGCATCCTTGTCCATGGCGGCGGCTGAGCCCAGCACGCCCGAGCCCACATAGGGGACGCCGGCGAGCTCGGCCGCTCCCTGCACGGTGCCATCCTCGCCGAAGGGACCGTGCAGCACCGGGAAGAGCACGTCGATCGCGAGCGACAGCTCGGCCGGGCCGCTGTCGTCCGGCACACCGATCAACCGCCCACCACCACCGGGAACAAGCGCGACGCGCGGCCCTCGGTCGGGCACCGAAGTCGGGAATTCGCCACCCGCCAAGGTGCAGAGCAGCCAAGCGCCGCCGCGGGTGATCGCGATCGGCACCACCTCGTAGCGCTCGGGATCAAGCGCGCGAAAGACATTGCCGGCCGAGAGCAGGGAGACGTCATGCTCGGCCGATCGACCACCGAACAGCAAGCCGACACGTAGCGTTGGCTCCATTCCTCTCTCCCGTTTCGAGGCGCCGCTTGCAGCAGCGACACGCTCAAGCGTCGAGCGGCCAGTCGACGTTGCCGGAATGGGTGACGGCACCTTTGTTCGCCGGACCGACCGCATTGGCATACTTCTCGAGCACCCCGCCGAGCGACGAGAACCGCGTCGCGCGGAGCGCCTCGCGGCGTTTTTCCAACTCCTTCTCGTCGATCTCGATGCGGATCCAACCCTCGACAGGACGCGCATCGATCGACACGATGTCGCCGTCGCGCACGAGCGCGATCGGGCCGCCGGCTGCCGCCTCCGGACTCGCATAGCCGATGCACAAACCCCGCGTCGCGCCGGAAAAGCGGCCGTCCGTGAGGAGCGCGACTTTCTCGCCCATGCCTTGCCCGTAGATGAGTGCCGTGATGCCGAGCATCTCGCGCATGCCGGGGCCGCCGCGCGGTCCCTCATTGCGGATGATGATCACCTCGCCCTCCCGATAGAGACGCTTCTGCACAGCGTCCTGACAAGCTTCCTCGCATTCGAAGACGCGCGCCGGCCCGCGATGCGTCAAGGATTTGAGGCCCGCGGTCTTGAGCACGGCGCCATCGGGGCAAAGATTGCCCTTCAGGATGGTGAGCCCGCCAGTGGGCGCGATCGGGGCATCATGGGCCTTCACGATCTCTCCATCCGCGGCTCTCGCCGAACCGAGCGCCTCAGCAAGGCTTTGCCCCGTGAAGGTCAAGGTGCCGCCATGGATGAAACCGCCGCGCAACAGCTCGGCGAGGATGACCGGCGCGCCACCGATCTCGAAGACGTCGCGCGCCAGATATTTGCCGCCGGGTTGCAGATTGCCGATGAGCGGGGTGCGCGCGAAAACCGCGGCGACATCATCCATGTCGAATAAGATGCCGGCCTCGTTGGCGATCGCCGGAATGTGCAGCACAGCGTTGGTCGAGCCGCCGGTCGCGGCGACGATCGCGGCCGCGTTCTCGAGCGCCTCGCGCGTGACGATGTCGCGCGGCAGCGGCCATTGCCATTCGACCGCGCGCATCAGCGCCATGCCGGTCTCGCGCAAAAGCGGTGCACGCGCCGCGAAGACAGCAGGGATCATCGAGGAGCCGAGCGGGGCGAGGCCGAGCGCCTCCGACACCATGCCCATGGTGTTCGCCGTGAACTGGCCGGGACAGGAGCCGGCGGTCGGCAGGCAGGCGTGGCTCAAGGCTTCGAGGTCCGACATCGAGACGGTGCCCGCAATGACGCCGCCGATCGACTCGTAAGTGTCGATCACGGTCTTGTCCGCGCCGCGCAGGCGACCCGGCAAGGCCGCGCCGCCATGCATGAAGGCGGATGGCACATTGCATCTCACCATGCCCATCATCAGGCCGGGCAGGTTCTTGTCACAGCCGCCGATGCCGAAGATGCCGTCGAACTGATGGCCGCGCACGCTCGCCTCGACACTGTCGGCGATGAGCTCGCGCGAGACGAGCGAGAAGCGCATACCCGAATGTGCCATGGACAGGCCGTCGGAAACCGAGACTACCGGGCATTCATGGGGCATGCCGCCGCCTGCGTAGATGCCGGTCTTCGCGTGCCCCGCCTGCTCGGCGAGATTGAGGTTGCAGGGGCTCATCTCGCCCCCTGTATGGAACACCCCGATATGCGGGCGCTCGATCTCCCCGTCCGATTGGCCGAGCGCCAAGAGGAAGCTTCGTGTCGTGGCGCGGATCACGCCCTCATAGATGGTACGGGAACGCTGGCGCTCCGGCCTCTTGGCCGGTCGCGTGAGACGGGGTGTGTGGGAGGGCATCGGGATGGGGCTCTCGGTAAAAAGGGAGCAGTGAATAGGGAATAGTGAGTAGTGAAAGGGAAATAGAAGTGGATTGGCTTCTCTACTCACCAACTCACTACTCACTACTCACCGTTCACTCCCCATCACGCATCGATGCGCTTGATGAACCATCTCAGCACCTTCTCCCAGATCTCGTCCTTGCCGTAGATGTCCTCGACGCCGTGCTCCAGATTGGGATTGTCGTTCACCTCGATGAGGAACACGCCTTCGGGCGTCTCCTTCAAGTCGACCCCATAGAGCCCGTCTCCGATGGTGCGCGCCGCGTTGACGGCGATCTCGATCACCTTCGGCGGCGCCTCGGCGAGCGGCACCGTCTTGAAGCGACCTTCCTTGGGCGCCGAGCCGTTCTCGTGCTTGACGATCTGCCAATGACCCTTGAACATCATGTATTGGCAGACGAAGAGCGGCTCGCCCTCGAGGATGCCGACGCGCCAATCGAAGGTCGTCGGCATGAACTTCTGGGCGATGAGAAGATCGGTGTCCTCATAGAGCTCGTCGAAGAGCTTGCGCAGGTCCTTCTCCGTCTCGGCCTTGTGCACGCCGCGCGAGAAGGAGCCGTCGGGGATCTTCACGACGAGCGGCAGGCCGAGCTCGGCCACGGCCCTGGGCAGATCCTCCTCGGCCGCAAGCATCACGGTCTGTGGCATCGGCACATTATTCGCCGCCATGCGCTCCATCAGATAAACCTTGTTGGTGCAGCGGATCATCGAGATCGGATCATCGATGACAGGCATGCCCTCCTGGGCGGCACGGCGGGCGAAACGGTAGGTGTGATTGTCGATCGAGGTCGTCTCGCGGATGAAGAGCGCGTCGAACTCGGCAAGATCGGACAGGTCCTTCTTGGTGATCGGCTCGATGTCGACGGATAGGCGTTCCGCCACCTTGCCGAGATATTTGAGCGTCTCGATGTTCGATGGCGGCAGCACTTCCTCGGGGTCGTGCAGCACCGCGAGCGAATAGCGCGCCGGCTGCCGCGCCTTCGGGTCGCGCCACTCGCGTTTCGTGTGCGTGTGCAGCGCGTCGCGAAAGAACTGCGTTTCCTCGGCGTCGAGCTTCACGATCGGGCGCGGCCTGATCTTCTCGATCGAAGCCCAGGCGCCCGAGGGCACGGCATCGACCTCGACCGACACCTCGATCGCGGGGCAGCGATACCAGTCGAACAAAAGCTTGCCGAAGCTCTCGAAGCCCGGCTCGCGCACGACGCCGAAGCAGACCAGGATCCGGCACTCCGTCTTCTGCATCCGCGTCTTCGCGTAGCAGCGGTTGAGCGCGTCCTCGAGCTCCGGGATGGCGTGCTCGTAGAGCTTCGCCTCGCGCAGCTCGAGCATCGTCTGCACCTCAGGCAGGACGCGATGCCCGCGGGCTTCGCCGAGGAGCGAGGCGTAATAGCCCTTCGATTGATAGGCGTAGGAGCGCGACAAATTCACCACCTTGGCGCGCTCCGTCTCGAAGAGCTTCGGGCGCACGATGTATTCGGAGGTGGTGATCACCTTGTGCGGCGTGTCGGCATTCGGGAAGTCCTTGAGATTATCGACGACGATCACCCAGCTCATCGGGGGGGTCCCTTCCGCACCACGATGGCGGCGCGCAAATTGCCTTTTCCAAATCTCGCCATGCGCTGGAACTCGTCCGTCGGGATCGGCAGGTTCGCCGCCGAGACCAGGGTCTCCTCGGCATTGGTCTCGACATAGGGATCGTGGACGAAAATGTGGCGCTGGTCACCCGCATAGGCGAGAAGCCAATGCGGGAATTTTTCGTGGAACATGCGGTAGCCCGAGACGAGCACCACCGCGACGGCGCCATCATCGAGCACGCCTTGCAGCGAAGGCGCATCGAGCGGCTGCAGCGTTACCGGAATGCCGCACTCCTCCGCTTCGCGACGGAACTCTTCTTGCGTCAGTCGCATGACCTCGCGCTTCTCGGCATTGCGCACCGTGTCGAGAAAATAGGGCCCCTCATGAGAGAGATGCAGCGAGGGCAAAAGCCCACGCTTCGCGAGCGTCACGGCAAGACCGTAGGGCTCGCAACCGCCAAGCCCGGAAGTCATGAAGATCGTCGTCGATTCGCGCCATAGCTGGACTTCCGCGACGCGGCTCGGGTGGAAGTCCGGATCGGCCCAGCCGAGCGCCATGAGAAGGCATGCGGGCCCGCAAGTGAATTCGAGGGTTTGGCGATAATAAGGCGGCGGCCGCGAAGGCGGGGGGATTTGCGCCACCAGCAGCTTCTCGAAGCGCAGCGCCGCCTGATCGTCTTCGTAGTAATGCTCGTAAATGCCGAACTGCTTGTAGCCGAGCTTCTCATAAAGCGAGATGGCGCCGCGATTGTCGGCGCGCACCTCGAGCCGTAAGGCGATGCAGTCACGTTCGATCGCGGTCTTCTCGGCGGCCTGCATCAGGGCGCGCCCGATCCCGGTTCGTCCGGTCTCCGGCTTCACCGCGATCGAGTAAAGCCTGGCAAGCGCGGTGCCCGAGCGAAAGGTCAAGAGCGCGTAGCCGCCGAGATGGTCGCCGCGATCGGCGACAATGAGCGAGGCCTTCGGGCTCACAATGAAATTGCGCAACGATCGCCGCGACAGGCGATCCGAATCGAAGACGCGGTTCTCGAGCGTCTCGAGCGGGTCGAGATCGGCGAGCGTCGCGGCGCGAATGGTGAAGTGATGCGACATGCGGGCGCGCACCGGACCGTCAAGCCGTCGGCAATCGACAGCGCCTGATGCGCCTTGCCGTCACGGGGCTTTCCACGGCCTTGTCCAGGTTTCCGTCAGCGCGCGGGTGCGGGATCTCAGAAAGGCACGAATATCCGCTGATTGTCCCGAGTCGAGCGCGATGTCGATCCCGGCCCGGAAGCCGTTGATGTCCGGGTTGGGTGAGAGAAAAGTGCGGAGCACCTTCCCGCTCGAGACGGACGCGACGATCTCCACGATCTCGGGAGCCTTGAGATAGTAGGCGAGTTCGCCACCCGCGAAGTCGATGAGGAAGCGTCGGCTTCCCGGCGCCTCGGCCTCGCTCGAGCCCAACGCCTTCGCGACGGTCTGGAAAGTGGCGCGCACCTTGCCGCCCGGCGGCATCCCCGGGCTTTCGAGCAGCGCACGCAGCCGATAGCCATAGGCGAGCGTCTGGCCCTGCTCCAGCGGCGCCTTCGGCCGCCAGGCCGCAACGATATTGTCGGTCGCCTCGTTCTGCGCGGGCGCCTCGGTCAATTCGACGGCGCCTTCTCCCCAAGACCCGGAAGGCTCGACCCAATAGCTCGGGCGACGCTCGTAATGCAGGTCGATATCCTCGTAGTGATCGAAGACTCGGTCGCGCTGCATCAGGCCAAAGCCCCGAATGTCCTTGTCGAGGAAGACCGATGTTGCGGCTTCGGCCGGATTGGTGAGCGGGCGCCAGATCCATTCGCCGGAGCCCGCCTGCATCAAGAGCCCGTCGGAATCATGGACCTGCGCGCGATAATCGTCGTGCACGCGCCGGTCGCTCTCGGCGGTGAGGAACATCGAGGTGAGAGGCGCAAGGCCGAGGTTCATGACCTGGCGTCGCGCGATGAGAGTGACCTGCGTCTCGATTGCCGTATCCTGCCCCGGATACAGGATGAAACGATAGGCCCCCGTTACCGACTCTGCGTCGAGCAGCGCGTAGACGGTGATGCGATCGGCATCGGGCGCTGGTTGCTCGACCCAGAACTCGCGAAAAAACGGAAATTCTTCCGAGCGCCCCACCCCCGCATTGATGGCGAGCCCGCGCGCCGACAAGCCGTAAAGCTGATGGCGCCCGAGAAAACGGAAATAGCTCGCGCCGAGGAAAGCGATGAGCTCGTCCATCACCTTCGGATCGTTCAGCGGGTAGTGCAGCCTGAAGCCTGCGAAGCCGGTGCCGACCGGCAACGGCTTCTCGATCTTGGTCCGGCCGAAATCGAAGAGGCTCGGCGAATAAGGGATGGGCGCCGGCATGCCGTCACGCACGATGTTGACGACCACCGGCCGCTTGAAATTGAAGCCGAGGTGAAAGAGCTGAAGCTGGAACAAGCTTCCGGACGCCTGGATGAAGGCCTTGTCGGGTCGAAAGCGGATGTCCCTCCAACTGTCGAAGTCGAGATTGGCGATCGGCGCGGGCAGTTGTGGCGGCGTCACGTCGAACGGCAGCGTCGCGATGTCGCGGGCGCGCTGCACCACATCTTCATACCCGAAGCGCGGATTGGGCGGTTTTGTCGCATCCGCACTTTGGGCGAAAGCGGAGGCGGCAAGCCGTGGCGCGAAGGGCGTAAGCGTGGAAGCGAGCCCCACCCCGATGACGCGGCGGCGCGTGAACTGAACTGACATTCTTCCGGCTCGCACGGGCATAGGGGGTTGGGGACGAGTGGCGTTTTCTTACCAGCAATCCCGCGCGCAAAACAGCCGTTCCGGGGCAAAGCTGGCGCGGAAATTTGGCGGCCGGCTCGACAGCGTAAATTTCCAGCAAATAACGGGGCAAAATCTCAGCTGCGGTTGAAATCACATCTTGTATCTTCGCCCATGATTGCGTAAGTGTTTCCTTGCCTAATTCGCACGTGCCTGTGGCTGCGTGCCGGTCGGTGGGCATCCGGACAAGAGGCCGGACAGCCGCCGGGGTCCGAGGCCCATGGAATAGAAGATTCCACGGGAGGAAGGCTCCACACCCAGACCGGCGGTCGGAGGCGACCGGCTTACACTCGTTCTCCACGAGTGGACGCGGCTTGAAGCAACGACGGAGCGGGCTTTTTTGGTCTCCAGCCGACCCTCCAAAGGTCGGGTTACCGAAGAGGCTTGTCCTTCTTGCCGGGCGTGCGGACGAGGGTTCCTCATCCGTTACGTGGGCTACTCGAAAGGGTTCCTGAACCTCGGTTTTCGGATCCGCATCGGTAGTCGTTACGGCGCACCAGCCGAGCTGTCGTCGACCCTTAACGGGTTGCCGCCAAGCCCGGCGCGGTTTCAAGGCTCTACCGAATCCTGCGTCTCCACCGCGCGGGAAAGGCAACCGAGAACCGCAAGCGATCGTTGTCCAAGGATTTTCGGAAACTTGTTTTCGGAAAACTTTGGACGAGTGGGTCCACCAAGCGATCTCCTCGCCCGGGATCGCGCAGGGTCAATGGGTGCAAGATGACCGAACGCATTCGCAGCTTCCTTCGCGAGCGCCGAGAGGACGCTCCTTGCCTCGTCATCGATCGCGAGGTGGTCGCGGAGAATTATCGCGCCTTTGCCAACGCGCTGCCGGACACGCGGGTGTTCTACGCCGTGAAAGCGAACCCGGCTCCGGAGATCCTGCGCCTTCTCGCCGATCTCGGCTCCTGCTTCGACGCGGCTTCGATCACGGAGATCGAGGCGGCTCTTGCGGCAGGCGCTCAGCCAAACCGCATCTCATTCGGCAACACCATCAAGAAGGAGCGCGACGTGGCGCGTGCCTTCGAGCTCGGTGTGCGGTTGTTCGCGGTCGATTGCGAAACCGAGGTCGGGAAGATCGCCCGCGCGGCGCCCGGCTCGCGAGTATTCTGCCGCCTGCTCGTCGACAACGCGGGAGCCGATTGGCCACTGTCGCGCAAATTCGGTTGCGACGGCGCGATGGCGGCCGATGTGCTCGAGCATGCCAAACGCCAGGGCCTCGAGCCGCATGGCGTCTCCTTTCATGTCGGCTCGCAACAGCGCGATCCGAAGATGTGGGACGCGGCGCTCGCCATCTCGGCCGGCGTGTTTCGTGCCTGCGCCGAGCGCGGCATCAATCTCGCGATGGTGAATCTCGGCGGCGGCTTTCCGGCGAAATATGTGAAGAAGGTGCCGTCTGTTCGTCTCTATGGCGATAGCATCTTCCGCTCGTTGAAGAAGCATTTCGGCAACGCCTTGCCCGAGACGGTGATCGAACCTGGGCGCGGCCTCGTCGGCGATGCGGGCATCATCGAGGCCGAGGTCGTCCTCGTCTCCAGTAAATCGAAGGGCGACGCTTTGCGCTGGGTCTATCTCGACATCGGCAAGTTCGGTGGCCTCGCCGAGACTGCCGATGAGGCGATCCGCTATGTCATCCGCACCGAGCGGGATGGCGACCGCAAGGTCGCCTGCGCGCTCGCCGGTCCGACCTGCGACAGCCTCGACGTGCTCTATGAGAAAGAGCCATATTTCCTCCCTATCAGCCTCGAGGTCGGCGACAAGGTTCTCATCGAAGGAACAGGCGCTTACACGACGACTTACTCCTCTGTCGGCTTCAACGGTTTCGCGCCGCTCAAGCAATATGTGATTTGAGCTCGCCCACAATTTCAGCGAAGAATTTGAAATGAGATCGATCGCCATTCTGGCTTGCCTGCTTGTTGCGACAGTGGCGCAAGCCGGATCGCTGCCCAAGCTCGATATCAATACGACGTGCCGGCGTGCGCAGCCGCTGTCGGGCGGGGAGAGGAGCGCTTATCAGGGCTGCACCGACGATGAACGCCAGGCGCAGAAGGAGCTCGCGAAAAGCTGGTCGAGCTTCAAGGCGAGCGCGCAATCGAATTGCCTCCAGGTCACCCGAATCGGCGGCGCGCCGAGCTATGTCGAGCTGCTCACCTGCCTGCAGCTCGACAAGCAGGCGCAGGAAGCCTCGCGCGAGAACCAGAAGTCGCTCGATCTGCCGTCCTCGCAATCCGCACCGTTAGGATCCGTTCCGCCACAGAATTGAGCAGGCCTGAGCTTTGCCCCTGCGCTCGGCTTTTTCCCACCTGGCAGAGGCGCAGGAAATTTCTTCCGCTTGCTTGCGCCCTTTTCATGCGGCGCGCTTTGCGGCATGAACAATGCAAAGCGCATGCGAGGAGCTGTCGGCATGATGACCTCCGCCGAAACCGCCAAGGTCACGGGACCCATGGGGCCCCGCTTCGAGGAGATCTTGACGCCTGAAGCTCTCGGTTTCCTCGGCGGGCTGCACCGAAAGTTCAATGCGCGACGAAACGAGCTTCTCGCCGCCCGCAAGGCACGTCAGGCGCGCTTCGATGCCGGCGAGCTCCCGGACTTTCTACCCGAGACCCAGGCGGTTCGCGAGGGCGGCTGGAAGGTCGCGCCGATTCCGTCCGATCTTCTCGACCGGCGCGTCGAGATCACGGGACCGGTCGATCGCAAGATGATCGTCAATGCCCTGAATTCCGGCGCCAAGGTATTCATGGGCGATTTCGAGGACGCGACCTCTCCGGTCTGGGCGAACATCATCGAGGGCCAGCTCAACCTGAAGGATCGCTGGGCCGGCAAGATCGACTTCACCGAAAAAAGTTCGGGCAAGGCTTACCGGCTTTCACAGCATCCGGCCGTGCTCCTCGTGCGTCCGCGCGGCTGGCATCTGCCGGAGAACCACATCACGGTCGAGGGCGAGCCGATGTCCGGCTCGCTTGTCGATTTCGGCCTTTACGTCTTCCACAACACCAAGACGACGCTCGCGCAGGGCACGGCGCCCTATTTCTATTTGCCGAAAATCGAAAGCCATCTCGAGGCTCGCCTCTGGGACGAGGTCTTCGCGCATGCCGAAAACCAGCTCGGCGTTCGGCCTGGCACCTTCAAGGCGACCGTGCTGATCGAGACCTTGCCGGCAACCTTCGAGCTCGATGAAATCCTTTACGAGATGCGCGACCATATCGTCGGGCTGAATTGCGGCCGTTGGGACTACATTTTCTCCTTCATCAAACGGATCGGGAAGAACAAGCGCTTCCTCACTCCCGATCGCGCCGCCATGACCATGGGCGCGGCATTCCTGCGGGCTTATTCGCTCCTCGTCATCAGGACCTGTCATCGCCGCGGCGCTTTCGCGATGGGCGGAATGGCGGCGCAAATCCCGGTGAAGAACGATCCCGCCGCCAATGAGGCCGCGTTCGCCAAGGTGCGGGCCGACAAGGAGCGGGAGGCCAAGGACGGACATGACGGGACCTGGGTCGCCCATCCCGATCTCGTCCCGGTCGCCACGGAGATTTTCGACAAGCTCATGCCGCAAAAGAACCAGCTCGACAAAGCCGGCGTTGAGGCGCCGATCCCGCGCGAGAAGCTGCTCGAGGTGCATCAGGGCCAGCGCACCGAAGCGGGGTTGCGCGAGAACATCCGCGTCGGCGTCCAATATATAGAGGCCTGGCTGCGCGGACGGGGCGCGGTGCCGCTCTACAATCTCATGGAGGATGCGGCGACCGCCGAGATCAGCCGCGCCCAGATCTGGCAATGGCTCTTTCACAAGGCGAAGCTCGAGGATGGGCGCGAGGTGACGCCCGAGCTGTTCAAGAGCGTGATGGCCGACGAGATGCGGAAGGTGCGCGCGGCCCTTGGCGCCGGCGTTTATGAAAAGGGCCGCTTTGCCGAGGCCGAGAAGCTCTTCGCCGAGATGTCGCTCGCCAAGGAGTTCGAGGAGTTCCTTACGCTCCCGGCCTATCGGCTGCTCAACTGAGCGCGTGCCGGAAGCCTTCATTCTTTAAGGTCTTCCGCGCTGCCACCGCGCATCGTCGCGCCACCCCGCTCATCCCCGCGAAAGCGGGGATCCAGGACCTGTTGGGTTTCCGGTGCGATTCTGGGTTCCCGTTTTCGCGGGAACGAGCGGAGGGGTTACGCGGAGTTTTTGGACAACGCCGCCGGAGCGATCAAGTGTCACGCGCCTTCTGATTCGCGGGGCTGCGCTCCGTCATAACCCTCGCAGACGATGAAGTCGCCATCGGCGACCGGTGGCTGCCGAAAGGCCGCGGCGCGCTGGTACTCGGGAGAGTTCCAACAGGCGAGCGCCTTTTCGTAGCTGTCGAACTCGATCACCACATTGCGTGCGCGCATCGCTCCGCCGACGCATTCGGTCTTGCCACCGCGCACCAGGAAGCGTGCGCCGAATTTCGCGAGCGGGGCGGCATTCGCCGCGAAGTATTTTTTGTAGGCTTCGGGGTCATGCACGTCGACACGTGCGATCCAATAACCTTTGGGCATTCTCGCTTCCTTCCCTTTCGCTGAGTTCCGCGCCCTCTGCTTCTTCGTGCGTGAGCGAGCGAGAACCGCTCCATTCCCGTTCCGCGACGTGTCATCGGTCCGGTTCCGACAACTGGACCATTCGCCGGAATAGATCCGCCAGGGGCGGCGCTCGCTTCATTCGGCGGAACCGTCTATAACCCGGGCTTCGCATCAAGGAAAAAACGGGCGCGCGGCGGCTACGGAAGTGAGGAATTGGCATGCTTGTCGAGAAACTGGAGACGAGCTCATGCCAAAACGAGCTTTAATGACGCTTTGGTTCGAGACGCTTGTGACGCCAACCCACTTCTCTGACTTTTCCGAATGAGCGTTCACGCCTCAAGGGGGCCGGTGTGGCTCGCGGCCGAAATCGGCGCGCTCGGTGTGGTGTTCGGCGATATCGGCACCTCACCGCTTTATGCTTTCAAGACCGCGCTCGGAGCGCTCGGCACGACACAGCCCTCAGTCGCGGATGTGCTCGGCCTCCTATCCCTCGTGGTCTGGGCGTTGACCCTCTCGGTGACCTTTAAATACGTGACCGTCGTCTTGCGCGCCGACAATGACGGGGAAGGGGGAATCCTCGCGCTCATCACCCTCCTCAACCTGCATCGCGCTCCCGTCGGTACGCGGCGCATCCTCCTCGGCATCGGCTTGTTCGGCGCGGCCATGCTCTTCGGTGACGGGATGCTGACGCCGGCGATCTCCGTCTTGTCGGCGGTCGAAGGCTTGGAAGTTTTCACACCTTCGATGCAGACCCTCGTCGTTCCACTGACGGTTCTCATTCTGCTTGCTTTGTTCGTCAGTCAGCGTTTCGGCACCGAAGGCATCGGGCGCTTCTTCGGCCCGATCATGCTGCTTTGGTTCGTGACCATCGGGGCCTTCGGTGTCGCCGAGATCGTTCGGAACCCGAGCGTACTGTATGCGCTCAACCCCCTTTATGGCATCGAGCTGCTCCTTCATTATCCGACGCTTTCCGGCGCCATTCTCGGTGCTGTGTTCCTGGTGCTCACGGGGGGAGAGGCGCTTTACGCCGATCTCGGGCATTTCGGCCGCAAGGCCATCTCGCATGCCTGGCTCTACGTCGCCATGCCCGCCATCATGCTCAACTATTTCGGCCAGGGCGCGCTCGTGCTATCGGATCCGCACGCCATCGCCAATCCGTTTTACGAGCTTGCACCGAAATTTGCCGGCAACGCGACGGTGCTGCTGGCAACGGCGGCCACCATTATCGCGAGCCAGGCGATCATCACGGGTTCCTTCAGCCTGGCGAAACAGGCGGTCGAGATCGGTTACCTGCCGCCGATGAGCATGCGCTACACGTCTCAGCACACCCAGGCGCATGTCGTCGTGCCGCGCGTCAACATGTTCCTCGGCATTGGCACGCTCGGCATCGTGATCGGCTTCGGCTCGTCGGACAGCCTGGCCTCCGCCTACGGCATCGCGGTGTCGATCGCCATGATCACCACGACGATCCTTCTGGTCGCGGAGATACGCCGCGCGTGGAAATGGAGCCCGCCTCTCGTTTACGCGCTCGGCGCCGGGCTGCTTGCGGTCGACGTCCCTTTCTTCCTCGCCAATTTGAGCAAGATTCGTGATGGAGGTTGGTTGCCCCTATCGATCGGCTTCTT
>JAFAQA010000168.1 GCA_019246665.1 Hyphomicrobiales bacterium
GCGAGCCTGATGACAGGAAGCGTCGTCATCGTCGATGGCGGCTACACGTGCTGGTGAGGATGAGCTTGCAAGCGCGAGGCGGGCGAAAGCCGTGGATGGCCGGGCCAAGCCCGGCCAGGACGGCAGGCGAGCGCTGATCCACTAAGCCGATGCGCCTGCGTTCGTCATGCGCGCAAGTGGTGCGCGTATCCATGCCTTCCTTGGAACTTGCAAAACAGAAGCAAGGTGAGGATGGCTGGGCCGAGACCAGGCCGCTACCGGCCATGACAAAAAGAGCGGGTTGACCTTCCGGCCGCAATCGGCCCGAATGGGCGTATGCGGCAGGCTTTCATCGGCGTCGATGTCGGCACGACGAGCGCGCGCGCCGGCATTTTCGATCCGCAAGGCGCATTGCTGGCGACGGCGCGCCATCCGCTCGCGCTTTGGCGCGAAGCCGGCGACATCGTCGAGCAATCCTCGGCCGACGTCTGGCACGCGTGCGTCAGCGCGGTCCACGCCGCCATGGCGAGCGCGAAGCTTTCGCCCGCTTCGATCGGCGGCTTCGGCTTCGATGCCACCTGCTCGCTCGTGGTGCTCGATCGGGCGGGGCAGCCGCTCACCGTCAGTCCTACAGGGGAGGCGCAGCGAAACGTCATCGTCTGGATGGACCATCGGGCGATCGCCGAAGCCCGCCGCATCAACGAGATCGGCGATGAGGTGCTTCGCTACGTCGGCGGGGTGATCTCGCCCGAGATGCAAACGCCGAAGATCCTCTGGCTGAAGGAGCATCTGCCGAAGACTTACCAGGCGGCCGGGCATTTCTTCGATCTCGCCGACTACTTGACGTTTCGCGCGACCGGCAACGCCGCGCGTTCCATGTGTACGCTCACTTGCAAATGGACGTATCTCGCGCATGAGAAGCGCTGGAGCGAGAGCTATTTCGCGCGCATCGGCTTGAGCGAGCTCCTCGGAGGGAACGGCGCAAGGATCGGCACCGAGATCGTGGAACCGGGCACCCCGATCGGGCAAGGGCTCAGGCCGGAAGCCGCCGCGGAGCTCGGCCTTCTTCCCGGCACGCCGGTTGCCGCCTCGCTCATCGACGCTCACGCGGGCGGCATCGGCACGGTGGGCGGGCGAAGCGGCGACACGCAAAGCATCGCCATTTCAGAGCGCCTCGCCTACATCATGGGCACCTCGGCGTGCATCATGGCGTCGACCAGCGAGCCCCGCTTCGTTCCGGGCGTCTGGGGCCCCTATTTCTCGAGCATGATTCCGGGGATGTGGCTGAACGAGGGCGGCCAATCCGCGGCCGGCGCCGGCATCGACCATTTGATGCAGTCTCATCCCGCGCATTCGCGCGCCGATGCGGCGGCAAAAGGCTCGGGCCAAAGCCTCCTCGAATTTCTCGAGCAGCGCGCCGTCGTCCGCTTTCGCGAGCCTGGCGACGCCGCGCTTCTCGCGCGCGACATTCATGTGCTTCCGGAATTCCTCGGCAACCGTTCGCCGCATGCCGATCCCGACGCAAGGGCGATGATCATGGGGATCAACCTCGATGGCGACATCGACAGCCTCGAGCGCCTTTTCGTCTCCGGCCTTTGCGGCCTTGCCTACGGCCTCGCCGATGTCGTCGATGCGATGCGTCGGCAAGGCATTGCGTGTGGCATGATGGTGATCAGCGGGGGCGCGAGCCGCAGTGCGCTCGTTCGCCAGATCATGGCCGACACCACGGGGCTCACGGTGGCCTTGCCGAAGACCTCCGAGCCGGTGCTGCTCGGCGCCGCCATGCTGGGAGCCGTCGCCGGCAAGGCATATGCGAGCATCGAAGAGGCGATGCAGGCGATGTCCGGCATCGGGGAACTCACCGGGCCGACCAGCGCCGAAATGGCGGAATTCCACAAGGTGAAGCGACGGATCTATGCGCGCATGCGCGAGCTCGACCAGGAAAGCCGCGCCGCGATGGCGGGGCTCAACTCAACGTCGGCGCCTGCTCGATAGGGAGCAGATTGAGCGGGTCTAAACTGTTACGAGTCTTGCCGATCTTGGACCGGACTTGATCCCCATCCCGACCTCCCCTTTTCAAGAGGAGGTTTTTGGAGACGCCCGCGCGAACAGGTCGAGATACATCATGGCTCACGAAGCCAAGCCGGCTTGCATGGAACGAGGCGCAAGATATGAGGGAGCGCGCAAAGCCGTTCGTGGCCATTTGATTAGGCCGGAGCGTTGATGAATTCGTGGACGGAATGGGCGAGGCTGAGCCTCGTGCGAATCGATTCCATGGGAGAATTTCGAGACATGGCGAGCATGCCCACGGTCAAGATCAGGGTGCGCCGGACGGGGAAGGCCTGCCATCGCGGCATGCTGAGCATCGGGGATTGGGAGACGCCCTGCGTCGTGGGAGAGGGTGGGCTCGTCGCGGCCTCGCTCAAGCGCGAAGGGGACAAGCGCACGCCGATCGGCCTCTTTCCGTTGCGCTACGGATTGTTCGATCCGAAAGCCGTTCCTGATTTTCCGCGCGATCTCGCCTTCCCCTTCGTTCCGGCATCGGAGGACATGATCTGGGAGGAAGAAGGAGCCGACTACAATCGCCTCGTCCGCGTCGTCGGAAAGGAGAGGCTCGATGAGCGGCTGACGCGAAAGCGCGAGGAACCGCTGTTCGATGTGATCGTGCCGATCGGCTTCAACGATGCCGTTCCCGAAGCGGGTCGAGGCAGCGCGCTTTTCATCCACGCGGCGCGGAGCGACATGCGCGGCACCGCGGGCTGCATCGCCGTCCCGCGTGCGCAAATCCTCGAGCTCGCCCGGCGCCTCGTTCCGGGCATGATGATCGACATCGATCATGAAGCGCGCGAGACGATTTCGCGCCCTCGAGCCTCGAATGGCGCCGCGATGGAAGTCGTGCGCTTCGCCGGAGCGGAGCCCGGCCCGAAGCTCATCGTCACAGGCGCGGTGCATGGCAATGAGACATGCGGCCCTGAAGCGATCACGCGGGTCATCGGCGAACTCCGGGACGGGAAGCTCGCGATCCGACGCGGCGCGGTCACCTTCGTGCCGATCGTAAACCACAAGGCCTATCTCCAAGGGACGCGGGAGGGAGATCGCAATCTCAACCGTGATCTGCGTCCCTATGTGTTGCCGGAATGCCATGAGGACCGGATCGCGAACATCCTTTGCCCGCTCATTGCCGAGCACGACGTCCTCCTCGACCTTCATTCCTTCCGATCGGGGCACGAGCCCTTCGTCTTCGTCGGCCCGTCCGACAATGACGGGGAGATCGAACCTTTCGCTCTGGCCAAATCCGAGGGCGAGTTCGCGGCTCGGCTCGGTCCCTCCTTGCTCATGCATGGCTGGCTCACCGCGCATGCGCGGGCGCAGCGGGAACGGGCCCGCCAAGGCGGCGCGAACGTCTCATTTTCCAAAGGGGTGGGCACGACGGAATATATGCGCTTTTGCGGCGGCTACGCGGTGACCGTCGAGTGCGGACAGCATCGCGACCCAATGGCGCCGCAGGTCGCGCGTGACGCCATCCTCAACGGGCTCGCGCATCTTCAGCTCATCGCGGCGCCAGCACCGAAACGCAGCGCCAAACGCGCCATCAGCATCGTCGATGCGGTCTGGTGCTTCTCGGAGGGGGACCGCCTCGAGAAAGCCTGGACGACGGGCGATGCCGTCGCGGCGGGCGAAATCATCGCACGACGCGCCGACGGCGAAGCGCTGAAGGCGCCGCGTGACGGCTTCGTGATCTTCCCCAATCCGGAACCAAAGCCTTTCGTCGAGCTCTATTATTTCGGCGAGGCGAGCCAACGCTTCGCGGGGTAGCCGGGAGCGCGACACCAGCTTTGACCTCGCTTTCCGGCGCAAGCGGGAGGGCGGGAAGCAGCTTCTTTCGAGTGAGTGATGGCTCTCGCAATCTTCGCGGCGACCTATCTCGTGATGGCCATCGGCAAGCTGCCGGGCTACCAGCTGGATCGCGCCGGCGCCGCGCTTCTCGGCGCGAGCCTGATGATCTGGCTCGGCGTGTTGTCGCTCGAGGAAGCCTTTCAATCGATCGATCTCGAGACGATCGTGCTGCTTCTCGGCATGATGATCGTGGTCGCGAACTTGCGGCTCTCGGGCTTCTTCGAAGTCGTGAACGAGTGGGTGATCGCCCGCGCGCGCCATCCGCTCGCGCTCCTTTTCGGCATCATCCTCGTATCAGGAATCCTGTCCGCATTCCTGATGAATGACACGATCTGCCTTGTGATGACGCTCCCGACGCTTGATCTCGCAAAGCGCCTCGGCCGCGATCCTGTTCCCTATCTTCTCGCCCTTCCGATGGCGTCCAACGCTGGGAGCGTCGCGACGATCACCGGAAATCCGCAGAACATGATCATCGGCAGCATCGCCCATATCCCTTACGGGATTTTCGCGGTGAACTTGTTTCCGGTCGCCGCCGTCGCGCTTATCCTCACAGGCCTCCTGATCGCGCTTCTTCACCCGAGTGAATTCCTCACACGCGATCGGCTCGTCCCGTCCGCGCGGCAGCGCCCCCTCCTTTATCATCGAGGGCTTGCCCTCAAATCCGTCGCGGTCACCCTCGCGATGGTGGCTTTTTTCTTCGCCGGCGAGCCGGTCGCGAAAGTCGCGATTCTCGGCGGCGCGCTCCTGTTGTTCACGCGCCGGGTCAAGCCGGAGAAAGTTTATTTCGACATCGACTGGCCGCTCCTTGTGATGTTCATCGGCCTTTTCATCGTGGTGGCGGGCGCGGAGAAGGCGTTGCTCGACCGCGACGCTATCGCCGCTGTCGGCCATCTCGACCTTGCCAAGACCCCCGTGCTTTCGGTGCTGACGGCGGCGCTTTCCAACCTCGTGAGCAACGTGCCGGCCGTGCTCGTGATGAAGCCCTTCGTCACTTCGCTTGCAGACCCGCGACGCGCTTGGCTCGTCGTCGCCATGGCCGCGACACTTGCCGGAAACTTCACGCTCGTCGGTTCCGTCGCCAATCTCATCGTGGCGCAGCGTGCCCGCTCGCGTGGCGTCGAGATCGGCTTTTGGGCCTACTTCAAGGTGGGAGCACCGCTTACCATCCTCACCATCCTTTTCGGGATCATCTGGCTGTGACGCTCGCCGAGGGAAGTTTGCGCTAGAACGCGATGCGTTGAGATGAGATCAGTAGCGTCTGATTATCTTTTTGGTTTTTCCGCATGATCTTATCGCAAAAGTGGGGCCACTTTTGCGGATCATGCTCCAGGCGGGGATTCAGATCCTCACGTGCCTTGCCTTTGGAAATCTGTGGTCCCGCTTTGGCGGGAACGAGCGGAGGTCGGCGCACTCTTTGAGGTCTGCGTTACACGCCGCTACGTTCCGATGATTCGTCATCTTGCTCCAACAGGCCTTTCAGCAGGGCGTGTTGTGGTGTTGAGAACGGATTGACCACGGTCACTCCGGCCCAGGTGAAACCCTCCTGAAGATCCTCGGACAATAGCAGGCGGCATCCCGAATGCGAGGCAGCCGACAGAATAACCGCATCCCATATCCCCAGTTGATGGTCCTTTGCCAGATCGACCGCCGCGATCATGACTTCGGGCGAAGTCTCGATAACAGGGAACGCATCGCGCCAACTCAACAAGGAATCGCGCGCTTCGCTACGTGACTTTCCGCCCTTGCGGATGAGCACATTGAAGAGCTCGCCGAGTACCTGCACCGGGACTGTCGTCGCCTCTCGCGGTACTCGTCGAATGAAGGCCAATGCAGCGTCACGGCGTTCAACCCCGTTGACACCTTCCGCATAGGCAAGGACGTTGGTGTCGAGCGCCACTCTCATGGATCGTCATCGTAGAGTTCGTCGCGCGTCCAGCGTCCAGCATCCATCACGGGTTGCGCTTCGAGACGGTCGAGCAGCGTCGCGCGAGCGTTCATTGCCACAGCGCTGGGCTTGTCCGCAGGAACGATGCGCGCGACGGGTTTGCCGTGGCTGGTGATGACGTAGCTGTGCCCCTCCCGAACCCCACGCAGGAGGAGGGAGAACCTACGGTTGGCATCGGCAGCCGAAACGGCTTTCTCCATGACGGCACCATGATGTAGTGATATTAACTACATTACTCGATGCCGCAATGAATTACAAGGACTTGTTCGGAAGTGAAGCGCCCGATCATAGGCTTGATCGGGCTGCTTTCCCGAATTGACGCTTGTGGACGCTATCGTCACCGCACCGTCCGATAACCACCCTTCACGCCACGCGGCGAGAGAACGAACTGCCCCACGCTGATCTCCCGCGAGCGGAAGCCGCCCGCGCAGCATAAAAGATAATATTCCCACATGCGGCAGAACCGCTCTCCGTCCTCGCCCCTGCGGCTTATCAGGGCCGAAACGCCGGCGCGATTTCCCTGGAACTTCTCGTTCCAGGCCATCAGCGTCTTGTCGTAATCGGGGCCGAAATTATGCACGTCCTCGACAACGAAGAGCCCGTGCACGGCCGTGCCGATCTGCCCCACCGTCGGCAAGGCGCCATTCGGGAAGATATACTTGTTGATCCATGGATCGAGAGCTGAAGGCTCGTTCGCCCAGATGGTGTGCAGGACGAACAATCCCTCCTCGCGCAAGAGCCGGTGCGCGGTCTCGAAATAGACGCGGTAATTCTTCGGGCCGACATGCTCGAACATGCCCATTGACACGATGTGATCGAAGGGGCCGTCGGTGCAATCGCGGTAATCTTCGAGGCGCGGCTCGACGGGGAGCCCGGCATAGCGCTTGCGACCATATTCCACCTGTTCCTTCGAGATGGTGACGCCGGTGCAACGCGCTCGGTAGCGCTCCGCCGCAAATCCCATGAAGGCGCCCCAGCCGCACCCGATGTCGAGCACGCGCTCGCCCGCGCGAAGCCCGACCTTGCGACAAATGAGGTCGAGCTTTGCATCTTGTGATTCGTCGAGGTTTTTCGCCTCCTTCCAATAGCCGCAGCTTCCGGTAAGACGGCGGTCGAAGGTCGCCTCGAAGACCTCGACGGGTAAGTCGTAATGGACCTTGGCGACCTCTCGCGCCCGCTGCCGTGTCTGCCGATTCTGCAGCTTGGACACGGCGACGAGAAGCGCGAAGTTTACCGAAAGCGGGAGCCGTGCGCTTAATCGCGCGCCGACCACGCGCGCGAAAAATTCGTCGAGACGCTCGCAGTCGAACCATCCGTCCATATAAGCTTCGCCAAGCCCGAGCGACCCCTTGGCCAGCACGCGGCCGTAAAGCGCCTCGTTATGGACCTTGATGTCCCAAGGGTTGCGGCCGTTGATTTCGATATTCGCGAGCGAAAGCAGATCTCGCACGACCGATTGAGGGTTCATGACGAAAGCCTCTTCCCGAGTGATCGCCGGCGGCGGCGATCCTGCATACAAAGAAGAAAGGCGGCGCGCCACTGCACCGCTTTTGGGCAACGATGCTGCCGTTTCCGTCCCTCTCTTGCGCTTGGATTTTACACTCCGGGGGCGCTGGCGTTCAACGACCAAGCATCAGGCGACGAGCTCGACATGGCCCTCAGCGAGCTTGTAGGTCGCACCTACGACTCGAAGCTTCCCCTGGTCCGCCTGATCCTTGAGGATCGGCGCTGCGTTCTTCAGCTTTTCCACGTTGAACACGACGTTTTGCCGGATGGCGTTGGCAAGAGCGTCTCCGGGCTCGTGTTCGCTCGCCCTGACGGCCGGCGTGAGGCTCGCGACCAGGGAAGGCAGATGCCCCGGCAGCGTCGTATTGTCCTTGAGCGAATTGATCGTGGCATCGACGGCCCCGCAAGCCTCGTGCCCGAGCACCATGATGAGCGGCGTGTTGAGAACCGCCACGGCGTATTCGAGGCTCGCGACAACATCGTCATTGGCGAAATTTCCGGCGACCCGGCAGACGAAGAGGTCGCCTCGGCCTGAGTCGAAAGCGTATTCGGGAGCAATGCGCGAATCGGCGCAGCTCAATATGCCGGCGTAAGGATTCTGCCCTTTGGTCAGCGGCTCGCGCTCATGGCGAAAGTCGTGCCGCTTCGCCACACCTTCGACGTAGCGGGCGTTCCCCGCCATGAGGCGATCGAGCGCGCCCTGGGGCGAAACGACGTTCTGCGGCTTTGGCGGCGCCTTCTCTGCCTTGGCAAAGGCGCTCGGAGTGAAGCCTCCCAGAAGCGCGAAACCCGCGCCCGCACCACCAAGGCTCTTGAAGAAGCCGCGTCGCGAGGCGCGGTGAGCAGCATTCTCAGCATCGCAAACAAGGCACATGAGTTGCTCCCTTTGCTGTCGAGCTTCGAATGTCCACCGAGCCGACCCTGGAGGCAAGGCAGTCCTACGAGCAGTAGGTCCGCTCCGTGATGACCCCCGGAGCCGGAGAGGGCGGCTCAAACGAAGATTGTGGACGACGCTTGCCGCTCCAAGCGCAACCCTGTGAGCCTAGCTAGAGCATGAGCCGCAAAAGTGGCTCCACTTTTGCGATAAGATCATGCGGAAAAATAAAAAGATCGCCTGACGCTACTGATCTCATCTAAACGAAATGCGTCCTAGGATGCAGATTTCAAAACCAGCCTTTCGTCGTAATCAGCTGTGTTCGGCCCCGGGATGGTTGGCGCCGAGGCCAGCGCGAGCACACGCTCGCGGTAGCGTACGAGATGGGCAACGCGCTCCTCTTGGCTGAGTCGAGCCGGGGCATGGACGACGAAGGGCTCGATCACGGTGAACCCGACGAACTGCAAGATGCCATGATGGATCGGAAACAGCACCGATGAGATCGGCCCATTGATACCGTGCTCCGAAAACATGAGTGAGTGACCGCCCGCAGTGAGCGAGCACATGGCGCGCTTGCCCTTGAAGACACCTCGATCGAACCATCGGCCACCGCCATAGGCGCGCCCGACTGCGAAGACGCGGTCGATCCATCCTTTGAGGATGGCGGGTAATCCGAGCCACCACAGTGGAAATTGAAATATCAGCGCGTCGCACCAAGCGAGCTTGTCCATCTCCGCTTGAAGCACCGGGACAAAGCTGTCGTGCTCGCTAGCATGGCTTTCCTCCGTTTGCTGGCGTAAGCGCTCCGGGTCTTTGACGGTCAAGAAGTTGCGGCGATCCGATACGGGGTCGAAGCCCATCCCGTGAAGATCCGAAACCACGACCTCGTGGCCGGCCGCCGTGAGAGCGGCCACCGCTTCGCGCGTCATCGCACCGTTGAAGCTCGTCGTTTCATGATGGGCATGGACTATGAAGACGCGCATCGATTGTTTTTCCCGTGTCGGTTCCAGGCGACGTGAGCTCTCCGGCATACGTCATATCGCCCGGGGATGAGATTGATGGACAATCGCGCGCGGACCCGCTGCGCTCATGAAACCGATTTTTCAGGGGACCAGGACCAGCTTGCCGGTCGTGCCTCGCCCTTCGAGAGCACGGTGAGCGTCGGCTGCACGTGCTAAAGGATATGTCCCGCCGATTGTAACCTTGAGCTCGCCGCGCACAGTGAGATCGAAAAGCTCGGCGAGGCCGGATTTCAGCCCTTCAGGCGTGAGCAGCGTGGGGAGGGCGAAGCCGGTGACCGATTGGTTTTTAAAGATGATGCCGATCAGCTCCGGCACGCCGAACTCGAAACCTTGGATATTGAGTGCGCCATAGATGACGAGTTCGCCTTGGGGCGCCAGCGCCTCGAGGCACTCCTTGGTCACCAGACCGCCCGCGGATTCGTAAATGATGTCGGGTCCGGCGCCTCCGCTTGCAGCACGCGCCTCTTCGACCCAGCCGGACTTCGTATAGTCGACACCTTTATCAGCGCCGAGCAAACGGGCGAAATCGAGCTTGTCGGTGGTGCTCGCGGCGGCGATGACGGTCCTCGCACCGGCGCGCTTGGCGAGCTGAACGAGGAGCGAGCCGACGCCGCCTGCGGCCGCGCTCACGAGCACGGTCTTGCCGTTCGGAGAGATGTGCTTCACGAGATAAAGCGCGGTGAGACCCTGGATCATCAGGGCCATCGCAGCTTCGAAGGACAGCGTGTCCGGCAAAGGGACCAAAAGGCCCGCATCAGCCACCGCGTAATCGGCATAGCCGCCCAGGACCGAGCCCGTGGCGAAAATCGGGACGGCGACGCGGCTTCCGAGCTTCACACCGCTTACGCCGTCGCCCAGGCTCTCGACCGTCCCCGCGATTTCCGTGCCCGGGATGGCGGGAAGTTCCGGCGTCACTGCATATTTGTTCTGACGCATCAGCGTTTCGGCGAAATTGACACCGGCCGCGCGCATGCGAACGAGCACCTGGCCGGGCCCCGGCTTCGGTGTGGCAGCCTCGACGGTCTCCAGGACGTCGGCTCCGCCGAAGCGACTGAATTGGACGGCTCTCATCATATGCCTCGCAGGTTGCATTGGTGTTGCGACGCATATGGGAGTATGAGCGAACTTCGCACTACACACTCTTTTGTGCCATACAGACCGGGAGGTAACCATGGCGAACCCGATGAAGCGCTTGCCGCTCCTGCCTGCCGAGCGCGCGCTGAAGGTGATCGCCGGTCGTTGGAAGGCGGTCATCCTTTATCATCTGTTCGACGGGCCGAAGCGTCTCTCGGCGCTCAAACGGTTGGCACCGAGCGTCAGTCAGAAAGTGCTGATTCAGCAATTGCGCGAGATGGAAGAGCATGGTCTCATTCACCGAGAAATCTTCCGTCAGGTGCCTCCGCGTGTCGACTATTCGGCGACGCCGCTTGGCCTCAGCCTCGAACCGGTCATCATGTCGCTGTGCGAATGGGGACGCCGCCACGCCGCCGAGCTCGACGAACAGGACCGGCTTATCGAATGTGTTCGTGGGCGTCCGCCGGTGAAGCCTCGCGCCGAGCCCTTGCACGATGCGTTATATGCTGTCGCAGGCGCGACGGAGCGACGTCGAATCGCATCGATACGAGCCGACTGAGAGGCTTCACCCCCCCTTGTTGGCCCTCTCTTCACCGCGGACAATGCGCGGCAGGTCCCACAAGGTCTCTGACAGTTTGCCGTTTGAGACCATCAGCGCAGCTAAAGAATGGCCATCCTGCGAGTCATACTGGGCTTCTACTGCCAGGACGCGTGAAGCCAGTTCGCAGCGCTACGAATCTCACAGCTCGTCTTCATGGCATGTCTGCGCCG
This sequence comes from Hyphomicrobiales bacterium, assembly GCA_019246665.1. GTDB lineage: Bacteria > Pseudomonadota > Alphaproteobacteria > Rhizobiales > Beijerinckiaceae > GAS188. The sequence goes on from JAFAQA010000168.1 coordinate 11,069, forward strand.
TCGAGCATGGCTCCATCAAAAAATCGCGCGCGAGGGTGGTACGGTTCTGACCTCGAGTCCACACGCGCCTCATGATGGAGTAAGGGCGATGCGCCCTCGTCCACATCCGGTATACCGGAACTTTCCAAAGGACTCCTGTGATGACGATTCGTGCCCTTGTGTTTGACGCTTACGGGACGCTCTATGATGTGCAATCGGTGCGCGGCCTCGCGACCGAGCTCTGCGGCCGGAAGGGCGAGCTCATCACTCAGCTCTGGCGGCTGAAGCAACTCGAATACACCTGGCTCGGCGCCTTGATGGAAGTGAAGGAGGATTTCTGGGCTCTCACACGCGCCTCGCTCGAATTCGCGCTCGAGGCGGCGGGCGTCACGGTCGCTCCAACTCTTTGCGAGCCGCTCATGACGAAATATCTGAACCTCGACCTTTACGCCGAGGCTCGCCAGGCGCTGGACGCGCTCGCCGGGCCAAAGCTCGCCATTTTGTCGAATGGCAGCCAGAAGATGCTCGATGCTCTCGTCAAAGCCTCAGGGGTCGCGGCGCTCTTCACGGACGTGATCAGCGTCGATCGGGCGAAGAGTTTCAAGCCGGATCCGCGATGCTATGCGCTCGTCGAGCCCGCGCTCGGCGTTGCCAAGCATGAGGTGCTCTTTGTCTCGTCGAACGGCTTCGATGTCGCGGGCGCGAAGCAGTTCGGCTTCGAGGTCGCCTGGATCGAGCGCGGAGGCGCGCTGCCCGCGCCCTCAGGTTCGGAGGTTGGGCCGGCCGAGTTCTACAGGCTCTTGCGCGGTCGCGCCGAGAAGCTCGGGAACGCGGCCGACTTCCACATCAAGGCGCTCACCGATTTGCCGGGGGTGGTGGCGAAGTTGGGGTGAGCCCGTCGCTTGAGATCACCGTAGCCTGGCTGGCAAGCTGATTGAACGCGGCGAGGTTCGGGACCCCAGGCGCATCATGCGCTGTCGGGAAGGTGACGATCGAAGATCGGCCCCTCGACTGTGAGGGGCAGGCTGATTGATCACAATGTGAATTAGATATAATTAGCGTTGAGCCAACTCCGCGCCGTGAGCTGACGCAGTCAGTGAGCGCAAGCGGTGGGCTCGTAAAATGCCGGGAGAGATGCGCATGGACGACACGAGAGCAGCGTCGCCGGGGTTGAGCCGACGCCGGCTCCTGGAGATGGCCGGAGGGGCGGCCGCCGCATTGCCCGCATATGGCGCTATCCCGGCGCGGGCGGATATTGGTGGCGAGCTCACCATCGCGAACTGGGGCGGCGACTGGAATGACCGCTGCGTGCAGGTCTTCGAGGCGCCGGTCATCGAGAAGAAGGGCATCAAGCTCGTACACGACCTGCAACCGGTACCTGAGCGCAAGGCGAAGCTTCTGGCCGAACAGCACCTGCCGCGCGGCACGATAGATGTCGTCCATCTGAGCGATGCGGATGCCTACGAGATGAACGAGCGCGGCGTGCTCGAGCCGCTCGACCTCTCGCGCCTTCCGAATTACCAGAACATCCGTTCGAGCTTGCGGCTACCCCATCTTGTGACCTGGATCTTCGGTGGCATCGTGATGATGTACAATCCGAACAAAATCGCCGAACCGCCGACTTCCTTCACCGATCTGTGGAACCCGAAATACGCGGGCCGTGTCGGCCTCATGGATCAGCTTTATTTCAACTATATCTACGCCGCCTCGCTCACCAATGGTGGCACGATGGGCGACGTTCAGAAGGCTTTTCCCGCGCTCCTCGAGCTCAAGAAAGCCGTTCAGCCGCGACTTTACGCCTCGCATCAGACACTGGCCGCCGGGTTTGCCAACGAGGAGGTGTGGATATCGGCCGAGTACAGCGCCCGCATCATCCAATGGATCAAGGAGGGCCTGCCCGTTCAATTGAGCTACCCGAAGGAGGGAGCGGTCGTCGTCTCCTTCGGCGCATCGCTTCCGAAGCGGGGCAAGAACCGTGATGCGGCCTATTTTTACCTGAACGAGATGCTGTCGCCGCAGGTCACGGCGGGTATTGCCGAGGCAACCTCATACGCGCCTGGAACGATAAACTCGGCGCTCTCGGCCGATCTACGTGCGAGGCTCGATTTCACGCCCGAGCAAGCGGCAAGGATGAACTTCGCCGACTATGCCTATGCGGCCAAGAACGACAGCTCCTGGGTCGAGTGGTGGAACAAGAACATGAAGGGCTGAGTTCGCTGGTTCCGACCCTCCGCACGATCCACCACATGCCGGGATAGGCGCGTGCGAGACGACGCGGGGCTGCGCCCTTTCTCGCTGCTGTCGCCGGCAGTGCTCGTCATCACGATCGGCCTGCTCCTGCCGATGACGATGATGTTCCGGTTCAGCCTGAACCGGTACTCGGCGAACGAGCTGATGACGCAGGCGCTTACCCTCTCCAACTACGCCAGATTCTTCGGCGACGCCTTTTATCTTGGCATTCTCGCAAAGACCATCGCGGTCGCGCTGGCCTCCACCGTTGTCGCGCTCGTTCTCGGCGTTCCGGCGGCCTATTTTCTGGCGCGTCTTTCGACGCCGCGGCTCAAGAGCGCGCTCATCCTCATGACTGTCGTTCCGCTCCTCATGGGAAATTCGGTTCGCACGGCCGGGTGGATGGTGCTGCTCGGTGATCGCGGCCTGTGCAATGCCATCCTCATCTTTCTCGGAATAAGAGAGGAGCCCCTGCGCATTCTCTACACCGGCAAGGCGGTGCTGATCGCGCTTGTCGCGGCCATCCTGCCCTACATGATCATCAGCCTTCAAAGCGTGCTCGAGGGCATCGAGCGTGTCTACGAAGAGGCGGCGCTCACGCTTGGCGCCCATCCGGCGACGATGTTTCGCCGCGTTTTGCTTCCCATGCTGATGCCAGGCATTTTCTCAGGGTCGCTCCTCTGCTTCATTCTGGCGATGAATGCTTACGCTACGCCGTTGCTGATTGGCGGCCCGACGTTCCAGATGATGGCGCCGCTCGTTTACCAGCAACTGACCAAGGTGTTCGACTGGCCCTTCGCCAGCAGCATGGCCTTCGTGCTGATGGCCGTGACCCTGGCCTCGGTCGTGCTCTCGAGCGTCTTCATCCAGAACCGTTACGGGAGGCTCTAGGTGGCGGCCAGGATGCGGGCGCTCACTGGAAGAACCGCGTTCCTGGCGAGCGTGGGGCTTGCCTATCTCCTTGTCCTGGCTCCGCTCATCGCTGTCTTCTGGGTGAGCTTCTTTCGTAACAAGATCATCGCGTTCCCACCGCAAGGATATACCTTGGCATGGTTCGCCAATGCCTGGTCGCTGGACGATTTCCGCAACGGCTTCGTGCTGAGCGTCGAGATCGGCATCGTCGCCACGATCGGCAGCCTCCTGATCGGCGTGCCCGCCGCGCTCGCCTTGGCGCGCCACGATTTTCGCGGCCGTGAGGCGATCAGCGCGGCCTTGATGTCACCCCTGATCGTTCCTGGAATCGTCGCGGGCACGGCCGTCTACATGTTCTATATCGAGATCGAGACCTGGACCGACGTTCAGCTCGCCGCGACCCTGCCTGGGCTTTGTCTCGCCCATGTCGTGCTTGCCTTGCCTTGGACGGTGCGCCTCGTCACGGCCTCGCTGGTCGGCGTCAATCGACTCGTTGAGGAGGCCGCCATGACGCTCGGCGCCGGGCCAGCGCTGACGCTTTGGCGAGTGACGCTGCCGATGATCCGTCCGGCAATCGTGGCCGGAGGGCTTTTCAGTTTCGTCGTCTCGTTCGTCGATCTCGAGAAGTCGCTCTTTCTCGTCGGGCCGGGCCGCACGACCCTGCCGATCGCGATCATCAACTACCTCGAATGGAGCATCGATCCGACGATCGCAGCGGTCGCGACGATCCAAATTCTCATCATTTCGGCGGCGCTATTGTTGACCGATCGTTTCGTCAAGCTGAGCCGAGCATTCTGACGGCTCCAATGGCGAAGATAGCACTCACCAACCTCGAAAAGCGCTTCGGATCATTCGTCGCCGTGGAGTCTCTCTCGCTCGACATCGCGGATGGCGAATTCCTCGCCCTTCTCGGCCCGAGCGGCTGCGGCAAGACGACGATCTTGCGCATGATCTCCGGACTGACCGACGCGACGGGAGGGCGCATCCATTTTGGCGCGCGCGATGTCACCGATCTTCCCCCCTATGCGCGCAATATCGGCCTCGTTTTCCAAGGCTATGCGCTCTTCCCGCATATGACGGTCGCGCAGAACGTCGCCTTCGGGCTCGAAATGCGGGCCCTCGACCGCGGCGAAATCGGCCGCCGTGTCCAATCGGCGCTCGAAACGGTCCAACTCACGGGACTCGCGGGCAGGTTGCCACGGCAATTGTCCGGCGGGCAGCAGCAGCGGGTCGCCCTCGCCCGCGCGATTGTGATCCGCCCCGACGCGCTTCTCCTCGATGAGCCGTTATCGGCGCTCGATGCCAAGCTGCGTCAGGAATTGCGCCAGGAGATCCGCCGGTTGCAGCGTTCGCTCGGCATCACGACGATCTGCGTCACCCACGACCAGGAGGAGGCGCTGAGCCTCGCCAGCAGGCTCGTGGTGATGCACCAGGGCCGAATCGAGCAGATCGGGACACCGAGCGATCTTTACGAGAGCCCTGCCTCGCGCTTCGTAGCCGAGTTCATCGGCAAATCGAATTTCCTCGACGGGCACGTAGGCGCCCCCGACGAATTCGTGACCAAGAGCGGGTTCCTTTTCCGCTTTCAGCGCAGGTCCGCAGCAGTGGGTTCGCGCGCACCGACGTCGGTCGGGTTCAGGCCGGAAAAAATCGAGATGGGCCGCGGGCGAAACGCCGCGCTGGCGAACCATGTGGAGGGCAAGGTCGACGCCATCACTTATCTTGGCGCCACGACGGAATACGAGGTGCGTTTGCCTTCTCTCGAACGGCTCACGGTGCACGCCGCCGACAGCTCGGCCGACCCCATCGCAATTGGCGATAACGTGACGCTTTCCTGGTCGAGCGAAGCGACCTTCGTCGTATGACTCCGCTGGAAGAGAAAATCGGATTTTGCACGCTGTGCCGATCGCGCTGCGGCACCATCAACATTGTTGCAGGAGATCGACTCATCGCGGTGAAACCCGCTCTGGATCACCCGACCGGCAAGTCGCTTTGCCCCAAAGGTCGTGCCGCGCCCGAGATCGCGCACAGCGCAAGACGCCTGCGGCGCCCCTTGCGGCGAATGAACTCAAAAGACGCGAGTGATCCGGGCTGGGCCGAAATAAGCTGGGAGGAGGCGCTTTCCGAGATCGCCGGGCGTCTCGATCATTATCGCGCCGCGCACGGCCCCGAAAGCGTCGCGTTCGCCGTGACCTCCGGAAGCTCGACCTCGATCTCCGACAGCATCGATTGGGTCCAACGCTTCATTCGGCTGTTTGGCAGCCCCAATACATGCTACGCAACCGAAATATGCAACTGGCACAAGGATCACGCTCACGCCTTCACCTTCGGGTGCGGTCTTCCAACCCCCGATTACGGCAATGCCGATCTCATTTTGCTGTGGGGTCATAATCCCGCGAATTCCTGGCTGGCACAGGCGCATGCAATCGGTGAGGCGCGCCAGCGCGGCGCCCGCGTCACGGTCATCGACCCGCGCCGATCAGGCTCGACGCGCGATTGTGACCAATGGCTGCGCATCCGGCCGGGAACCGATGGGGCGCTGGCGCTGGGTCTTGCTCGATGGCTGCTGGAGCACGACGCCTTCGATGCCGGTTTTATCCGCCGGTGGAGCAATGGACCTTTTCTCGTTCGCGACGACACGCAGCGTTTCCTGCGCGGCGCCGACCTGGGGCGCGACGATGAAGCCGATTCGTTCGTCGTGTGGGACGAGCGCAGCGAGCGGTGTCGTCTCGCCAAGGAGGCTGTCGACCATGACGCGCTGGCGTTGAGCGGAAGCTGGTCGATCGAGACGGTTTCCGGAATAGTCCCGTGCCAGCCGGCCTTTGCTCACTACGTCCGCGCATGCTCACCCTACACACCCGATCTCGTCGCGCAGATCACCTCCGTTCCGGCGGGAGAGCTCGAGTCGTTGGCGGCAGCGATCGCACGCGCAAAGGCCGTCTGTTATTACGGTTGGACAGGCGTCGGACAGCACACGAATGCAACCCAGACAGAGCGCGCGATTGCTCTGCTTTACGCGCTGACCGGACATTTCGATGCTCCCGGCGGCAATGTGCGTTTCCTGCAGCATCCCATCCCGCAGGTCGGTTCCATCGATCTGCTCCCGCGATCGCAGCGCGCAAAGGCCCTCGGCATCGAAAAATTTCCGCTCGGCCCGCCTCTCGACGGCTGGGTGACGACGTCGGATCTCTACGACGCCATACTTGAAGAGCGGCCCTACAAGGTGAGGGCTCTCTTCGGCTTTGGCTCCAATCTTCTCGTCTCGCAGCCCAACCCCGACCGGGCGCTAGCAGCGCTGCGCGCGCTGGAATTCCAAGTGCACTGTGACCTCTTCCTGACGCCGACAGCCCAGACTGCCGACATCGTCCTCCCTGTCGGCAGTCCGTGGGAGCGCGAGGCGCTGCGCGTCGGCTTCGAGATCACGGCGCAGGCGCAAGAGCTGGTGCAGCTTCGACAGCGCATCATCCCGCCGCTCGACGAGGCCCGGTCCGACATGTCGATCGTCTTCGAGCTCGCCGTCCGGCTTGGCCTTGGAGGATCATTCTTCGACGGTGATATCGATGCAGCTTGGGATCATGTGCTCGAGCCGCTGGGGCTCACCATCGAGGCGCTGCGTCGAGCCCCCGAGGGGATTAGGGTGCCGCTCGCGCACCGCTATCGCAAATATCACGAGGAAGGATTTGCGACCGAGACGCGGCGGGTCGAGATCTACTCCGAGCTTTTCCTGCGGCACGGTTATGATCCGGTGCCTCGTTTCCATTCTCCTGCGGAAGCCCCCTCGCCGGAGCATCCTTATATCCTGATATCCGCGAACAGCGGCTATTTTTGCCACAGCCAGCATCGCAGCGTCCCCTCGTTGCGCAAACGTGCGCCGGAACCCTCGGTCGATATCCACCCCGACCTCGCCCGCTCGAAGGGCATCGCAGCGGGAGATTGGGTCGTGATCCGAACTCGCGTTGGAAGCATTCGCCTCCGAGCCCGTCTCGACCCAGCGCTGGATCCAGCTGTCATCGCCAGCGAGTATGGCTGGTGGCAAGCTTGTCCCGACCTCGGTCTTCCGGGATACAAAGTCGCGGGTGAAGGCGCGGGCGGCAACTACAACGCGCTCATTGCGGATGACGTTCGCGATCCGATCAGTGGGGCGCTGCCTCTGCGCTCTTTCGCTTGCACGATCGAGCGCGCAGTGACGGCGCCGACTCTGTCTTATCGACCTTTCCGGGTCGTGGAGCGCCAAGCGGAGGCCGAGGACATCGTGTCATTGACGCTGGCGCCTGCGGATGGCGAACCCGTTTATTCGGCGCAACCCGGTCAATTCCTCAATCTGCGTCTCGACGGGGTCACGCGCGCCTATTCGCTAATCACGCCCGCGGAGCGTGTCCCGGAACTCTATCGCGTTGCGGTACGGCGCATTCCGGGTGGCGCCCTTTCCGGCAGGCTCGCCGATCTTCCTCTTGGAACTATCGTCGAGGCACAAGGGCCAAGCGGAACTTTCCTTCTTCCCCCGCGCAATGAGTTTCCGATCGTGCTTATCGCCGCCGGCATAGGCATCACGCCCTTCATTGGATATCTCGAAAGCCTCACTGGAAGCGCCGAGGAGCCGCGCGTCGTCTTGCATTACGGCTGCCGCAACGGTGCGACACATGCATTCGCATCCCGGCTGGCGGAGCTGGCAACGCGCTTGCCGAATCTGACCGTGCGCACCCATTTCAGCCAGCCGCGCGACGGTGATCGCTGCGACCATCGGGCTCGCATCACGGCGGCGGATATTTCCGACGAGCTGATCCAAGGTCGGGCGCGAGTTTATCTGTGCGGACCGGAAGCCATGATGGACGCCCTTTCGAAGGGACTTCTCGCGCGCGGCGTGCCGGAATTCGAGATTTTTCGTGAACGCTTCCGCTCGCCGGGGGCGCCCAACGTCAGCGGGGATTCGCCTCGAACGGTGCGGTTCGCGCGATCCGGCCGAATGGTAACGTGGAGGCCGCAATCGGGCTCCATTCTGAGCTGCGCCGAGAGCATCGGGCTCAGTATTGCGAGTGGGTGCCGGGTCGGACAATGCGAAAGCTGCGCAGTCGAGGTCATCGCCGGCGAGGTGCGGCATTCGACGGAACCGACAGGAGAGCTCGACGGGATATGCCTCACCTGCCAGGCGATTCCATTGACCGATGTTGTCCTCGACGCTTGAGTTTCCAAGCGCCTCAT
>JAFAQA010000267.1 GCA_019246665.1 Hyphomicrobiales bacterium
GCGCGACGATCTTCGTCTCTTCGACGTTGGTCAGTTCTTTCAGCGCGAAGGCGATCGGCCACATGCGGCCTTCGTCGAGCTTCGCCTTGTCGCTGAAGCCGAGCGTCGCGTAGCGTGTCTTGAACTTCTGCCCGCTTTGGAAGAAGCAGACGACCTTTCCGTCTTTCGCGTAGGCGGGCATCCCGTACCAGGTTCTCGCATAGAGGGCCGGCGCGCTCGCTTTGATCAGGACATGAAGCCGCTCGGCCATGGCGCGATCCGGCTGCCGCATCTCGGTGATCTTCGCGAGCACATCATTTTCTCCATCCGTGCCCGCGCTCGCGCCCCGGGCCCGGCGAGCATCGGCCTTGAGTTCCTCGGCGCGCTCCCGCATCGCGGCTCTTTCCTCTTTCGAAAATCCCTCAGGCTTCTTTCCGGTCGCCGTGTTGCTCTTGGGCGATTCCCGCGTGCCTTTCCTTGCAGGCTTCATCGTGCTCTCCTTTCACAAGTGCATTTTTAGCGCCGCCCCGTCACCATAAGTTCCGATTGCGGAGCCCTGTGGCCTCCACGTCCCGGGGAAGAAACTTTCGACCCTCAACCGCGCTTCAAAAGCTCCTCGGGCAATCGAAAAGTTCCTGCTTGCATTTATACCGACTAGTCAGTATAAATGTATCGTCATGAACAACGCTCCCACCCAAACCCGCGCCATGGCGCCCGGACGGCAGAAGCTGCTTGATGCTGCCTTCGGCCTGATCCGCGAGAAGGGCTATGTCGCCACGACTGTCGATGAACTCTGCGCGAGGGCTGGCGTCGCCAAAGGCTCCTTCTTTCATCACTTCAAGGACAAGGAAGCCCTTGCCATCGCGGCGGCGCAGCATTGGTCGGAGGCGACGGGCGCCTTCTTTGCGGCCGCGCCCTATCACGACCACAAAGATCCGCTCGACCGGGTCTTGGGCTACATCGATTTCCGTCGCTCGATCCTCACGGGCGAAATCCCGGAGTTCACCTGCCTGGTCGGGACGATGGTGCAGGAAATCTACGACACCCATCCCGCCATCCGCGATGCTTGCAACAGCAGCATCAGCGACCATGCGGCGAAGATCGAGGCCGACATCGCCGAAGCGATGAAGCGTCACAAAATTCGCGCAAGATGGACGGCCAAGAGCCTCGCCTTGCACACCCAGGCCGTGCTGCAGGGCGCATTCATTCTCGCCAAGGCCAAAGGCGGCGCGGATATCGCGATCTCGAACGTGGATCATTTGCGCCGCTATATCGAGCTTCTGTTTCGACCTCGAACCCACAAGGAAAGGACAACGCCATGAGCACAGACAATACCTATCTCGCGATCTTTCTCGGCAGCAAAAACAATCCCCGCATGACGGCGTGGATGGCGGCTCCCGAAGCCGAGCGCAAAAAGAACGAAAAGAAGGGCATGGCGGCTTGGAAAGCCTGGATGGAAAACCATCAGGCGGCGCTCGTCGGCGCCGGCGGTCCGCTCGGCAAGACCAAGCGCGTGTCGGGCAGCGGCATTGCGGACGTCGCCAACGAGATGGGCGCGTTCACCGTGGTGCGTGCCGAGTCTCATGAGGCTGCGGCCAAGCTGTTCGAGAACCATCCGCACTTCACGATCTTCCCCGGCGAAGCGGTGGAAATCATGCCGGTCCTTCCGATCCCCCAAGGCTGAGCGCCCTCGTGGATCGATTCAGACGGATGCTCCATATCCGTGTGAAAAAAATCGATCCACACAATCATAAGGTTATGGTCAGGCCTCTCCCGACGAATGGGAACCATTGGTCGGGGAGCCCATCCCACCGCTACAACGCAGCTTATTTTGTTTGTCCGCATGATCTTGTCGCAAAACTGGGGCCACTTTTGCGGATCATGCTCCAGCATTCACGGAGACCGAAATGCCCAACACGGTTCGTCTGCACCGCGTGCTCGCCACGACGCCCGAGAAACTCTACCGCGCCTTTCTCGAACCCGACGCAATGGCGAAGTGGCTGCCGCCCAACGGCTTTGCCGGC
>JAFAQA010000384.1 GCA_019246665.1 Hyphomicrobiales bacterium
CGCGCTGATCGAAAAGCATGAGGTCGTAGCGTTCCGGATCGAACAGCCGGCGATGGTTCGGCGAGAGGCCTCCGCCGGGGCCGCCGTGTAGAAAAACCGCCGGCTTTCCGCCCGGCTTGCCGAGTCGTTCGAAGTAGATGGAATGCCCGTCGCCCACATCGAGCATGCCGGATTCGTAGGGCTCGATGGGCGGGTAGAACGTGCGCAGCTCGGTCATGGGATTGCAACCTGATGCGAGTGAATGAAGGGCGCTCAACGCCGGAAGGTGGCGGCCGGAGCGAGGCGGACCCCGACGATCGCGAGGGCGCCGACCGCTTCCGATCTTTTCTGCCTCATGCCACCTTGGTCTAATTCGCGCGCGGGAATTTGAGCGGCGCATCGCGCTCGAGAGCGAGCACCTTGCTCCTGAAACTTTACCCTCCACCGAGCTTGTGTCAATTTCGCTTGCCGGATCACGAAAAAGCCTCGCTTACGGCACGCCGCTGCCGCGCATTTCTTTCGGGATGCACGTTGAGGCAAGGCGCTTCGCGGATCGAGCCGTATGGACCGCGATGAAAGAGGCTAGCTCGGCAGTCCGGCGAAGGCAGGCTCGCCGAAAGGGAGGATCCTCGAGGCGAAAGCAGCCGTCGCCCCTCAATCAACTCCCGAGCTTCGGGTCGGAGCGTGAAGCCCCGGCACCGGGCGCAGGCGCATCACCAGAGGCGTTCATGAGCAAGCAATCCGCGGCGCATCATTTCCTTGAAGGCCTCTGCGACCTCGGCATCGACTACATCTTCGGCAATCTCGGCACGGACCATGTTTCCATCATCGAGGAGCTGGCACGCTGGGACCAGGAAGGCCGTGCGCATCCGCGCGTCATCTTGTGCCCACACGAGACCGTCGCCGTGCACATGGCAGGCGGTTATGCGCTCGCCACCGGGCGCGGCCAGGCCGTGCTCGTGCATGTCGACGCCGGCACGGCCAATGCCTCTATGGCGCTTGGGAATCTCTTGCGTTACCGCCTCCCGGTGATGCTGCTTGCCGGCCGCGCGCCGTACACCATGCGCGGAGAGCTGCCGGGGTCACGCGACGCCTATGTGCATTTCGTGCAGGATCCTTTCGACATGGCGAGCATCGTGCGACCCTTCGTCAAATGGGAATATTCGCTGCCATCCGGAATGGTCGCCAAGGAGGCGCTGCGGCGCGGCCACGCCTTCATGCAGAGCGATCCGCAAGGCCCGGTCTATATGATGCTGCCGCGCGAGACCTTGGCGGAGATGATCGACGATCCGCACCCAGGCGGCTTTCCCGAGAAGAAATATGGCCCGGTGCGCCGCGGTGGGATCGAGCCCGCGCGAGCCGAGGCGATTGCCGAAGCCTTGATGGCGGCCGAAAACCCGGTCGCGATCACCGCTTATCTCGGCCGTAAGCCCGAGGCGGTTGCACTGCTCGATGCTCTCGCACGAGAAGGCGGCATTCGGGTCGTCGAATACAACGCGCTCGATCTTTGCATTCCCCACGATTCTCCCTGCTTTGCAGGTTTCGATCCGGTCTCTGCAATGGAGGGAGCTGACCTCGGCCTTCTCCTCGACGTCGATGTGCCTTTCCTGCCGAAATTCGCGCCGCGCGCCAGCGCGATGCGCTGGATCCAGATCGACATCGACCCGCTCAAGGTCGATTTCCCGATGTGGGGCTTTGCCGCGGACATGCGGGTCGAGGGCGATTGCGCCATCGTGCTCGGGCAGGTGCTCGAGGCGGTGCGGGCGCGAACCGACGACGCCCACAGGCGCCGCGTCGCCCAGCGCGTCGCCGGCTTCGCCAAGGTGAATGAAGCGCGCCGGCGCCAAGCGCAAGCGAAAGCTGCCGAGCTCGGCGGGATCGATGCCATCTCGCCGGAATACCTTTGCGCCTGCCTCGGCGCGAAGCTCGCCAAGGACGACATCGTGCTCAACGAATCGATCCGCAACACGCTCGCGGTGCAAGAGCAAATCCCGCGCACACAGCCGGGGAGCTATGTGGGTCTGGGCGGCGCGGGGCTTGGCTACAGCGGCGGCATGGCGCTCGGTATCAAGCTCGCGCATCCGGATCGCCGCGTCGTGCAGATCGTCGGCGACGGTTCCTTCCACTTCTCGACCCCCGATTCGGTCTATGCCACCGCCCAGCAATATGAGCTGCCGATATTCACCATCGTGCTCGATAACCGCGGCTGGCAGGCAGTGAAATCCTCGGTGATGCGCGTCTATCCGGGGGGTGCCGCGGCAACAAGCGACATGTTCCTGTCGCGGCTCGAAAGCGGACGCCAAGGAGAACAGCGGCGCTTCGAGGAAGTGGGTCGCGCCTTCGGCGCATATGGCGAATGCGTGCACGCGCCACAGGATGTGGCCGATGCGATCGACCGCTGCCTCGCCGCGCTCGCGGATGGCCGTTCCGCCGTGCTCACGGCGCGCATCCCGCCGCTTTAGTTAGAGAGCCCTGAGGTTCAGCGATGATGTGGAACTTTGAAAACTCAAATCAGTGCCGCCAATGGCTAGAACATCAGCCAAGTCGGACCTCAGGCGCTTTTGCTGTCCGGGTTGCGCTGCGGATTGCCCCATTGCTGGCAAACAAGATCGAAAATGCCGGTCGCGAGAGGGTGGACATTTTTTTGAACTTGCTGTCAGCTGTCTTTCGAGCAGTAGCCACAACGAGAGTTTACGCCAAATACCCCGACTACTACAATCGACGACTCGCTCTTAGCGTACACGCTAACTTAGTCGCCTGTAGAAAAGCAAGCGAATCCATCACTGACCCCATTCGCACCACAGCTGCAAGAGCTGCGGCTAACGCCGCTGTGACCGAGGCGGAAGCTAGAAACGAAGCGGTCTCGATACTTGAACGAAGTCGGGTTTACGGGAACGCCCACGCGACTGCCTACAATCGTGCTGACTACGCCGGTTCGGCCGTAACTATGGCCACGGTTGTTGCCGGTTGTGCTACACAGGTCTTCGCCGTGCCCGACAAGGCCATCGAATATGCCGACGCGCATGCCAGTGCTTCCGCAGCTGCCGCTGCGCGCTACTCCGAGACCGCATGTATATGGGCGTTCATTCATGGCGGTGGACGCATCTCGGGCTCTGACGTTAACGAGGCGCACGCCTCGTTGCGGGCGGCGGCCTCTTCAGATGCAAATCTCATTACTAGAGGGGGGACGCATGAAGCGCTGTCTGATGGGCCGCTTTGGCCACAGGGAACCCCGGAGTGGGCGATGAATTATTGGGTTAGAATGCGTAGCGCCCTGCCTGAAGGTGAGGGATGGGGCACTTGGGAGCGTTGGTACGACGATCGACTTAGTGGCGGTTCCGCCGGAGAGCACAATGAACTCATTTTTGCAAGAGTACCTAAGAAGTTATGGAAGGAAGATCCAACCATATCGAACATATGGATCAAAGACAAATTGGCATTGCTGGGTTAAGTAAATTTTCACATGGCAAATTGCAAATTCCAAATTCAAATTCGGTGACGCTTTATAAATACACCAATTCCATTTCCTTGCGGTTCACACAATGCGGGGCAATGCCCACAGATGGTGCAATGTAAGACCTCACTAAATTTTCACCTTCGCAAATCCTTGAGGATCTCGCGCGCGGCATTGTGGCCGGGGACACCGCCCACACCGCCTCCCGGATGAGCCGAGGAGCCGCATTGGTAGAGCCCTTTGATCGGG
>JAFAQA010000383.1 GCA_019246665.1 Hyphomicrobiales bacterium
ATGCGATTCGAGCTGCGCCCCAAGGACAAGTCGGTGAGCCTTCGCCTGCCCGAGAAGCTGCTCACGGCCGTGCGGAGCCGGGCCAAGCGCGCGGGCATCCCCTATCAACGCTTCATCCGCATGGCGCTCGAGCAAGCGGTTCAAGAGCCGGTCCGGAAAGGCCGCGCGTGATGAGCACCGGGTCCGCGCTCGTTCCCGACCGCGTTTCGGAGACGCGCCTCAGACGCCGAAGGCCCCGATGATCACGCCCTCGACGATGAGCACCCCGAGCCAATGCACGGCATCGATCGCGGTGAGCGCAAGCTTGCGGCGCGCATAAGCATTGTTCACGGCGATCGTCGTCAGCACGAAGCCGAGCCAGAGAAAGAACGCCGAGATGGCGCCATTCGTGACCGTGACCTGGCCGGGGCCGAGATGGCCGAGCACGCCCGCCAGCGCCCAGGCCATGACCAGCTCCGCGACGAACGAGAGGATGAAAGGAAACGGCGACATCTTGCCGTCTGGGCCTTTGAGCTCGCCCTCGGTCTTGCCGAGCGCCGCCATCCAACTTTTTCCCAAGGCGCCATAGTAAACGGCGCCGAACGCGAATGCGCCGACCGCGGCAACGATGACAGCCAAATAGTTCATGCCGGCAAAGACCATGCTAGTCCTCCCGAAACCGTTTTGCCGGTTAAGGCCTTTGCGTCATCCGGGGAACGAGTCAACTGTGGCGTCGAAACCGGCTCATGACGCTGACGCATATGTGTGAGGGGTCCGCTTTGCCGATCGGTTTCGGATCACTCCGCATGGCCCCGGATTTGCACGTGGGTTTCACGATGAGAGCCCTCGACTTATATTCGGGTGCACGCCTCATCGGCCGGTCGAGGGACGAGCTCGGCCAGCTCTCCAGGGATTCGAGTTCTCATGGACGATGTCCGTCGATGAGAACGACGAATCCGTAAAGTCATAGAGGTGTGGTCCTGGCCTCCGGCGAATGGTCATCATTCGTCGGAGCCGGATCACTTGAGGGATGGCCGCCATGAGCGACACCTTCTTCGGCGACCTCCTCGCCAGCATCGCGGATCGGGGCCGCTCCTTGCTGCGGCGCGGGCGGGGCATGCAGCGCCCCGAAAGCGATGGCGATCTCGCCGAGCTCAGCGAAGCGCTCCTTTCGGGGCGCGGTGAAGCCTCAGGTGTGGCCCTCGCGAGCGCGATCCTCGCCGGCTACGAGGCGCTCGGGCCGGAGGCGCGCCTCGCTTTCCTGCATCGCCTCGTCGACAAATTCGGCTACGACCATGAGCGCCTGGTGCTCGCGATGGACGCCTATCGGGCCGATCCGAGCAGCAAGGCGGTGCTCGATCTGCATTCGGCCGCCGAGCCTCGCCGCCAGGAGCTTATCCGAAGGCTCAATCTTGCGCCGGGCGGCACGGCGGCGCTGGTGCGCATGCGCGAGGAGGTGCTGCGCGCGCTCAGGGCGGATCGGGAGCTCGAAGGCGTCGATTCCGACTTCACCCACCTCTTCTCCTCCTGGTTCAACCCGGGTTTCCTGGTGCTGCGGCCGATCGATTGGTCGACACCCGCGAATATTCTCGAGAAGATCATCCGCTACGAGGCGGTGCATGAGATCGGCACCTGGGAGGATTTGCGCGACCGGCTCGAACCGCCCGACCGGCGCTGCTTCGCCTTCTTCCATCCCCAGCTCGTGGACGAACCGCTGATCTTCGTCGAGGTGGCGCTGACAACGACGGTTCCCGGCACGATCGGAGAGCTTCTCGCCGAGGATCGGGTTCCAATCCCGGCTTCGGAAGCAAGCACGGCTGTCTTCTATTCGATCTCGAACTGCCAGGATGGTCTGCGTGGCATCTCCTTCGGCAATTTCTTGATCAAGCAGGTGGTGGAGAAGCTCAAGCGTGATCTTCCGCGGCTTTCCACTTTCGTCACACTTTCGCCAGCGCCAAGCTTCGCCCGTTGGCTGGCCGAGGAACGCAAGAGCGAGGACGGCTCGGGCCTGTCCGCAAGCGAACATGCCGCCCTGGCCGTGCTCGACAACGAGGATTGGCTGAGGACGGACTTCCCGGCCGAAGCCGTGAGGGAGGCGCTGCTTACGGCCGCGGCCCAATATTTCCTCGAGGCGAAATCAGCCTCAGGCCGGCCGCTCGATCCCGTGGCGCGCTTTCACCTCGGCAATGGAGCCCGCCTCGAGCGGCTGAATTGGCCCGGCGATGTCTCCGAAAGAGGGCTTCGCGAGGCCCATGGGCTCATGGTCAATTACCTCTACAAGCTCGATGATATCGAGGCGAACCATGAGGCTTTCGCCACCCGCAACGAAGTCGTGGCCTCGAGCCAGGTGCGCCGGCACTTGCGCAAAACCGGCAACGGCAGGACGCCCGGGCGCCGCAATGCCCAGCGTCGTGTCAGCGCCAATATGATCCCGGGCGAAGCCAATGGCGCCGAGCAAGAGGAAACCGCGCAGGAGTGAGGCAGCCGACGCATCGGCGATTCATGTCGGAGGGCTTCTCGCTTTCGCGCTTCACGGGTTAAAGCGCCGTCTGTAGAACGCGGACGCGGCAACCCCGCGATGTCGCGGGCCGTTATTCGTGGGGAATGATCTTTTCGGCAAAATGGCTTCCGCTTTTCAAAGATCATGCTCCGAGCATCAGCGAGGCTCACCGTGATGACGTCGAACCATCTTTTCAGCTTCATCCACGAAGCCGCCACGCTTCACGAGCGCCCCTTCCTCGAGACCCCGCAAGGGCGCAAGCTCAATTATGGGGACGTGCTCGCGGGGAGTGCCCGCTTCGCGCATGCGCTCGCGAAACTGGGTGTCGCGCCCGGGGACAGGGTCGCGGTGCAAGTGGAAAAATCACCCGAAGCGCTGCTGCTCTACCTGGGCTGCGTGAGAGCCGGCGCCATCTTCCTGCCGCTCAACAGCGCCTACACGACAGCCGAGCTCGAGTATTTCATCGGCGATGCAGAGCCTTCGCTCCTCGTCGGCGATCCGACGAAACTCGACGCCTTCAAGGCTCTCGCCGCGAAGGCCAAGGTTCGCGCCGTCGAGACACTCGATGCCGAGGGCAAAGGCAGCCTCGCCACAGCGGCTGCGCGCGCGGATGCCGAGTTCGAGGATGTGCCCCGCGAGGCGGCCGACTTGGCGGCCATCCTTTACACCTCGGGCACCACAGGGCGCTCGAAGGGCGCGATGCTTTCGCACGCCAATCTCGCCTCGAATGCCGTGACGCTCGCGCGCTACTGGCAATTCACCGCAGATGACGTGCTCCTGCACGCCTTGCCGATCTATCATACGCACGGGCTTTTCGTCGCGACCAACACGGTCCTCTTCAGCGGCGCCTCGATGATCTTCATCCCGAAGCTCGATCCTGACGAGCTCCTGCGCCAAATGCCGCGTGCGACCGTCATGATGGGCGTGCCAACCTTCTACACGCGCCTCTTGCGACACCCTGGACTGAACCGGGAAGCGACGCGTCATATGCGCCTTTTCGTTTCCGGCTCGGCGCCTTTGCTCGCCGAAACTCATCGCGAATGGCAGGAGCGAACCGGGCACGCCATTCTCGAACGCTACGGCATGACCGAAACCAACATGAACACCTCGAATCCCTATGCGGGCGAGCGC
>JAFAQA010000166.1 GCA_019246665.1 Hyphomicrobiales bacterium
AGCGCTCCAGGGTTAAGCTCATTCATGCGGAAGCGCTGCGGGCGTCATGCGTCTGCCGCCGGGTGCAGGGAATTCTCATCGCCGCGACCGTGGAGGTGAGCAGCCGACCGCCATGCATGATGCGCCAACGCGTCAAGGCAGCGCACCAAGTCGGCGCGAGCCATCGCCTCCTCGGCCGTCGAGAGCCCCTTCGCCACCGCGCCCAAGCTTGTGCCTCGGTCGGCACGGCAAAGCTCGCGCAGAGCTTGCGCGCGTTGCTGTGCTTTCCCCAGAGCCGAGGCCGCGCACGGCGCGTCCAGCGACTTAATCGGTTCGGCGGCATCGCTGAAAGCCCTCTCCCGGGCGACGTCGCTCACCGCCAGCGCGGCGCTTCGCAGCGCCTCCTCGAAGGATTGAAAGATTCGATCGTTTTCAGAGCCGCCATTCCCGACCGTAAGGGCGGGTTCCTCCCGAGCGATATCGGCGAACCGCGTCGCGTGGTCGAGCGCATGCAACGTACTCGTCAGCCGAAGCTCCTCTTCTTTTGAGACGGGGGGTCCGCTGACTTCCGACAGGAATTCCCGCGCTTGCCGAAGGGCGTCAGCGGCCGCCGAGATGGACGGGCCGCCCTTGGCTTCACTTGCGCCATGGAGCGAGGAGATCATGGATTCGCAGAGTGCTTGCATTGTGAGCGCAACGGTGCGCCGCACGGCCTCGACAGCCACGACCGGGTTCAAAAGCGCGGCGTGATCAAGGCCGCGCGTGAGCGGAGAACCACGCTCAGGCAGAAGGCGCTGGACAAGACGCGTGAACCAGTCGATCGCCGGCAGGAGAACCGCGACGCCCACGACGTTGAAGGCGGTGTGATAGGCAGCGAGCAGCATCACGCCATCGATCGCGCCGGCCGCCCGTACAAGCAGCGAGATCGTGAGAGGGAACAGGATGAGCGCGATTAGCGCGGCAATCACCTTGAATAGGATGTAGGCGACCGCGAGCCGCTTTGCCGTAATGCTCGCGCCGATCGCCGCGAGAGCGGAACTGGTCGCCGTCCCGATATTTTGTCCGATGATCAGCGCGCACCCCTGCTCGAGGCCGAGCGCGCCTGCGTAGAAGGCGGACAGCGTGACAGCGATTGCAGCCGTCGACGACTGCATCACCGCCGTCATGACCAGCCCGACCATGATCAGCGACAAGAGCCCAGCCAGTCCGGGAAGAAAGCTGACGCCGGGCGCCCCGAGAACGGCGGGGAGATCCGACGGATGCAGTCGTTCGGCAAGGCCGCCCATGCCTTGTTGGAGCGTGGTGAGGCCATAGAGGACGAGCGCGAAGCCGGCGAGCGAGGCACCAGCAGCCGCGAGGCGGTCGCGACCCAGCAGCTTGGTCAGCGCTCCAACGAAGATCATCGGCAGGGCGTAAGACGACAATGAGACGCGCACGCCAATGAGAGCGACGAGCCATCCCGTTGCCGTCGTGCCGACGTTCGCGCCGAAGACGAGGCCCAACCCTTGCGGAAAGGTCAAAAGACCGGCGCTGACGAGACCGATCGTCGTCATGGTCGTTGCGCTCGACGATTGCACGAGGAGAGTGACAACCGCGCCCCAGAATGCGCCGGATAGCGGCGTCGCGGCGGCTTTGCCGAGCACAGTGCGAAGCGAGGAGCCGGCGAGCCCTTTGAGGCCGCCGGTCATGATCGCCATGCCGAGCAGGAACAGTCCGACGCCCCCCAGAATCGTGATGATCATCGACATAGCGCGTTTCCCTTGCAGCGCTTGTCCCTTTTTGGCAATTGACAGAGCCGCAGTCGTGCTCGAGCGCGCGGCAATGCCTCTCGTTCTCCAAAAGAAAGGCGGTCAGCTCTCGGCGGCAAGCTCGGCTCGAGCAGCCGCCAGTTCCTTCTTCTTCGCCGCGTCGACTTTGGGATATTGGAGGTCGAGACTCTCTACCAATTCGACGATCGCCGCAGCGACGATCAGCCTGGTGAACCACTTGTTGTCCGCCGGCACGACGAACCAGGGCGCGTACACTGCGGCGGTAGCCCCAATAGCTTCCTGGAACGCATGCCTGTAGTCGTCCCAATACTTGCGCTCACGTACGTCCGAAGCCGAGAACTTCCAGTTCTTCTCGGGCCTGTCCAGGCGTTCCATGAAGCGCTTCTTCTGTTCCTTATAGGAAAGGTTGAGGAAGAACTTGAGAACGACCACCCCCTGACGGCTGAGGTACTCCTCGAAATGCGCGATGTCCGCGAGCCGCTCGTCCCAGATACGCTTGGTCACCAGCCCGGCGGGCAGCTTCTGCCGTTCCAGCACTTCCTCGTGGACGCGCACAACGAGGACCTCTTCGTAATAGGATCGATTGAAAATTCCGATCCGGCCCCGTTCCGGTACGCGACGGGCATAACGCCACATGAAATCGTGAGCCAGTTCTTCCGCGGAAGGCTGCTTGAAAGAATAGACTTGGCATCCCTGAGGATTCACGCCGGACATGACGTGCTTGATCGTCCCGTCCTTGCCTGCCGCGTCCATGGCCTGAAAAATAAGGAGCAGTGACCAGCGATCCTGCGCGTAGAGCATGTCCTGCTCCATCGCGAGCCATTCAGAACCGCGTCGGAGGAGTTCCGCCGCGTCCCCCTTGTTCATTTTCAGGCCCCGGGTGTCAGCGGGATCGAAATCCTTGAGTTGAAAGCCTTGACCCTTCGTGACGCGGAACGGGTCGACGTATTTCTGCACGGCCTCCAGGATTTCCTTTCGCGGCATCTGACGCGTCCTCCCGTCGGCAGACTACTAGACGATTCCCGAAAATTGAAACCTACTTTGCTCCGGTAGTGTCCTCGGCGAGGCGCCCTCGCCATTCGCCGCAGCGGCAAGAAATTCTCGTGGCCCAACTTAGGCAACCGCGCCAGCGGCGGTCGCAACGGAGCCGTTTCACTGCGCCGTGGTTCCGCAGGAATGCGAAGCCCACGGAACCATCGAAAGTGGTCGGCTCATCGATGCGCTAGACGATCTGGGCATTCTCGATGCACGAGTTTGCGGCCAATTTTGAACCCGATCCATGTCGGATGGAGCCGAGCTGGCCAAATCCAGAAAATCTGGCCTGCCGGCGCGTCGTTACCTGGAGTACAAGCGAGGAGGCTTAAACCCGAAGGGAGCGAAGGTGGAGAAAGATCGACTGGTCGCTTTCAGCGACGGAGTGATCGCCGTGATCATCACCATCATGGTGCTCGAGCTCAAAGCCCCTCCGGATGCGAGCCTCGATGCGCTGAAGACGACAGCGCCGGTCTTTTTGAGCTACGTTCTGAGCTTCGTTTACGTCGCGATCTATTGGAACAACCACCACCATTTCTTCACGCTCGTCTCGCATGTCAGTGGGTCGGTGATGTGGGCGAA
>JAFAQA010000389.1 GCA_019246665.1 Hyphomicrobiales bacterium
GCCATGATGGATCGAGACCCAGGTCGCGCCCGAGGCGCAGTTGAGAAGCGCATTGAGGAGCGGCCAATCGGAGATCGCGTCCGAACCGTCGCGCATCGCTTCCGTCTCGCGATTCGGCGAGGCGACCGAGCCCGAATCGAGATGGTCACGGCCGATGACGATCGGCGCCTTCAGCTCGCCCGAGGCCACCATCTCGTTGAAGGCAAGGCCCAGCCGGTGGCGGTCGCCGAGGCCGACCCAGCAGATGCGCGCCGGCAATCCTTGGAAGGCAATGCGCTCCTTCGCCATGTCGAGCCAGCGATGCAGGTGGAGCGCGTTCGGCATCAGCTCCTTCACCTTGGCGTCGGTCCGGTAGATGTCCTGCGGATCGCCCGAAAGCGCGGCCCAGCGAAAAGGTCCGACGCCGCGGCAAAAGAGCGGGCGGATATAGGCCGGCACGAAGCCCGGAAAATCGAAGGCGTTCTTCACGCCTTCCTCGAGCGCCATCTGCCGGATGTTGTTGCCGTAATCGAGGGTGGGCACCCCCATGCGCTGGAAATCGAGCATGGCGCGCACATGCGCCGCCATGGAGGCTTTCGCGGCCTTCTCCACCGCCTTGGGGTCGCTCTCGCGCTTGGCTTCCCATTCGGCGAGCGTCCAGCCCTTCGGCAGATAGCCGTTAACGGGATCGTGCGCCGAGGTCTGGTCGGTGACCACATCGGGACGAACACCTCGGCGCACGAGCTCGGGGAAGATTTCCGCCGCATTGCCGAGAACTCCGACGGAGACAGGCTTCTTCTCGCGACGCGCCCGCTCGATGATCTCCAGCGCCTCGTCGAGCGAGGCGGCTTGCCGGTCGAGATAGCGGGTGCGTAAGCGCATCTCGATGCGTGAGGGCTGGCATTCGACCGCAAGGAGCGAAGCGCCGGCCATGGTCGCGGCGAGCGGTTGCGCGCCCCCCATCCCGCCAAGCCCGGCGGTCAAGATCCACTTGCCGGAAAGGTCGCCCCCGTAATGGCGGCGCCCCACCTCGACAAAGGTCTCGTAAGTGCCCTGCACGATGCCCTGCGAGCCGATATAAATCCAGGACCCGGCGGTCATCTGACCGTACATCATGAGGCCCTTGCGATCGAGCTCGTGGAAGCAGTCCCAACTCGCCCAATGCGGCACGATGTTGGAGTTGGCGATCAGCACGCGAGGCGCATCCGGATGCGTGCGGAAGATGCCGACCGGCTTGCCGGATTGCACGAGCAGGCTCTCGTCTCCTTCGAGCCGCTTCAACGCCGCGACGATCCGGTCGAAGCTCTCCCAATCGCGCGCCGCTCGCCCGATACCGCCATAGACCACGAGCTCGCCTGGCCGTTCGGCGACCTCCGAGTCGAGATTATTCATCAGCATGCGCAACGGGGCTTCCGTGAGCCAGCTCTTGGCGGAGAGCGTCTCGCCGCGCGGCGCGCGGATGCGGCGGGCATTATCGATGCGCGTCATGAGCGTTTTTCCTCTTCAAAGCTTAGCGCTGGCACCCTCGAGCCGATCGCCGAGGCGCGGCAAAATCTCGCGCCCCACCGCCGCAACCAGGGCGTCGCCCTTCACGAGTTCCGCGGCGGCCGCGATATCGGGCGCCAAAAACCGGTCCTCCTCGAGATGGGACACGCGCGTTCTCACCGTATCGCGAACTCGCTCGAGAACCGGGCTCGATTGCAGCGGGGCGTGAAAATCACAGCCTTGCGCTGCCGCGAGAAGCTCGATGGCGAGAATATTCACGACATTCTCGACCATGACGAGGAGGCGGCGAGCACCATGCGTCGCCATCGAGACATGGTCCTCCTGATTGGCGGAAGTGGGGATCGAATCGACGCTTGCCGGATAGGCTCGCTGCTTGTTCTCCGAAACGAGCGCCGCGGCCACGACCTGCGGGATCATGAAGCCGGAATTCAGCCCCGGCTTCGGCGTCAGGAAGGCCGGGAGCCGCGACAGGGCAGGGTCGACCAGCATGGCGATGCGGCGCTCTGCGAGCGAGCCGATCTCGCAAAGCGCCATGGCAATCATATCGGCCGCGAAGGCGACGCCTTCGGCGTGGAAATTTCCGCCCGAGATGACCTCTCCGCTCTCGGGGAAGACGAGCGGGTTGTCCGAGACGCCATTCGCCTCGATCGAAAGCGTGCCGGCGGCTTGCCGCAAAAGATCGAGGCAAGCCCCCATGACCTGTGGCTGGCAGCGCAAACAATAAGGGTCTTGCACGCGGTCATCGCCGACAAGATGCGAGCTGCGGATAACGCTTTCCGCCATGAGGTCCCGAAGTGCAGCGGCGACCTCCGCCTGCCCGCGATGACCGCGCACCGCCTGGATACGCGCATCGAACGGCCCGTCAGAGCCTCTGGCCGCATCGGTAGAGAGCGCCCCGGTGACGAGCGCCGCTCGCAAAAGCTTTTCCGTCTCGAAAAGTCCGGAGAGCGCGAAGGCCGTCGAGACCTGCGTCCCGTTGAGGAGCGCGAGGCCCTCCTTGGGCGCGAGCACGAGCGGTCCCAATCCGGCGCGGCGCAAGGCGTCCTCCGCCGGAACGCTCTCGCCCTCGATGAAAAAGGCGCCCACTCCCATGAGCGCAGCTGCGAGATGAGCAAGGGGCGCGAGGTCGCCCGAGGCGCCGACCGAACCTTGTGACGGGATGAGCGGGACGAGGCCGCGCCGCAGGCATTCGAGGAGATGCTCGACCGTGGCCCAGCGCACGCCCGATGCGCCTTGCGCAAGACTCGCCACCTTGAGCGCCATGACGAGCCGCGCGATCCGCTCAGGAATGGGCTCACCGACGCCGGAGGCGTGCGAAAGCACGATATTGCGCTGCAGGGCCGCAAGATCATCCTTGCCGATTCGCGCGCTTGCGAGCTTGCCGAACCCGGTGTTGACGCCATAGACCGGGTCACCTTTGGCGACGATCGCTTCGATCGTGGCCGCCGCCGCCTCGACGTTCGTCCGGCTTGCCGGATCGAGCGTGACATCCGCGCCCGCGTAAATCTCGCGCCAGGTGGCAAGCGGCACGGCGCCGGGGCTCAGCTTCATCTCGACCATCAGACGCCCCTCCAGATGCGCGCATGCAGCGGGTTGAAGCCGAGCCGGTAGACGAGCTCGGCCGGCCGCTCGATATCCCAAATGGCGAGATCGCAGAATTTCCCCGCTTCAAGTGTGCCGATCTCGTCGAGGCGCCCGAGAGCGCGGGCGGCTTCGCGCGTCACGCCCGCGATGTTCTCGTCGACGGTGAGTCGAAAGAGCGTCGCGGCCATGTTCATGGCGGTGAGCAGCGAGGTCAAAGGCGAGGTGCCGGGATTGCAGTCGGTGGCGACGGCGATCGGCACTTTGTGGCGGCGCAAGGCCTCGACCGGTGGGATTTTCGTTTCGCGGATGAAGTAGTAAGCGCCCGGCAGAAGCACCGCGACCGTGCCGGCTTTGGCCATCGCGGCAGCACCGCCCTCATCCGTATATTCGAGATGGTCGGCCGAGAGCGCTGAGAAGCGCGCCGCAAGCGCCGCCCCGCCAAGATTGGAGAGCTGGTCCGCGTGCAGCTTGACCGGGAGACCGTGCCGGCGCGCTGCCTCGAAGACGCGCGAAACCTGTTCCGGCGAAAAGGCGATGCCCTCGCAAAAGGCATCGACCGCTTCGGCCAGACGCTCGCGCGCGACGACGGGCAGCATCTCGCGGCAGACGAGGTCGATATAGCCGTCCTTGTCGGCGATCTCGGGCGGCATCGCATGAGCGCCGAGAAAGGTCGCGCGCACGTCGATGCGGCGCTCCTTCTCGAGCCGCTTCGCGGCGCGCAATTGACGCTGTTCCGTCGCGAGCTCGAGGCCGTAGCCGGATTTGATCTCGATCGTCGTCACACCCTCTGCGATGAGCGCGTCGAGACGCGGCAGCGCGCTCGCCACGAGCGCATCCTCGCTCGCGGCGCGCGTTGCCTTGACGGTCGAAACGATGCCCCCACCGGCGCGAGCCACTTCCTCGTAGCTCGCGCCCCCGAGGCGGAGCTCGAACTCATGGGCGCGATCGCCCGCAAAGACGAGGTGGGTATGGCAATCGATCAGCCCCGGCGTGACCCAACGGCCTTCGCAATCCACACGATCGACGGCTTCGAAAGCGGAGGCCTCCGCTGCCGGGCCGGCGTAAACGATGCGGCCCTCGCTTTCGGCGACGAGGCCGTCATCGATTGCGCCGAGGCCCGGCGCGTCCGCGCGAAGCGTCGCGAGACGGGCATTGTGCCAAACCCGGTTCACTCGCATCGTCAAGGAGGAGGCCCTTTCGGCTGACTGGCGCCCGCACGACGTTCCGTGGCTTGACTTGGCCGAGACGAGCAGTTTTGTCTATACATAAGCGCCGAGGCGTGAGATTGTCCAGCCTCTCGCGCACGGCATGCTTGGGAAAACAGGATGGCTTCGCTCTTCTTCGACGAGGCGCTGCTCCCGCAAGGTTTCGCGCGCAATGTCAGAGTCTCGATTGTCGATGACATCATCGAGCGGATCGAGCCGGACGCCAAGCCGAGGCCGGACGAGGAGCGCCACGCTGTCGGCCTGCCCGGCATGCCCAACCTGCACAGTCACGCGTTTCAGCGGGGCATGGCAGGGCTCGCGGAAGTTCGCGGCCCGTCATCCGACAGTTTCTGGACTTGGCGCGAGGTCATGTATCGCTTCGCCCTCACCATGGAGCCCGAGGATGTCGAGGCGGTGGCGGCGCAGCTCTATGTCGAAATGCTCGAGGCGGGTTTCACGCGGGTCGGCGAGTTCCATTACCTCCATCATGATCGCGACGGGAAGCCTTTCGCTGATCTCGCCGAGATGGCGGTGCGCATCGCGGCCGCCTCGAGTGAAACCGGCATCGGCCTGACGCTTTTGCCCGTCTTTTACGCGCATGGCGGATTTGGCGGACAGCCGTCCGATGCCGGCCAGCGCCGCTTCATCAACGGTCTCGACCGCTTCGCCCGACTTTTCGAGGCAAGCCGCGCCGCGCTTGCAGGGCTCGAAGGCGCGAGGCTCGGCATCGCGCCGCATTCCTTGCGGGCCGTCACGGCGCAAGAGCTTGCGACCATCGTGCCGCTGGCCGAAGGCGGCCCTATCCACATCCACGTCGCCGAGCAGATGAAGGAGGTCGAGGATTGCCTTTCCTGGTCGGGCGCGCGGCCGGTCGAATGGCTTCTCGCGCACGCGCCTGTCGATGAGCGCTGGTGCCTCATCCATGCGACGCACATGACGGAAAGTGAAACGCGCGCCGCCGCTTCGGCGCGCGCCGTCGCGGGGCTTTGCCCGATCACCGAGGCCAATCTCGGCGACGGCACCTTCAAGGGGCCAGAATTCATCGAGAGCGGGGGCGAGTTCGGCGTCGGTTCGGATTCGAACGTCCTCATCGGTGTCGCCGACGAGCTTCGCCAGCTCGAATATTCGCAGCGATTGCGACATCGCGCCCGCAACGTCATGGCAGGTCGGGAGGGCCGCTCGACCGGCCGCTTCCTCTATGAAGGCGCTCTCATCGGCGGATCGCGCGCGCTCGGCGAGCCCAAGCTGGGGCTCGCCGAGGGCGGTCCCGCCGATATGCTTTCGCTCGATGCCGCTCACCCCGCCCTGATCGGACGCTCAGGCGACGCCATTCTCGACGCCTTCGTCTTCTCGGCGCGTGGCGCGATGCTCGATTGCGTCTGGAGAGCCGGCAAGAAGCTTGTCGAGCGTGGGCGGCATCGACAGCGGGAGGCGGTGCTTGCACGCTTCCGCGCCGTGATGGCAAGGCTTCTCGAATGAACGAGCGCTCCCAATCGGTCGCGGCCGATCTCGCGAACGGCACGCTCCATCACCGCATTCGGGTCGATCTCGAAGGCAAGATACTTTCAGGGGAATGGCCGCCGGGCCATCGCGTGCCGTTCGAGCATGAGCTCATGGCGGGTTATGGCTGCTCGCGCATGACGGTGAACAAGGTGCTGTCGGGTCTCGCGGCGGCGGGCCTCATCGAGCGGCGCCGACGCGCCGGCAGTTTCGTGCGCCGCCCGCAATTCCAGTCGGCCGTGCTCCAGATCCACGACATCAAGGCCGAGGTTTCGGAACGCGGCAAGACCTATGCATATGAGTTGTTGTCGCAGCGCCGACGCAAGGCCAATGCCAATGATCGCGAAGCTCTTTCGGTCGGCCCGGAAGTCGGCATTCTGGCCTTGCGCTGCCGTCATCTCGCCGATGGCCGACCCTTCGCGCTCGAGGAGCGCCTCATCAACCTCACCGCGATCCCGGCCGGCGAGACGATCGATTTCAAGGCAGAGCCACCCGGCACCTGGCTTCTCGGCCATGTGCCTTGGACCGAGGCCGAGCATCACATCTCGGCGAGGGAGGCCGATGCCGAGATGGCGAGGCGCCTCGAGGTCGCGGAGGGGTCGGCCTGTCTCGTCGTCAGGCGCCGCACCTGGCGCTCCGGCGAGACGGTGACCGTGGTTCGCCTCATCTTTCCGGGGCCATCCTACCACCTCGTCGCGAGGTTCACCCCTTCGCAGCGGTGAAGCGC
>JAFAQA010000013.1 GCA_019246665.1 Hyphomicrobiales bacterium
ACCTCATCCACCCTATAGAAATTGGGCAGGGGAACGGATATCGGTGCGCGTCGATGCCGAACGGGTGATCTGATCCGTAGCACCGAAGCAGCACTGCTGGAAAAAACTCGATGCAGCAACGAAGCGGCATGATGGCTAAGCCGGCCCCGAGTCGAGGCGCCATCTCCGCCTTGATGGCACAACCGCGCTGGCTGAGCATCCTGTCGGTCTTCGTGGCGTTCGGCGCTTGGTGGGCGATCACCGCCTTCGCGCTCGTCCCCGCCGTGCTGCTGCCGAGCCCGACCGAGGTCCTTGCGGCCACGATCGACATTCTGCGCAACGGCTACCGGGAGACCACGCTTGCCCAGAATATCGGATCGACGCTGTGGCGCTGCGGTGCCGGCTTTACGCTCGCGATCCTCACGGGCGTTCCGCTTGGCCTCGCCATGGGATATTGGCCCCACATCCGGGCAGCCACGAACTACATCGTGCAGTTCATGCGTCCGCTGCCGCCATTGTCATATGTCATATTGCTGATCATTTGGATCGGCACGGATAATCGCTCGAAGATCGCCCTTCTCTACATCACCGCATTTCCGATCATCGCCTCGAGCGCCATGGCCGGCGTGCGCGCCGTGAACCAACAGCGGGTGCAAGCGGCCCGCGCACTCGGGGCATCCGAGTGGCAGGTCTTCCGCTATGTCATCTTGCCGTCGGCGATGCCGCTCAGCTTCACCGGTGCGCGCATCGCCCTCGCCGCGGCGTTCTCCACGGTGGTCGCCGCTGAGCTCAATGCGGCGACCGACGGGCTTGGCTGGATGGTGATCTCGGCGAGCCGCTTCCTTCGCAATGACGTGATCATCCTCGGCATCATCCTGCTCGGCATCCTCGGCATCACTCTTAGCGCCCTTCTCCTTGCGATCGACCGGCGCGTCGTCCATTGGCGCGGCATCGAATGAGGCAAGCGCGCGACATGCTGGGCCGGCGCGGCCGCCTGCCCGAATGGGCGATCACCGGCTGCAGCGTCACCGTGCTGATGCTCGCCTGGGTCATCGCCACGGAAGGCGGCTTTGTCGATGACCTCTTCATGCCGAGCCCGGCCTCGCTCTGGTCCGGCTTCATGGACCTCCTCGTCGATGGCTACAAGAGCCGCACGATCTGGGAGCATGCCGGGCTTTCGCTCGAGCGCGTGCTCGCCGGCTTCGTCACGGGCGCGATCGCCGGCACGGCCGTCGGGCTCGCCATGGGCTATAATCGCGTCGTCGAGGCGTGCCTCTCGCCCTTCGTCGAATTTCTGCGGCCGCTGCCGCAGCTTGCCTATCTCGTGCTGCTTGTCGTCTGGTTCGGAATCGGCGAGACGGCGCAAATCATCCTGCTCTTCCTGACGGCCTTCCCGGTCTCGGCGATCGCGGCCATGGATGGCGTGAAAAGCGTCTCGCGCCAGCGCATCCAAGTCGCGCGATCGCTCGGCGCCTCCGACTGGCAGATCTTCCGCTTCGTCATCTTTCCGTCGGCACTGCCCGAGATTTTCACCGGCGCGCGGCTGGCGATCGGCGTCGTCTATGCGACGCTGATCGCTGCCGAAATCATCGCCGGGAGCACCGGCCTGGGTTGGGTCATACTCGACGCGGGTCGCTTCCTGCGCTCTGATTACGTTTTCGTCGGCATTCTGGCGATCGGCTTGATGGGATTGATCCTCGATTACATGCTGGTGGCCATTGAACAGCGGGTCGTGCATTGGGCGGGCAAATACTGACACCGGGGGAAAACCGGGGCGCGGTGCCCCGGTCTGTCCGTCTCATTCCCCCGCAACCGTGGCGAGAGGAGAAACCGAGATGACAGAGCAAGTAGCGGGGGGATTGAGCAGACGCACGTTGATCAAGACGGTTGCGCTCAGCGGCGCAGCGCTCACCGCGGGCCTTCCGGCGCGCGCCCTGCTCGCAGCCGGAAAGGCGCCTGACACCATCCGCGTCTCGTATTTTCTCGAGACGAAGCCGACCATGATCGCCAAGGGCGAGGGCTGGTTCGACAAGCTCTCCGGCGGCAAATGCGCATGGACCGAGGCCGGTTCGGGCGCCGAGATCAATGCGGCTTTCGCCGGCAAGTCGGTCGACATTGGGCTTGCCATCGGTTCCTCCCCGACGGCCTCGGGCATCAGCCAGCGGCTTCCTTACGAGCTCATCGGCATGGTCGACAACATCGGTCCCGCGGAGGAGATGGTCGTGCGCAAGGCGGCCAACATCAAGTCCGTCGGCGATTTCAAGGGCAAGAAGGTGGCGACGCCGTTCGGCTCGACCTCACATTTCCGCCTGCTTGGCTTCCTCAAGGTCAACAACCTGACGCAAAAGGACGTCACCGTCCTCGACATGAAGCCTGATGCGGAGGTCGCCGCCTGGACACGTGGCGACATCGATGCTGCCTATGTCTGGTCACCGGCCAAGGCGAAGATGCTCGAAGCGGGAGGCGAGACCTTCACGACCTACAAGGATCTCGATGCCAAGGGATATGTGATCGCCGACCTTATCGTCGCGGGCACGGAGTTCAGCAAGACTTATCCCGACGCGGTGACCGGCTTCCTCGTCGCTTACCGAAACGCGCTCAAGATGTGGCAGTCGAAACCCGATGACGCTGCCGCGATCGTCGGCAAGCAGGCCGGCGTGAGCGCCGATGTCGCCAAGCACGACATGGAAGAATACGACTTCGTTCCCTTCGAGAAGCAGCTGACCGCGGAGTGGCTCGGTCCTCCGGGGAAGGGCGGCAAGTTCGCCGAAGTGCTCAAGCGTACGGCGGACTTCCTCGTCGAGCAGAAGAGCATCAAGTCGGCGCCGGAGCTCTCGGCCTTTCAGACCGCGACCAACACGACCTTTCTCGCGCAGGCGGTGAAAGCGGCGGGCTGATGGCCTTCCCAGAGCAATTGGCGAGTCCATCGGCGGCGCGCGGAGGCATCGTACCCGGAGCGGCAGGCTCCGGGTACGATCCTTCGCACCGCCAAGCTACGGTCGTCGGGGCGAAATCAACCCAAGGTGAGCGCGCGCAAGTGACAGACCCATTCGTCGAGTTCTCACAACTCACCATCGAGTACCCTTCGAGGGAGGGTCCGGTGGTCGCGCTCGCGGGTGTCGACCTCTCGTTCTCGGCCGGCGACTTCGTCTGTATCGTGGGGCCCTCCGGCTGCGGCAAGACCACCCTCATGCAGACGCTTGCCGGATTTCTTCCCCCGACGCGCGGCCGGGTCGCGCTTGCCGGCCAGCCGATCACCGGGCCTGGACCCGATCGCGGTGTGGTGTTCCAGCAGCCCGCGCTCTTTCCATGGATGACGGTGAGCGAGAACGCGGCTTTTGGTCCGATGGTTCGCGGTCTCGGCCGCGAGCGGCGCGAGAAGGTCGAATACTATTTGAAGCTCGTTGGCCTCTGGGATTTCCGTAACCGCTACCCCTATCAGCTTTCGGGGGGGATGCAGCAGCGCCTGGCCATCGTGCGCGCCCTCGTCAACGATCCGAAGGTGCTGCTGATGGACGAGCCCTTCGGGGCGCTCGATGCCCTCACCCGCGAGAAGATGCAGGAGGAGTTGCACTCGGTATGGCGGCGCACGTCGATGACGGTCGTCTTCATCACGCATAGCGTCGAGGAGGCGGTCTATCTCGGCACAGACGTCGTCGTCATGTCGCCCAGGCCTGGCCGCATCGTCGAGCGCCTCTGCGTCGATTTCTCGCGCCGGTCTGGCGTGGGCGACGACATCCGGTCGATCAAGGCGAGCTTGGAGTTCGTCACCATACGCGAGCACGTGCTCGGACTGATCTGGGCCTCGGCTGGTTGAACCGGGGCAAGCGTGGTGGACGGCATGGAGGCTTGGCCACTGCCGTCCGAGAGCCCG
>JAFAQA010000035.1 GCA_019246665.1 Hyphomicrobiales bacterium
CGCCAGTTGAATATTTCCTTGCCATCGCGATCTCTCCTTTCCCTTCCGCTTGATAGGAACGCGGGAGAATGGCTGCGATATTCGCGCCATCGCATCTATGTGTCGAACCAGCGTTAGCTGCAAAAGTTCCGATCACTCTTCGTTCTACGGCTCGACGAATATTCGCGTGCCCCCTTAACTTGTTAGATTTCGAAAAGAAAATTTACGTCCCTTTTCGCCACAAACATAGAAATCGGGAACCCCCACAGTTACGGACGCGTTTATTGGCCGCACCGGGCGAATGCGTCGAGCTGATGCCCAGCCCTGGAGTGATGCGAAAGGAGACTGTGTCATGAATATGCGCACGACATTGGTGGGCGCATGTGTCGGCCTCTTTGCTCTCGGTACCGCGAGCTTGCCGGCAAACGCGGAGCATGGTCGTAACGCCGCGATCGCGGGCGGCGCCGCGGCTGGCCTTGCGGCTGGTGTGATCGCTGGTGGTGCCCTGGCGTCCCAGCCCTATGGCGCCTACCCCGGCCCGGCCTACGCGCCAGGCCCTGTGTACGGCGACGAGTGCCGGGTGATCCGTCACCGGGTGTGGGTGGAAGGATATGGATGGCAGTTCAGGCGTGAGGAAGTCTGCGACTAATCCTCAAGCCTAAATGCATAGTGGGCGGAGAGGCATCCCTCTCCGCCCTTTCTGTTGCGCAAAGCGGGGGGTCTTTCCACACCGCGACACCTAACAACAGTGCGGATTGTCCCGATCATCCCGACGCGGGAACCCTATTCGCGGCGCGCGCCCGCTTGCCGCGAAAATAAGCGCGCAGCCAGGGATCCTCGATGCGAAGCATGTCTTCCATGCGGCCCGTGGCTATGATCCGGCCGTCGGCGATGGCCGCGATCCGGTCGCAAATCGTGTGGAGACTATCGAGGTCGTGAGTCACCATGAAAACGGTGAGCCCAAGCGCGTTCCTGAGCGTCACAATGAGCTCATCAAACTCGGCCGCGCCGACCGGATCAAGGCCTGAAGTGGGCTCGTCGAGAAGGAGGACTTCAGGATCGAGGGCCATGGCCCTTGCCAGGGCAGCTCGCTTCACCATGCCGCCCGAAAGCTCGGACGGATGCTTTTCGGCAACGTTCGCAGGAAGGCCGACCATATCGAGCTTGAGCATCGCCACTTCGTCGAGAAGCTCCTCGGAAAGATGCAGGTGCTCGCGCATCATGAGCTGCACGTTTTCCTTCACCGACAGCGAGGAAATCAGGGCACCGAATTGAAAGAGCACCCCGATGCGTTGCTCCAGCGCCCGAAGCTCTTCCGGTGAGAGTTCATCCGTGTTCTTGCCGAAGAGCTCGATGATGCCGGCTCGTTTAGTCACCAACCCGAGAATGGTACGGGTCAAAACGGATTTCCCGCTTCCGGAAGCACCGACGAGGCCAAGAATATCGCCGCGGTAAAGATCAAGGTCGACGCTCGTCAGGATGCGGCGATCGCCAAAGCCAACCTCGAGCGCGCGCACGCGGATAACGGCTTCGGCTTGCCGGCCCGAGGAACTCGTCGCGTGCAGGTCGCGCACTGCTCTCTCAGTAGCCAACGGCCGCGAAAAAGACGGCGAACAAACCATCCGCCACGATCACCATGAAGATCGATTTCACGACCGAGGATGTGACATGCCGCCCGAGATTCTCAGTCGAACCCTCGACTGCCAATCCTTCGGTCGAGGCGATAATGCCGATGATGAGCGCCATGAATGGCGCCTTGATCAGACCGGCAAGGAAAGTGTGAATTCCAATGGCGGTTTGAAGCTTGTCGAGAAAGGCAGGAAAGAAAATCCCTTGATAGAACCAGGCGACGAGCATGCCCCCCAGAAGCGATGCCATGTCCGCGAGAAAGGCGAGCATGGGGAGCCCGATGATCAGGGCCAAAAGGCGCGGAATGATGAGCACGTCGATGGGATCGAACCCCATCACTCTCAGCGCGTCGATCTCTTCGCGCATCTTCATTGCGCCGAGTTCGGCGGTGAAGCTCGATCCCGAGCGGCCCGCGACCATGATGGCGGCGAGCAACACGCCCAACTCACGCAAGGTGAGAATGCCGAGGAGGTCCACGACGAGGTCGGCGGCGTCAAAGCGGCGCAATTGGAATATGCCTTGTTGGGCGATGATGCCGCCGACGACGAAAGAGATCAGCATGATGATCGGTACGCCGCGCAGGACGATGAGCTCCATCTGATGGACGAAGGCAGGTGCGCGAAAATGCCCGCGCCAGCTCAGGATGCGGCCGATCGCCACCACGGCTTCCCCAAGGAAGCTCAGGCCTCCGATCAAGCTGTTTCCTGCTCCTGCGACGCCTTCTCCGATTTCGACGAGAAGCTCGGGCGGGCTGTGTTCATTGCGCTCGGGCGCCTTGTGAAACCCGTGGGCGTCGATCTCGCCAAGAAGCGTATGGTGCTCCGGGCGCGCGGCGGCGACCTCGATCCGTCGGCCCTTCTTGCGCAGATTGTGGATGGTGCGGTCGATCACCCAGGCGCCGATGGTGTCGAGACGTTCGACCCGGCTCAGATCGAGGATCGCTTCACGTTGCCCCTTGGCTTTTTCGACGAGCCGTGCGGCGCAGTCTTCGATGGCGGGAGCCTGGTCAGCCGTCCATGACCCCGAGAGCAGGGCACGCAACCTGTTGCCATCGCGCTCGGCCAGGATCTGGGGCACGCTTGAAGAAGCGATTTGCATGGGCTCGATCGACATCGTTTTCGCCTTCGCTTGACGTCTCCTCTCTTGCCGCCTCGTCCTCCATCCCAGATGAAATTTGCCGCTCGACCGATCTCGTGGCCTGTCGTGCCTCGGCTCCGGAGCGGCTTCGCGGGCCTTATGATTGGTCCGGCGGCGTGTGCAGCATCACGTGCAATGCCGACGCCCGCATATTCCCCCCTTTTTCGGAGCGACGAACGCCGCTGACGGGGATGCCCGTTGAACGCCTCGATTGGGCGCGGGTTCCCGGCGCCCTCCTCACGATCTTGGCAACTGCGGCCGGATTTCTCTTTCCCAGCGGGCATTTGGGCGCATAAGTTTATCACTTGCCCGCCTGTCTTTCGCGCCTAAAATCAAATCGAATATTTGCCTTTGAACACAAAGTCGGATGAAGAGATTGCAGATTGCCGAAATCGAGGACATTGCGCGACGCGCCCTCATCAGGGCGGGAGCGAGGCCGCAAGCGGCGATGAGTCTTGCCAGGGCGATTGCGGCTGCCGAGCGCGACGGAATCCCCTCGCATGGGCTCGCCTACCTCCCCACCTATTGCGAGCATCTCGCTTGCGGAAAAGTAGTCGGCACGGCGGAGCCGAAGCTCAGCCGGGAAATGCCGGGAATCATCGCGGTCGATGCAGGCTCGGGCTTTGCGCATCCTGCGATCGATGCCGGCTTCGCGGCGCTGGTGTCCCTTGCACGCACGCAAGGCATCGCCCTCCCGGCAATCAGCAATTCCTATAATTGCGGGGTGCTCGGCTATCACACCGAGAGACTCGCGGATGAAGGGCTCTTGGGCCTCGGCTTCACCAATGCGCCGGCCTCGATCGCAGCTTCTGGAGGACGCAAACCCGTTCTCGGCACAAACCCCTGGTCGATTGCGGTTCCTGATGGGAATGGAGGCGCGTCCATCGTGATCGACCAGAGCGCGAGCGTCGTGGCGAAAAGTGAGGTGGCGAAGCGAGCGCGCGAAGGCAAGCCAATTCCCCCCGGCTGGACGCTCGGACCTGACGGGGAGCCGACCACCGATCCCAACATCGGCCTCAAGGGTACGATGCTGCCCGCCGGCGGCTATAAGGGAGTCGGTTCCGCGCTCCTCGTCGAATTGATGGCGGCTTGCCTGACGGGTGCGACCATCGGCGCAAAGGCCAGTCCCTTTTCAGGTACGGCCGGCGGGCCGCCGCGAACAGGGCAGTGCTTCATCGCCATCGCGCCGGACGGCGCGTCTGGCGGAGAGTTCAAGGCGCGTTGTTCCGAGCTCGTAAGCGCACTCACCGAGGAAGCTTCCGCCCACATTCCGGGGGAGGGGCGCCGTGCGGCGCGCAACAAGGCTGAACGCGAGGGCGTCGTCGTTGACCCAGGCATTCTCGAGAAGGCGAGCGTGCTCGCTGGCATGGATGAGGCAAGATGACGATGAACGAGACCGCTGGCTTCATGGCGATGAAGGGCGCCGGTTACTATTCCAAGGCGACGACCGGGGCGCGCGACGTCATCAACCTCGCCATTCCCCTGATCATCGGCGCCGTCGACCGAATGGAACTCGAAGATGATGGCAAGCGGGTGCGTGTCGCCGATATGGGCTGCGCCGACGGGGGCACCTCGATGGGGATGTGGCGCGAGGTGCTCGGCCATTTGCGCCGCAAGCTGCCATCCCGTCCGGTGGAGATCGTCTACACCGATCTTCCCCGCAACGACTTCAGCCAGCTTTTCCGCACGATCCACAATCAGACCGACATCGCGAGCTATTACGCGGAGCTCGACGAGGTCTACCCTTACGCATCCGGCACTTCCTTTCATCAGAAGATCTTCGCGGCGGAAAGCCTGAACCTCGCCTTCTCGGCGACCGCCTCGCATTACATTTCGAAAGTGCCGCGAAACATCAGCAACCATGTGCATATGGTCGGTGCAAGCGGTGCCGAGCGCTCCGCTTTCGAGGCGGTAGGGCGCGATGAATGGGAGAACCTTCTCGCGCTGCGCGCCCGGGAGCTCGTCCCCGGCGGAAGGCTCGTCTTCCTCAATTTCGGCATCGACGAGAAGGGGCGCTATCTCGGCCATACGGGCGGGGTCAGCATGTTCGATACGTTCAACCGGCTTTGGCGTGAGCTCGCCGCCGAAGGGATGATCAGCGACAACGAATACGCAAACACCAATTTCCCGCAGGTTTATCGCACGGTCGAGGAGTTCGTCGCGCCTTTGAAAAATCCCGAGAGCGGGGCTTACCAGGCAGGGCTTCGGCTCGAGCATGTGGAATCGAGGCACCTCGTCTGCCCCTATGCCAAGGCTTTCGCCGAACATAAGCAAGCGGCGAAATTCGCCGACGACTACATTCCGACGCTTCGCTCCTGGAGCGAGCCGACTTTCGCGGCGGGGCTTTCCGACGCGCGGCCGCCGCAAGAGCGGATGCGCATTCTCGACACCTTCTTCACCCGCTACCGCGATGCGGTCGAGGGTGC
>JAFAQA010000088.1 GCA_019246665.1 Hyphomicrobiales bacterium
CGGCTCGTCAAGCGCGGAAGTCGCTTCATCGAGGAAGAGCCAGTCCGGCTTCGCTAAAAGCGCGCGCCCGAGCGCGAGTCGCTGCTGCTCGCCGAGCGACAAGGTCTGGCCCCAATGCGCCTCCTCGTCGAGGTGATCCGCGAACGAAGGCAATTGCACCGCGTCGAGGGTCGAGCGGACCAACGCGTCGGGAAAGGCATCGGCCGGCGCCGGATAAGTGAGCGCCGCGCGCAAGGTGCCAATTGGCACATAGGGGCGCTGTGGCAAGAGCATCACGCGGGCGCCTTTCGGCACCTGGATGGCACCGTGCCCGAACGGCCAGATGCCGGAGATCGCCCGGAACAGCGTCGATTTGCCCGCGCCTGAGGGGCCATTGACGAGCACGCTCTCCTTCTGGCGCAAGCGCGCGTCCTTGATGCGCACCACCTTGTCGCCCTTCGGCAAGGCCACTTCGAGATCGTGGATGGCGAGATCGTCGGCGCCTTCGGGCTTGACCTCGATGTGGGGCGTCGCGCTGCTGAGCGCGCGCGCCCTGTCGATCGAGGCGGCGAAGCCCGTCAGACGATCAACGACCGACTTGTACTCCGCGATGGTGGCATAACTGTCGATAAAGAAGGAGAGCGCTTCTTGCACGTTCGAGAAGGCGCCCGCGGTTTGCGTCATCACGCCCAACATTACCTTGCCGGCAAAATAATAGGGGGCGATGAAAATGAACGGCAGGACGACATTGGCTTGCGCATAGCTCGCGGTGAAGGCGACAACCTTCTTGCGGCAATCAACGATCGCGAGAAAGTTGCCGATGAGGGCGCTGAAGCGTCGGCTCAAGTTCAAATGTTCGGTGTCCTCACCACCGAGCAAAGCGACCTGCTCGCCATATTCGCGCAAGCGAGCGAGCGAGAAGCGGAAATCGGCTTCGTAGCGCTGTTGCTGGAAGTAGAGGCTGATCAGGGGTCGGCCGATGAGGTGGGTGAGCCAAGTGACGAGCGCGGCGTAGATGAGCGCAATCCAGAACAGAAACCCGGGCACGCGCATATCGGTGCCCGGAAAGGTGAAGCCTGTCGAAAGCGTCCACAAAATCACGGAGAAGGATACGAGCGAGGTCGCCTTTGACAAGAGGCCGAGCCCGAGCGCGAAGGTGGTCGTGGTGAACTGGTTGATGTCGTCGGCGATGCGCTGATCCGGGTTATCGCTCGAGCTGCCGGTGAGCTGCATGCGATAATGAGCAGAGCCGTCGAGCCATTTGCTCATCGTCTTCTCGGTCATCCAGCGCCGCCAGCGGATGGTGAGATAGGAGCGCAACACGAGCTGCAGGATGGCGCTAGCAATGCCGATCGCCGCCAAGGGGCTGAAGACAAAAAGAAGCTGATCCCAGAACTGGGCTGCGTCCTTCTCCTGGATGGCGTTGAACCAATCCCGCCCGAAATAGGAAAGGCGCACATTGATCGCGACCTGCCCGAGCTCGATGCCGACGACGGCGATGAGAAGCGAAAGCCCGATCCAGCGCTCCTGCGCACGATAGCGGAAGGGCCAGATGCGCGCCTCACCGATATCGCGGGTCGTGAAATAGGGAACGGCGAGGCGCCAGATATCGCCGAGTGATTTCATCAATGCGCGCATCGGGCTTGTCTCCTCGCGGATCGATCGTGCCACTTCATCCTGGTCACCATCGTGATCGAGCAGCCCTGCTCCCCCCTCCCGGCCCGCGCTTTGGGCGCGGCCAGGGTGAGGACGACAGGATCTCCTGCGTCGTTGCGGTCAACAGGCGTCCTCTAGCTCGTCAATCCACTCGATGGCAGCCGCGGCCGCAAGGCGGCGTGCCATCACCTTTCGAAGCGGCGGATTCATGGCGCGCGAACTGCGCCAGCGCCGATTCCTCGCCATATCAGGGGTATCGCGTGAAGGTCCAGGGCCGGCGCCTTGACAATTGCGTGTCGCCGAGTACCCGCATCGGCCGCATTCCGCGCGAAAAGATCGTGAATGCGATCCCAGGGCAGAAGCTATGGCCCCCAAGACTGGCGGCACCGCCCCGTTTGTGACAGAATCCGAAGGCATGGGCGGCGCTTCGATTCCGGCCGAAGGTGGGTACGCATGATCCTCGACTTTGACAAGCTCCAGGCGACCCCCCTCGAACGTGACCCCTATGAGCATGTCGTTGTCGAGCGTTTCGTCCTTCCCGAACAATTCCCGAGTGTGGTTGCCGATTTCCCCGAGCTTCCCGGCCCTGGCCTTCATCCGCCGAGTGCCGTCGAGCTGAAAGGGGCCTTTGCCACCATGCTCGAGGAATTCCATGGGGTTCGTTTCCGCGACATCATCGCGCAGAAGTTCGAGGTCGAGCTTGCCGGCAAGCCCTTGATGGCCACCATACGTGGCTACACCCGGGCGCGCGATGGGGGAATGCACACTGATTCGGAAACCAAGATCATCACCGTCCTTATCTATCTCAACAATTCCTGGGACAAGGAAGGCGGCAATCTGCGCCTTTTGCGCGACGGCACCGATATCGAGAATTACGCCAAGGAGATTTCGCCGGTGGAGGGCACGCTTCTCGTCTTCAAGCGTTCCGATCGCTCCTGGCATGGTCATTTGCCCTTCGAAGGCCCGCGTCGCGCCATCCAGCTCAATTGGGTGACGGACCGCTTCACGGCCTTCAAGGAGAATGCGCGCCACTTCATGGGCTCGAAGCTCAAGGCCGCGCATGAGAGCATCGGCACGAGAAGCTGAGCCGGGCACGAAGGAAATTCGCGGGCAAGGTACCGCCGCAAACACGAAAGAGGAGGCCTTGAGCCATGGCCATGACCCAACCCGCGGCAAGCGGCGCGACGACGCGTTTCCCCTATGCGGCTGCCTTCAAGGATCCGGTGATCGACGTGGAGTCGATCCGGCGCGCGCCGGTATCGCGCGACCCCTATACGCATATGCTTGTCGACAACGTCCTCAACGCCGGGGTCGTGCCAGCCCTCCGGGCGGAGTTCCCGAAGATCACCAAGCCCGGCTTTCTCACCATCGACGAGGTGGAGCTTCACGGCAAATTCAAGCAGCTGATCGACGAGCTCGAGAGCCCCGAGCTTTCCGAGGTCATGTCGGAACGCATGGGGCTTGATCTGCACCCCTATCCGCGCCTCACGACGATCCGCAAGATCAGTCAGGCGAAGGACGGCCGCTCGCATACGGACGGGACCGCCAAGGTGATGACCCTCCTCGTCTACATGAACGATGCCTGGCAGGATGATGGCGCGGGCCGCCTGCGCGTGCTTTATGGCCCGGACGGCTTCGAACCTTACAAGCTCGAAGTGCCACCGACCATGGGAACCATGTTCGCCTTCCTACGCGCCGACAATTCCTGGCACGGCCATCCACCCTTCGCCGGCGAGCGCCGCGTGGTCCAGGTCGCCTGGGTGAAGGATGAAGCCGAGCTCGCCCGCAAGAAAAGGCGCAATTCGATGGCGCAATTCTTCAAAGGCATTTTCGGCAGGTAAAAGCAGATTGGGTTCTACCCACTCATCTCGGCAAAAGCACTGTTTTGCGCTCATCCCAGCGAAGGCGCCTCCTTTCCGTTCATCCCCGCGAAGTGGGCCGTCCAGACTTTTTGTGAGCTGCACGACAACTCTGGGGTCGCGATATCAGGGAATGGGCGAAGACGGGCTCACTCGAAATTGTTCCCATTCTCCCAGATCATGATCTAAGCTTGAGGTCTAAAGGATAGGCGCCACGCGGGTGGCTCTTCGCCGATAGGGAGGTGTTGAATGTCGAAGCAGCGATCGAGGATCGGTGCGACTCTTTTAGCGGCGGGCCTGGCCCTTGGTCATGCCCAAGGAGCGCGTGCCGAGGTCAAGATCGGCTTCATCACCTCCATGACGGGCGCTGCCTCCTCGATCGGCATCCCATATTCGAAAGGCATGGCGACGGGCCAGGCCGCGATCCCCACGGTCGGGGGCGAGAAGCTCACCTATATCCAGATCGATGACGGCTTTGATCCTTCGGCTGCGGCGCGCGCTGCCCGCAAGCTCATCGAGGAAGACAAGGTCGACATCCTCTGCGGATCGGCCGGCGGCCCTCCCTCGCTCGCGGCCGCCGCTGTCGCCGCCGAGGAAAAGGTACCTTTCAT
>JAFAQA010000058.1 GCA_019246665.1 Hyphomicrobiales bacterium
GGTCGCGAACGCATGGGTGAGGGTCTGCGCGCGGTCGATGCCTTGCGCGGCACGGACATCCGCGTCGAAGTGTGTCCCACCTGCTTCCTCGATCCTGAAGGAGCGCGACTGCGTGGCTGAGCTTCTCGCGAGCCCCCGGGCTGCCCTGGCCGATGTGGTGCGTTCCGGCCGGCACGGCCGGACGGACGGCCCTCCCGGATTGATCTTGAGCGAGCGCGCCGAGCTTTCGCTGGCGACCATCATTGCGCGAAAGGGCGAGGCGCAAGCGCTCGCGGAGCTCGTCAGAAGCGCCTACGGTATCGATCTCCCCTTGACCCCGCGCTTCGCCGGCGGACAACTCCCTGATGGGCGCTTCCTCATTTTCATCTGGGGGGGATTCGAGCAATGGCTGGCGTTCGCCGAGGGCGCGCAGGACCTCGAGCGCGAGCTCACGCTTGGGCTTGGCAAGCGCGCCATGATCACGGATCAGAGCGATGGGCGCACAATCTTGCGCCTGCGCGGCCCGAAGGCGCGCGCGGTGCTCGCCAAAGGCATGGCGATCGATCTGCATCCGCGAGCTTTCAAACCAGGCGATGTTGCGCTCACGATGGCGGCGCATATCGGGGTGCAGCTTTGGCAAGTGGACGGGACGCCCACCTATGAAATCGCGGTCGCCCGTTCGCTTGCCAAGAGCCTTTGGGCCTGGCTCTCCGCGTCGGCGTCGGAATTCGGCTACGAAGTCGAATAGCGAGTGAGTGGTGAATGGTGAATAGCGAGTAGTGAAGACTGGCATTCTCGCTGCTCACTACTCACTACTCTCTATTCACGCCCTGAGAGTGCCGCTTCCAGCCGGCGCCACTCGACCGGTGCACCCGGCAGGCCGAAGCGCAGCCAGTCCTCGTGAGCTGAAGGGAAGCTCCGCACCGAGATGCCTTGCCGTCCAAGGCGCTCGAACCAGGTGGGCGCGTGCGAATGGCGCGCCAGCCTGAAGAGGGGCGTGCCGCCAATGATCTCGAAACCCGCCCGCGCGAGCATGGCATCAAGGCGAGCGGCGCCCTTGGCGATGCCCCTGATGGCGCGCTCGCGCCATGCCCGGTCCGCAAGCGCACGACTGCCGATCTCGATCGATACACCGGACACTGCCCACGGGCCGAGGCCGCGCCGGATCGGTTCGGCAAGGTCTGGCGAGGCGATCGCAAAGCCGAGCCGCAACCCGGCGAGTCCGTAAAATTTCCCGAAGGAGCGCAGCACCACCGCTCTCGCGAGTGGAAGTCTTGGGACGAGGCTGTGGACCAAGGGCTTGGCATCCATGAAGGCCTCATCGACAATGAGCGTGCCGCCGCCGCGTGCGAGCCGCGAGCCCATCATTGCAAGGGCATGCGGTGCCGTCCGCCGTCCGTCTGGATTATTCGGATTGACCACCACCGCGACATCGAAGCTGGCGAGGTCGTCGAGCTCCTCGACCGTCGAGACCGACGCGCCGGCAGCCCGCCACGAGGCTTCGTGCTCCGCGTAGGTGAAGCCCAAGACGCCGACGCGCCTCGCATCGACCAGGCGCGGCAGCAGCTGAATGAGCGCTTGCGCTCCGGGCGCGGCGACGACGCCCTCGGCCGTGCTCGCCCTATAGGCAGTGGCCGCGATGGCTTCGAGCGCGCGAATGGCGGAAGGTTCGGGAAGCCGCGTCCAGGCCTCTTTCGACAGCTTGCCGACCGGATAGGGGTGCGGATTGATGCCGGTCGAAAGATCGATGAAAGGGCGTGGCGCAGCGGGGAAGCGCGAGCTGGCAGCGGCGAGATCGCCACCGTGATACACTGCGTCCATCCGTGATTCCTCCTCCCGGGTGGCAGCTTTCATGGACCTCGCCCTCACCTTGTTTCTCGCCTTCGGGGCGCTCGCCTTCGAATCCTTTGCCGGGTACCCGCAAGCCATCTACCGTTCGATCGGCCATCCCGTCACCTGGATCGGCGCGCTGATCTCCTGGCTCGATTGCCGGCTCAACAAGGAGACCGGGGATGAGCGGGAGGGACGCCAGGCGGGCGCGATCGCTCTGGGCATAACGCTTCTCGTCGCGATCGGCGCCTGTGTGCTCGTCCTGGCGCTCCTGCCAGCTGGCCTCCTGGGCACGCTTTTGACCGTGATGCTCGCCTCGACGCTTCTTGCGCAGAAGGGATTACACGAACATGTCGCGGCAGTGGCCGAGGCGCTCGAGGATGACGGGGTGGAGTCGGGACGAGCGGCCGTCGCGAGTATCGTCGGGCGCGATCCGGAGGCTCTCGACGAAGCGGGCGTGGCACGCGCCGCGATCGAAAGCCTTGCCGAGAACTTCTCCGACGGCGTCGTGGCGCCGGCCTTGTTCGTCGCGCTCTTTGGGCTCCCCGGGGGTGCCGCCTACAAGGCGGCGAACACGGCCGACAGCATGATCGGCCATCGGACCCCGCAATATAAGGCCTTCGGCTTCGCGGCCGCACGTTTCGATGACATCCTGAATCTGCCGGCCTCGCGCCTTTCGGCGCTCTGGCTGTGCATCGCGGCATTTGCCGTGCCGGGCGCGTCGCCGGCCGAGGCGCTGCGCATCGCGCTGCGTGACGCCAAGCGCCACCGCTCGCCCAATGCCGGCTGGCCTGAAGCCGCGATGGCAGGCGCGCTCGGGTTGAAGCTCGCGGGCCCCCGCGTTTATGACGGCGTCACGGTCGAGGATGCTTATATGGGCGAGGGCAGGTGGTTGGCCACGCCAGGCGACATCAGGCGAGCGCTTCGGCTTTATCGGGTAGCCTGCGCGATCCAAATCCTGGTCTACGCACTTTTGGCCGCGTCGTTCATCGCGCGAGCGTGAGGAGACGGTCGAGGTCGAGATGCGCCGCCAAATGCGAGGCGAGCTCATCGAGCGTCGTCTCCAGATCCGCTTCGTACGAGATTCCCACGCTCGCGGCATCGAACCCGGCAAGGAGAGCCGCACGCTGGCGCGGATTTGAGAAAAACCCGTGCACATAGACGCCCTTCACACGCCCGTCCGCGGAGCTTGCCCCATCGGTGCGGCCGTCCTTGAAGCGCAGCACCGGCCGGCTGGTGTCGGGCCCCGTCGTTGTCCCGACATGCATCTCATAGCCCGCGAAGGGTTCCCCAGCAGGGAGGCTTTCCCCTTCGACCGCGCGCAAGGACTTCTTCGACGTGAGCGCGGTCTCGACGTCGAGAAGCCCGAGCCCCTCCGTTTCACCAGGCGGGCCTTCGATGCCATCCGGATCGCGAATGATCCGGCCGAGCATCTGATAGCCGCCGCAAAGCCCGAGCACCTGCCCGCCGCGGCGTAGATGCGCCTTGAGGTCCAGATCCCAGCCTTCGGTCCGCATCGCGCGAAGATCCGCGATCGTGGCCTTGGAGCCGGGGAGCAGAACGAGATCCGCATCGCCGGGAAGCGCCTCCCCTTGCCGCACGAGCACGA
Source organism: Hyphomicrobiales bacterium (assembly GCA_019246665.1). Taxonomy (GTDB): domain Bacteria; phylum Pseudomonadota; class Alphaproteobacteria; order Rhizobiales; family Beijerinckiaceae; genus GAS188. The sequence continues at coordinate 3,419 of JAFAQA010000058.1, forward strand.
GGCGAATGGCAGGCTCGAGCTTGAGCGGGTCGAGGTCGTCGAAGTTCGAGATGCGCGGCAAGACGGGCACGGCGATCGTGACGGCGCCATGAGCGTGTGGCTCGCGGCGATCGAGGGCCAGCCCATCCTCGGCGGGCAGCCGATGCGCCTTGGCGAAATGCGGCACGAGCCCGAGCGCCGGCCAGCCCGTGTGCCGCTCGATGAGCTGCATTCCCTCGGCAAAAAGGCAGGGGTCGCCCCGGAACCGATTGACGATGAAGCCCCCGATCTTTGCAGCGTCCGCGGGATCGATCACGGCCCGAGTGCCGACGATCTGCGCGATCACGCCGCCCCGGTCGATATCGCCGACGAGTACAACCGGCACATCCGCGGCTTGCGCAAAGCCCATATTGGCAATGTCGCGCTCCCGCAAATTGATCTCCGATGCGCTGCCCGCGCCTTCGACGAGGACGAGATCGGCCCTGGCTTTCAGGCGGCTGAAGCTCTCGAGCACGCAGGCGAGGAGGTGCGGCTTCATCGCTTGATATTCGCGCGCCTTCGCGTTGCAGAGAATCCGGCCCTGCACGACGACCTGCGCGCCGATCTCGCTTTGCGGCTTCAACAGGACGGGGTTCATGTCGACGCAAGCGACGACGCCGCAGGCGCGTGCCTGCAAAGCCTGGGCTCGTCCGATCTCGCCGCCATCTTCAGTGACCGCGGCATTGTTGGACATGTTCTGCGGCTTGAAGGGCAACACCGAGAGCCCGCGCCGCGTGAAGGCGCGGGCGAGGCCGGCGACAATCAAGGATTTGCCGACATCCGAGCCCGTGCCTTGGATCATCAAGGCTCGGGAGGTAAGCTGCTGGTGTGAATGCATGGTTTCTGGCAAATAGCGAGTTGCGAGTAGCGAATAGCAAGAAACCAGGAGACTACTCGCTATTCGCTACTCGCTACTCGCTCCCTAAAATTCAATTCCCTCCTGCGCCTTCACGCCCGCGGCGAAATGATGCTTGACGAGGCTCATCTCCGTCACGAGGTCGGCGGCCTCGATCAGCTCGGGCTTGGCGTTGCGTCCAGTGACCACGATGTGCAATCCCGGCCGCCGCGAAGAGAGTGCCGCGACCACCTCGTCGAGCGGCAAATACTCGTAGCGCAAAGCGATATTCAGTTCATCGAGCACGATGAGCCGAAAGGAGGGGTCACTCATCATCTCGCGCGCCACGGCCCAGGCCCGCTCGGCCGCCGCGATGTCGCGCGCCTTGTCTTGCGTCTCCCAGGTGAAGCCCTCGCCCATGGTGCGCCAAGTGATAAGATCGCCAAAGCTCTCGAGCGCCTTTCGCTCGCCCGTCGTCCAGGCCCCCTTGATGAATTGCACGACGCCCACCCGCCATCCTCTGCCAAGCGCTCGAAGGGTGAGCCCGAAAGCGGCCGTCGACTTCCCCTTGCCTGAACCCGTATGCACGATGAGGAGGCCCTTCTCGGTCACCGTCTTCGAGGCGACCTCGGCATCTTGCGCCGCCTTTCGCTTCTCCATCTTCGCCTTGTGGCGGGCGGCATCGTCCTTGCTCGGTTCTGGCATTTCGGTTTTCCCGTGGCCGCGTTTCACTCGCGTCATTTTACCTGCATCGGCAGCCCGGCCACCATGAAAATAACTCGGCTTGCGCGGGCAGCGAGCCGCTCGTTGAGCCGTCCCGCTTCATCACGGAAACGCCGGGCGAGCGCGTTCTCGGGAACGATGCCGAGCCCGACTTCGTTGGCGACGAACACGATGGGCGCTATCGCGGCATCGAGCGAGACATTGAGTTTTTCGGAGGCAGCCGCGATGTCGAACTCAGCGAGCATCAGATTGGAAAGCCAGAGCGTGAGGCAATCGACGAGTATCGGTCCCGGTTGCGTTGCGAGGCGCGCGATGCATTCGGGAAGCGCAAGCGGCACCTCATGGGTCTCCCATCCCCGGTCGCGCCGGCGCCGATGCGCCGCGATGCGCTCGGCCATCTCCTCATCCAGCGCCTGGGCCGTCGCCACATAGCGCCAGGGCGGCGGATGTGAGGTCGTCAGCGCCTCGGCATGCCGGCTCTTCCCGGAGCGCGCGCCGCCGAGGACGAGGGTGAGAGGCGCATGCGAGTTCACTTCTTCAAGAGGCGCGAATAGAGACGGCGTCCCGTGGCGGCAAAGCCGAGCCGATCATAGAACATCCCGAGCCCGTCCTCCTTCTCGCCCCTTTCAGTGACCACGACGGAGACTGCGGAACAGCCATGGTCGGAACACCAGGCGAGCGCCGCTTCGACGAGCGCGCGAGCGATGCCGCCCTTTCGGGCCTCCGGCACCACGTAGAGATCGCCGACTTCGCCGAGCCGACCCCATTCCACGTAGAGCATCGTCGTGACCGTCGCGACGCCGATCATCTTCCCTGATTCATAGGCGGCGGCTGCCCAATGATTCGGATCGGCCAACATGAACCTCAGATTGGCCGAAATGCTGGCCCGATCGCCGGGGAAGCCGCTTTCTTGAAAGAAGCTGTGGAGCAGCTCTGCCGCGTTTCCGATCGAGGCATCATCGCAGAGCGCGCATATCGAAGGCTTTCTCATCTGAACACGAACCTTGTTGGGCGCGGCGAGGGGCAATGATCGATCCTGGGCTTAGGGGCGAGGGAAGAAGGAGACGCTCACATAGGCCCCGACGCACGCACTTGCCAAGCGGGTCTGCTCCCGGCAGGTATCCCCACATGACAGCACCGCTTGGGAGCTGCGGCTCAGCTTGCTTTCCCTTCGTATCGCGTTGCGGCGATCGTTCAGGATTTTCGCTTGGGCGGTTCCATGCGCGGCCATCGGCATTCACGAGGTGGGCGAAGGCGCGATGAGCAAGCTGGCCTTCATGCCGCAGGAAATCATTCGGGCGAAGCGCGACGGCTTGCCGCTTTCGCGGGAAGACATCACGCACTTCATCGAAGGCCTAAGCAATGGCAAGGTAACCGAGGGGCAGGCCGCGGCTTTCGCCATGGCGGTTTTTCTCAAGGGGCTCACACTCGACGAACGCGTCGCGCTCACCCGTGCCATGACGGCATCGGGCGAGGTGCTGCGCTGGGATCTCCCAGGCCCCGTCCTCGACAAGCACTCGACGGGCGGCGTTGGCGACAATGTAAGCTTGATCCTGGCGCCCGCCGTCGCAGCGAGCGGCGGTTTCGTGCCGATGATCTCGGGGCGCGGGCTTGGGCATACGGGCGGCACGCTCGACAAGCTCGAAGCGATCAAAGGATATCGGGCACAGCCCGAAATCGAGGTCTTTCGCCGAGCCGTCCGCAAGGCGGGTTGCGCCATCATCGGCCAGACGGCGGAGCTCGCTCCTGCCGATAAGCGCCTCTACGCCATTCGCGACGTCACCGCGACGGTCGAATCGATCGATCTCATCACCGCCTCGATTCTCGCGAAGAAGCTCGCCGCGGGGCTCGGCGGTCTCGTGCTCGACGTGAAATGGGGCGCGGGCGCTTTCATGACGAGCCTCGACAGGGCGCAAGAGCTTGCCGAAAGCCTTGTCCAGGTGGCGAATGGGGCGGGGCTGCCCACGGCCGCGCTTCTCACCGACATGCATGAGCCGCTTGCCGATTCGGCGGGCAATGCGCTCGAGACGCACCATGCCATCGCGCATCTTGCGGGCAAAAGGCGCCAGGAGCGTGTGCACGAGGTCGTGCTCGCGCTCGGCGCCGAGATGCTTTTCATTGGCGGCATCGCGGCGGATCTCGATGAGGGCAGGCGCAAGATCGCCGACACGCTCGCGAGCGGCGCGGCTGCCGAGCGCTTCGGACGCATGGTCGCCGAGCTCGGCGGTCCCACGAACCTCATCGAGCGCCCACATCTGCACCTCGACATGGCGCCAGTGACGCGTGAGGTGCTCGCGCTTAACGCGGGCGTGGTCACCGCGATCGACACACGCGCCCTTGGCCTAGCCGTGGTGGCGCTCGGCGGCGGCCGCACGCGTCCGCAAGACGAGATCGACCCCGCCGTCGGCCTGACACAACTTGCCGGCATCGGCATGAGGGTCGAGCCCGGAACACCGCTCGGCGTCGTGCATGCGCGCGATCAGCGCCGCGCCGAAGCCGCGGCCGCGAGGTTGCGTGCGGCCTATACGATCGGCGAAAACGTGCCGAGCCGACGCCACGGCCTCGTCACCGCACGATTGGAGCGACCCTCATGAAACACAATGCGATCCTCGTCGCTGGCCCTTCGATGCGGCCTGAAGGTTGGCGCAAGCGGCTCGCCGCGGCCTTGCCGGATAGCCCGGTGCACGTGCTTGGTGAGAGTTTCGACAAGGCTTCGATCGGTTATGCCGCGACCTGGTGGCATCCGCCAGGTTCCTTGTCGGACCTGCCCAACCTCAAGGCGATCTTCTCGCTCGGCGCAGGTGTCGATCATGTGTTCGTCGACCCCCAATTGCCGGCCGTTCCGGTGGCGCGCGTCGTCGACCCTGATCTCACGCAAAGAATGACCGAGTGGACGGTGCTGCATGTGCTTTTGCATCATCGCCAGCAGCGCCTTTACGATCGCCAGCAGCAGGACAAGCTGTGGCAGGAGGATCACGAGCAGCCTGCCGCCAAGGATGTCCGCGTTGGCGTCATGGGCATGGGCGAGCTCGGCGCCGATGCGGCCGAGAAGCTGAAGTTTCTCGGCTTCGACGTTGCGGGCTGGAGCACGACCCGCAAATCGCTCCCCGGCATCCGCTCCTTCGCCGGCGCCGGCGAGCGCGACGCTTTCCTCGCCCGCACCGATATCCTGGTCGTGCTGATGCCGCACACGCCCGCGACACATGGGATCATCAACGCCGAACTCCTCTCGAAGCTCGCGAAGAACGGACGGCTCGGCGGGCCTTTTCTGGTCAATGCCGGGCGCGGCGGATTGCAGGTCGAGGCCGACATCCTCGCGGCGCTCGATGCGGGCACGCTCAAGGGCGCATCGCTCGATGTCTTCGAGACGGAGCCGTTGCCCGCCGACTCCCCCCTTTGGACGCACCCCAAGGTTTATGTGTCGCCGCATAATGCCGCGATCAGCGATCATGATGCGATCAGCGTCTTTATCGCGCGGCAGATCGAGCGGCTCGAGGCCGGCGGCAAGCTCGAGCATGTGGTGAGCCGCGACAAGGGGTATTGAGGGCCTTCGGCG
>JAFAQA010000269.1 GCA_019246665.1 Hyphomicrobiales bacterium
AGCGCCCTATTTCTCCTTCCACGCGCTTGGCCGTCATGGTGCCTTGCTCGAGCAGTGGCGCGCGATCAAGGAAGGCGCGAGCGACGCCCTGATCGCGGCGGGTGGCACGATCACCCATCATCACGCCGTGGGACGCGATCACCGGCCGTGGTACGACCGGCAGAGGCCGGAGCTTTTCGCGACGGCATTGCGAGCAGCAAAGAAAGCGCTCGATCCCCAAGCCATGCTCAATCCGGGCGTGCTTATCGATCCTTGATGCGCAAGCCGCTGGACCTCGAGCGTCGCCCGGGCGAAACTCAGGCCGGCATCAGCGATTGGGAGGTGGTGCGTGGCGCAGATGGTCACCAAAGCCGAGGAAGGCTCAAGCTTTAAAGCTTATGATGCGATCCAAACTCCCTTGCGGCATTACATCGACGGGGCGCGCAAGGGTGACAGCTCGCTCATGCGAAAGGCATTCATCGACAGCGCTCATATTCGCGGAAGCTACGCCGGCAAGCCGGTGGACTGGACACTGGACGAGTTCTGCGGGCTCATCCACAAGTATGGACCGGCACATGAAGTCCAGGCGCGGGTCGTGACCATCGAGCATTCGGGAACGGCCGCGATGGCGCGCCTCGAAGCGGAGAATTGGCGCGGCACTCGCTACACAGATTTTTTCGTGCTCGTGGAAACCGGAGACGAATGGAAGATCGCGAGCAAGGTCTTCTTCGCCCATTCGCGCGCGTGAGATTCGAGTCGAGCGCGAGGCTCCCTAGGTTCCGGCCTCTTCCTGCATTGCCTTGAAGCGGTAGCCGACACCGGGTTCGGTGACGATAAGTTGCGGCTCGGCGGGATCGGCCTCGATTTTCTGGCGCAAGCGTCCGACGAAAACCCGCAAATATTGCGTGTCCTCGACATTGGCCGGCCCCCACACCGCTTGCAGGATCTGCCGATGCGTCAAGACGCGTCCGGCATTGCGCACCAAAAGCTGGAGCACGTCATATTCTTTGGGAGTGAGCCTCAAGCCCTCGCCATTGCGCGTCACGGTGTGGGCGAGCGTGTCGACGACGAGCCCCCCCGATTCGAACACGGGGGTTTCGCCCTCCTCGCGACTGCGATGGCGAAGAAGCGTGCGGATGCGCGCCATCAGCTCGCCGATGCCGAAGGGCTTGCTCACGTAATCGTCGGCGCCGAGATCGAGCGCCGTGATCTTCTCGCCTTCCCGGTCGCGCGCCGAGAGCACGATGATCGGCACTTGCGACCATTCGCGCACGCCCGTGATGACATCCTTGCCGTCCATATCGGGAAGGCCGAGATCGAGCACCACGACATCGGGAGCGCGCGTCGCGATGAGCTTCAGCGCCTCGGCGCCCGTGGCCGCCATGACCGGCTTGTAGCCGGCAGCCTCGAGGCTCGGCTTCAGAAAGCGTTGAATTTGCGGCTCGTCGTCGACGACGAGCACGACGGTCGAGGTGCTCACGGCCGCCGCCCGCTCATGACGCCAAGCGGTCTTGCCGCGCCTCGGCTATCGGAAGCTCGATGACGATGCGCGTTCCGGCGCCATCCTGAAGCGGGCTTTCCGCACGGATCATTCCGTCCATGGCGCCAATCAGCCCGCGGCAAATCGACAGGCCGAGGCCTGTCCCAGCGGGCCGCCCGTCGCCTGGAGCGACGCGATGAAATTTCTCGAAGACGCGCTCGAGCTCGGCTTGCGGGATTCCCGGCCCATGATCCGTCACCGTGACGACGAGCCTCTGCCCATCGACGCGGATCGATACCGAGGTCGGCAAGCCCGCCGGCACGTATTTGTCGGCATTGTCGAGAAGGTTGAAGACGACTTGCTCGAGCAAGGTCGCATCACCACGCACGAGTGGCAGGTCGGGCGCGATCGTGATCCCGATCTGGCGGTCGGGAAAGCTCGAGCGTGCATGCGCCACGGCGCTTCGCACCGCATCGCCAGCATCAACGAGATCGCGTTTCACGGCCACGGCGCCGGCCTCAAGCCGCGTCATGTCGAGGAGGTTCGAGACGAAACGCGACAACCGCGCCGTCTCCTCCTCGATCGTGGCGAGAAGATCGCGGCGTGAATCGGCCGGCATCTTGTCGCCGAGCTGGCGCAAGCTCGTGACCGCGCCCATGATCGCGGATAGGGGCGTTCGCAAATCATGCGAGAGCGAGGAGAGGAGAGCGCCGCGCAGCCTTTCGCTTTCGATCGCGGTCTCTGCCTTCGCCGACGCGTCGACGAGCTGCACGCGCTCGATCGCGACCGCGGCCTGGTCGATGAGAGCCGAGAGGGCTCGATCATCCTCGGCCGAGAGATCGTCGTTGGCATTGCCGGGCTTGACCCCGATCACGCCGAGGATGCCGCGCGAGGTCCGAAGCGGCCTGAATTGGAGCTGCGCATTCGGCAAGGTGCCGGTGCGCCAGCCGGCGAATTCGCCGCGTGTTGCGGACCAGCGGGCCGCCGCCCATTCGCTCGGGCCGAGCGCGTCCTCCGGCGGGAGCGCGGCGCTGAGCTCGAGCTCCTCCTTTTGGCCGAGGAGCACGAGGGCGCCGCCGTTCACCGACTTGGCGACATGCGACACCACCACCCAGAGCACATCGTCGAGCTTGGCGATGGCCGAGAGCTTGCGTGAGAAATCATACAGCGATTGCGTGGCGACCACACGACGCGCGGCCGCGTCCGATTGCTCGCGCACGCGCCCGGCGAGGCCGCCGGTGAGCACGGCGACGAGCAGGAAGATGAGCAACGCGAAAAGCTCGTGCGGCTCCGCGATGGTGAACGTGTAGACCGGTTCGATGAAAAAGAAATTATAGGCGAAGAAGGACAGAACCGCTGCGAGAATCGCCGAGCCTGCCCCGTAGGTGACGGCGCAGAAAAGCACGGCGGTGAGGAAGATCATCGAGAGATTGGGAAGCACCAGGAAGTGAGAGGCGATCATGCCCACGCCGACCGCGGCGGCCACGGAGAGGAAGGGGACGGCGCCCGCGAGCGCCGAAAGCCGCGGGCGCAAGAAGTTGAAAAGTCGCCGCTTCGGCGGCTGATCCGAGGTGACGATGTGAACCGCGACGCCAGAGGCGCGGCGCACGATCTCCTCCGGCAGCGAGCGGCCGCGCAAGCGGGCAAACCAATCCGCCGCCGAGCGGCCGATCACGATCTGCGTGACGTTCTCGCGCCGCGCGAAGCGCAAGATCTCGTCGGGCAGATGGCGCCCGCTCAGCCGCGCGAGCTCCGCGCCGAGGCGCTCGGCCAGGCGCATCGCTTCGTCGATGCGCTTCAGCGCCCGATGGCTCGTCTCCTCGAGATCGAAGCGGCTGAGGTGCACCGCGATCCATGACGCGTTGAGGCCGCTCGCAAGTCGGCTCCCCGCCCGCACCACCGTCTCCGACAGCAGGTCGGTGCCGACGCAAACGAGGATGCGCTCGGCCGCGGGCCAGGGGCCCTCGATAGCGTTCTGGCGCAAGTAGACGACCATCTGGTCATCGACGCGATCGGCCGTTCGCCTGAGTGCAAGCTCGCGTAGCGCCGTGAGATTGCCGGGCTTGAAGAAATTATCCGCGGCGCGCCTCGCATTCTCGGGCAAATAGACCTTGCCGTCCCTCAGGCGTTGGAGGAGCTCGGCCGGCGTGATGTCGACGACCACCACCTCGTCGGCCTTGTCGACCACGGTATCGGGCACCGTTTCGCGCACGCTGACGCCTGTGATCGTCGAGACCACATCCGAGAGGCTCTCGAGATGCTGGATGTTGACGGCGGTCCATACATCGATCCCGGCCGCGATCAGCTCTTCGATATCCTGGTAGCGCTTGGGATGACGGCTCTCGGGCGCGTTGGTGTGCGCGAGCTCATCCACGATGATGAGCTTCGGCCGGCGCTTGAGCGCCGCGTCGATGTCGAATTCCTGGATGATGCGTCCGTGATAGTCGACATTGCGCTGAGGCAGCATTTCGATGCCTTGAATGAGCGCCGCGGTCTCCACGCGCCCATGCGTCTCGACGATGCCGACGACAACGTCGATCCCCTCACGCGCCGCCTGCTTTGCACTTGAAAGCATGGCGTAGGTCTTTCCCACCCCGGGTGCCGCCCCGAGGAAGACCTTGAGCTTGCCGCGAGTCTCGCTTTGGACCAGCGCGAGAAGGGCGTCCGGATCCGGGCGTTCGCCTCGCTTGGAATCGGCCTGAGCCATCCG
>JAFAQA010000271.1 GCA_019246665.1 Hyphomicrobiales bacterium
GCCTATTCGCGGCCGGAGAAGTCGCGGGCTTCGGCGGGGGCGGCATGCACGGCTACCGTTCGCTCGAGGGCACCTTCCTCGGCGGGTGCTTGTTCTCGGGCCGGACCGCGGGACGTGCCGCCGCCAAGGCGTTGGATTGAGGAGTTACCCCGTCGTGACGCCCTCCTCCTCGAGCGCCTTCTTCACCTGCGGCCGCTCTGCCATGAGACGCCGATGCGCATGCACCTTCGGGAAGCGCGCGATATCGATCCCATCACCATCCAGCCATTGCGACAGAGTGAAGAGATAGGGATCGCAAATCGTGTAGCCCTTCCCCATCACGAACGGGCCCTCGAGCATCTCGTGCTCGATGAGGCCGAAACATTCGGAGACCGATGCCGGCACCTTCTTCTGCATCGCCGCGATGGCTGCGGGATCATCGGCCCAGCGGTAGCCGCGCATTCGATGCGCATGCGCCACATGGACGGTCGAGCACAAATAGCTGTTGAAGGCCTGCACCTTGGCGAAGCCGAACGCGTCCTCGAGAGGCGCCAGCTTGGCAGCGGGGAAGCTTTGCGCAATGAATGCGAGGATGGCGGGGGTTTCGGTCAAGGCACCACGCTCGGTAACCAGGGAGGGCACCCGCCCTTTCGGGTTGACCGACAAATATTCAGGCTTGCGCTGTTCCTCCTTGCGGAAATCGAGCCTTACGCTCTCATACCTCGCGTCTGCATCGACCAGCGCGATATGCGATGCGAGCGCGCAAGTATGCGGCGCATAAAAGAATTTGATCAACGCTTCCTCCTGTCGCTGGCGAGCGCGGCTCTGCCAAACCGCGATGACGGGCGCTCCCCTCGTCTTAAGTGAGAGCGCGGCCGGGTGCAAAGCGAGATGGCTATTTCGCCAGGAGGAAGCTTCACGAGGAGGAGTTCGCCGAGAGGAACCTTGGCCTACATTTCGCGTGAGAGCGCGGAGCCACCGTTCGGCGACCCCACGCCTCGACTTTGATTCAGAGTGTTCGGGCTGACCTCAATTGAAGAACGAATTCGACCGGCGCCGGAACATCTCGCGTTCGATACTGTCTGTGAGACGACCACCCGATCGTTCCAAAAGGGCGGCCACGTCGGCATCATCGCCTCTCGCTGCCCAGGAAGAGACCGCGTCCAGCATGTGCCGGAAGAATCCCGCGGACGGTTTAGTGGAAAAATTGGGGAGGGCGGGAATTTTGGCAATGTCCGACCATTCGTGTTTCTCTGATGCGTGTGACATGGCGGTCACTCCAATGAGCTTCGATGAGTTCGCTTAATATTGAGCAATGCTCATCCGTTACACTCCGTTATTTGACATCGCATTGCCGGGATGACAAAGGATATTGCCTCACGCGATGATTGAGCTTTTCTCATGCAAAGACCCATGCCGCAGCTCAATGCGCTCAGGGCCTTCGAAGCTGCCGCGCGGCATTTGAGCCTGACCAAGGCGGGGCAGGAATTGCATGTGACAGCCGGCGCCTTGAGCCATCAGATCCGCGGACTCGAGGAGCTGCTCGGCCTCAAGCTCTTCGAACGCGGGGTTCGTTCGATCGCGCTGACGCGTGCCGGGCTCCGCCTCTACCCTGGCTTGCGGGCGGCCTTCAGCCAGATTCGCGAGGCCGTGGAAGCGCTCGCACGTGAAAGCAATGAACGCGCGCTCGTCATCAGCACGCCACCCGGATTTACGTCAAAGTTCTTGGCTCCCCGACTTTACCGGTTTTCGGCGGCGCACCCAGAGATCGACGCACGCGTGTCGTCGTCCGTGACGAACGCCAACTTCGTCAACGATGGCGTCGATGTCGCGGTGCGCAACATGCCCAGTGAGCACGAGGATGATTCCGAGCTCGCGGTCGAGCCGCTCGTCGATATGGCGTATGTGCCGGTCTGCAGTCCGAAGCTCATCGAGATGCATGGCCCGATCGGTTCCGGAGAGGCGCTCAAGGCCATGCCGCTCATCCACGACGAATCTCTCGGCAATCGTCCCGGATTGCTCGGCTGGGCGGATTGGTTCGCCGCCGCTGGGATCACGGGTGTAGACCTTAGTCGTGGCTTGCGTTTCACCAGCACCGACCACGCCCTCGATGCCACGATCGAGGGAGCAGGCGTGCTGCTCACGCATGACATTCTGGCCTATGACGAACTGCGCACGGGCCGGCTCATAATTCCCTTTGCTCTCTCGCTCAGTTCGAGGCGCGTCTACAGCGTCGTCTATCCGCGGCGGCGCGGGGATCAGCCGAATGTTCAAGCCTTCCGAAGCTGGATCCGGAAAGAAGTGGACGCGCTCGACTGGCAGAAATGGCGGGCGAGCCTGTCACTTGCACCGCGGCCGGAGGGGGCTCGATCGATTCCGCGCGTTCCCGCAAAAGAGATTTTGCCTCATCACCTCCGCCCGCAAAAGCGGGAACCCAGGAAATGCAAGACAGGTGCACAAAGAAGGTCTAGAGCCCCGCCCATGCCGATATGAGCGGCGAGAGGTCGCCCATGACCATCGACAGGGCCTGACCAGGGCACCCCAGCCTTGTAAAATCATCGATGCATTTTTTCGACGGATCCTCGACCATCCGGCGAAACCATGGGGAGATGCGGGACAAGGCGGTTGCGATGACCGGAGGAACGATGAGCGAGGCGTCGACGAGGACAAGGACCGCGCGGAGAGAAGCGCCGCGCCATGACATCGACGGGTTCCGGCGCGAGATCGGGGATGTGCCCGTGATCGATGAGGAACGCGTGGTGCGGCTGCGCTCGCGCGACTTTTTCTGGTACAGCCCGGTGCTCAACAACGAGCTGCACGGGCTTTCCGCAGACATCATCGCGGTGCCGCGTGACGAGGCGGATGTCGTGACCATCGCGCGCGCCTGCGCCCGCCATCGTATCCCGCTGACGCCGCGTGGCGGCGGCACCGGCAATTACGGGCAGGCGGTGCCGCTTGCCGGCGGCGTGCTCCTCGACCTCACGGGGCTCAATGCCATCGAATGGCATAAAGCCGGCGTGCTCCGCGTCAGCGCCGGCGCAAAGATGGTCGATATCGACACGGCGTTGATCAGCGAGGGCTGGGAGCTTCGCATGCATCCCTCGACCAAGCGCACTGCGACGATCGGCGGCTTCGTCGCAGGCGGTTCGGGCGGTGTGGGCTCGATCACCTATGGAGGCTTGCGCGAACCGGGGAATCTTCTCGCAGCACGCATCGTGACGCTCGAGGAAGAGCCGCGCATCCTGGAGCTGCGCGGCGCCGCGGCGCAAGCGGTGAACCACGCTTATGGAACGACCGGGATCATCACGGCGCTCGAAATGCCGCTCGCACCCGCCTTTCCGTGGATCGACATCCTTGTCGCCTTCGACGATTTCTTCGACAGCGTCGCCTTCGGCCGCGAGCTCGCGCTTTGTGATGGAATCGTGAAGAAGCTCGCGACCCCGATCCAATGGCCACTGCCGACCTATTTCGGGCCGTTGAAGCACCACTGCCCCGAAGGCAAGCATCTCCTCGCGTGCATGATCGCCGAGCCTTGGGTGCAAAGCTTCAAGGAGCTTTTGCGCGGACGCGGTCAGGTCACCTACGAGGCGCCGATGGAAGAAGAGCCGGGCAAGACCCCGCTTTACGAATACACCTGGAACCACACCACGCTGCATGTGCTCAAGCACGATCGCAAGGCAACTTACCTGCAATGTCTCTTCCCGTCGGATCGGCTCCTCGACAGCCTGAAGGAAATGCATGCGATGTTCGGGGACGAGGTACTCTACCATTGCGAATTCCAGCATTTCGCCGGCCGGGTCACCTGCAGCGCCTTGCCGGTGGTGCGCTATACGACGGCAGAGCGACTGAACGAGATCATCCGCCTCCATGAGGAGAATGGCGTCTCGATCGCCAACCCCCATGTCTATACTCTGGAGGATGGCAGCCGGCACAAAAAAGCGGATTCCGATCAGCTCGGCTTCAAGCACGAGGTCGATCCGATGGGCCTGCTCAACCCCGGCAAGATGCGGAGCTTCAAGCCGCGCCCGCTCTCGAGCTGACGCCGAGAACCGGACGCCTCGGTGAAGGTCCTCTATCTTTATTGCCACCCCGTGCCCGAGAGCTTTCACGGCGCGATCCGCGTCGGGGCACTCACGGGGCTCGCGGAAGCGGGGCACGATGTCGATTTTTGCGATCTTTACGCGGAGAACTTCGATCCCGTGATGCGCGTCGAGCAGCGGCGATGCTACCACGATCTGTCGACGAACCAGTTCGGCGTTGAAAGCTATGTGACGCGCTTGCGTGTCGCGGAAGCGATCATCGTGCAGTTTCCGGTGTGGTGCTTCGGAGCGCCCGCCATGCTCAAGGGCTTTCTCGACAAGGTATTTCTCCCCGGAGTTTCCTTTGACATGTCGGATGTCACCCAGATCAAGCCGCTGCTCGCGAATCTGAAGCGCGTGGCCGGCATCGTAACCTATGGACGCGGCCGCTGGAGCGCCTTGGCGATGGGCGATGCGCCGCGAAAGCTCGTGACGCGTTATTTGCCCCACTGCGCGATCGTCACGGCACGTGCTCAATTCTTGCCCCTTTACGGCATGAATCGCGCCGACGAGACAAAGCGCAAGGCTTTCGTCGCAACGGTGCGAAA
>JAFAQA010000287.1 GCA_019246665.1 Hyphomicrobiales bacterium
GTCACCATCGAGATTCGCGGTGACGAGATGTGCCTCGATTACACAGGCACATCACCGCAAGTGGGGCGCGCCCTCAACACGGTGATGACTTATACGGAAGCCTATTCCTGCTATCCGTTGAAATGCGCGCTCGATCCGGGAACACCACGCAACGAGGGCACTTACCGCATGATCACGGTGCGCGCGCCCGAGGGATCGATCCTCAACCCACGCTTTCCCGCACCCGTGCATGCGCGCCAGCTCGTCGGCCATTGTCTCGCGGCCGTGATCTACAAGGCGCTTTCGCCGATCCTCGGCGAGCGCATTATCGCCGAATCGGGAAGCGCGCCCACCTTGCGCGTTATCGTCTCCGGCTACCGCGACGATGACCGGCGCTACACCTCCATTCTCTTCATCAATGGCGGCATGGGGGCGCGCTCGAGCCGGGACGGCTTGTCGGCGACCTGCTTTCCGTCGAATGTCGTCTGCGGCTCGATGGAGACGATCGAGGCGCAATCGCCCCTGCGCATCTGGAAAAAGGAGCTCGCGCCCGATTCGGGGGGCCCCGGGCGCTTCCGCGGCGGCTTGGGGCAGGATGTCGAGATCGAGCTCACGGGCCGGAGGCCCGGCGCGCTTTCACTTCTCGTGGAGCGCGTTCGGCATCCGGCGCTCGGCGTGCTCGGCGGACATGCGGGCGCGCCCTCGCGCGTTCAATGGAATGGCAGTGAGACCGGCTTCCCGCTCAAGGGCAAGAGCCGCATCGAGCCCGGCGATCGCCTCGTCGTTCGCTACCCGGGCGGTGGCGGCTATGGCGAACCGCGCACACGCGACCGCGACGCGTTGCGCGAGGATGTCGCGACCGGCCTCGTCTCGTCGCGCGCCGCGAAGGAGATCTATGGCTTATGACACGCTATCTCGCGGGCGCCGATGTCGGCGGCACCTTCACCGACCTTGCGCTCTACGATGCTGATACGCGCACGCTTACGCTCAACAAGCTGCTCACCACGCCCGACGATCCGGCGCGCGCCATCATCGCAGGGCTTGACGCGATGGAGGGGCGCGCCGGCCAGGTGGTGCACGGCACGACGCTCGTCACCAACGCCTTGATCGAGCGGCGCGGCGCGTTGGTCGGGCTCATCACAACCGAGGGTTATCGCGACGTTCTCGAGATCGGCAACGAGCTCCGCTACGACACTTTCGATCTTACGCTCGAGCGGCCCGCGCCACTCGTCGCTCGTCCACTGCGCAAGACCGTGAAGGAGCGCATCGGCGCCGGCGGCGAGATCGTCCTGCCGCTCGACGAGGCCGGCGTGCGCGCCGCAGCGCGCGAGCTCGCCGAAGTTGGCGTGCGCTCGCTCGCCATCGCCTTCTTCAACAGCTACCGCAACCCCGCCCATGAGCTTGCCGCCAAGGCGATCGTGCACGCCATGATCCCCGAACTCGCAGTCTGCACCGCCGCCGAGATCGCGCCGGAGATCCGCGAATATGAACGCTTCTCGACCGCGGTCGCCAATGCTTATGTGGCGCCGATCGCGCAGAGCTATCTCGTCGAGCTCGAGCGAAGGCTCGGCGTGCCGCTCTTTGTCATGCTGTCGGATGGCGGCATCACCACGGCGCGAAATGCAAGCGAGCAGCCGATCGCGCTCGTGGAATCAGGTCCCGCGGCAGGGGCGATGGGCGCGGCCTTTCTCTGTCGGCAAGCCGAATGGCGCGACGTGATCGCCTTCGACATGGGCGGCACGACCGCCAAGATCAGCCTCATTCATGACGGGCGCCCGCATCGCAGCCATGAGCTCGAGGCTGCGCGGCTCCAGCGGTTCAAGAAGGGAAGCGGCTTGCCGCTTCGTCTCCCCGTGGTCGAGCTCATCGAGATCGGCGCGGGCGGCGGGAGCATCGCGGCGCCCGATGCGCTCGGCCTGTTGCGCGTCGGCCCGCGCAGCGCCGGCGCCGTTCCCGGCCCCGCCTGCTACGCGCAAGGCGGCGAGGAGCCGACCGTGACGGACGCCGATCTCGTGCGCGGCTATCTCTCGCCCGAACGCTTTCTTGGCGGGCGCATGCGCCTTGACGCGGAGCGCTCGCGCGCCGCGCTCACTCGGCTCGGGGCGAAGCTCGGCCTTGGTCTTGCCGAGACCGCTGCCGGCATTGCGAGCGTCGTCGACAACAACATGGCGACCGCGGCACGCGTGCACATCGCGGAAGCCGGCACCGACCCGTCACGCTATCGCATGGTCGCCTTCGGTGGCGCCGGACCGGTGCATGCCTATTCGATCGCGCGCCTCTTGAACCTTGCCGAGGTGATCTTCCCGCTGGGCGCGGGCGTCGCTTCAGCGATCGGCATGCTCGTCGCACCGCGAAGCGTCGAATATGCGCGAAGCCTGATTGCGTCGCTCGACACGCTCGATTGGGTTCACGTCGAGGAGATCATCGCTTCCCTCGACGCGAAAGCGCGTGGCGTTTTGCGCGAAGGCGGAATCTCCGACAACGATATCGCCGCCGAGCTCTCCGCCGATATGCGCTATGCCGGCCAGGGCTTCGAGGTGAATGTGCCGCTCGACCAAAAGGCGATTGCGCGCCATGACTCAGTCGCCCTTCAGCATGCTTTCGACGTGCGCTACGAAGAGCGCTTCGGCCGCAATCTCGGCGCCGTGCCCGTCGAGGTGGTCTCTTGGCGGGTGCGCCTCGTCGCCCCACCTTCGGTTGCCGAGATCCGCTTCGCGGATCATTCGAGCGGCGGCGATGCGCGCGACGCGCTCATCGAGCACCGCAAGGCCTATTTCACCGAGCTTGGTGGCTTCGTCGACACGCCCGTCTACGCCCGTGCCCGACTGGCTTCAGGGCGGAAAATCCCAGGCCCCGCCTTGATCGAGGAGGCGGAATCGACCTCGGTGATCGGGCCTAGTGCGCATGTCGAGATCGATGCGTTCGGCAATCTCATCATGCGGTTCGGGGACATGACGGGAAGCGCAAAGAAGAGGGTAGCCTTGCCAGAAAAGGAAAAGCGATGACACGCTCGAAGAAGATGTCGGCCGGCATGGGTTTCAGAGCGAAGTTCGGGGCACGCCTCGCGCTTGCCGCGTCTTTCGCTCTCATCGTGTCGGGTTCGGCTCGTGCCCAAAGCCCGATCGTCGAGGGCGAGACGATCGTCACGCCCGAGCTCTTGAAGGCCGCTTGTGCCGAGGGACAGGTCGTCTTCTACACGGCGCAAAGCGATGCCGATGAGCGCGCCATCATCGCGCCCTTCGCGCAGCAATTCCCTTGCGTGAACGTCTCGATCATCAGCGCCGTGACGGGCCGCCTCTACGAACGCATCGCGACGGAAGCGACGGCCGGCAAGACGCAAGGCGATGTCGCCATTGTCACCGACGAGGCGCTCACGCAGCAATTGATCGACATGAAGCTCGCCCGGCCGTGGACGCCGCCCGAGAGCGCGAGCTACCCGGCGAACGCCAAGGCCGAAGGCTGGTGGTACGCGGCGTCGGGTTCGCTGATGTACCCCTTCTACAATGTGAGCCTCGTCAAGGAGACGGAGGCGCCGAAGAGCTGGAAGGATGTTGTCGATCCGAAATGGAAGGGCAAGCTCGCGACCTCGCCGATCTCGATCGGTGGCACCGCCTGGCTGCAATACGCGTTCCTTCTCGATCATTTCGGCGCGGATTATCTCAAAGCGTTCCTGGCGCAGGAGCCGAAGCTGTTCACCGCCTACAATCCCGCGGTGCTCGCGGTCGCGCGCGGCGAAGAGCTCATCGGTGTCGGTGCGGCAGTGAATGAATATCCGGCGCGTGTCGGCCAGGGCGCACCGTTGAAGCCCGTCTACCCGCCCGAAGGCCTCCCCTACACCAACTACCCGATGGTCCAGCTCGCCGGCGCGCCGCACCCGCATGCCGGCGAGCTCTTCGGCAATTGGTATCTGTCGAGGCTTGGCCAGTCGCAGCTCGTCAAGGTGCGCGGCGCCTATTCGGTGCGAGGCGATGTCCCGCCCGCGCCCGGCAATCCGCCACTTGCCGAGATGAAGCCGTGGAATCCCGGCCATGAGGCGATCATCAAACGTCATGACGCGATCATCGAGGAGGTCACGCGGATTTTCGAGGGGCGCTGAGGGCTCGCCCCATCATCCGTCAAAGCGAATAAAGGTTGTAAGTGTAAAACTATATTTTACGCTTTAGTGGATGACATGCCAGTTTTTTTGGTGGATGACGTGCCAGTTTCCGGCACAAAGGATTGTAGACGCTCTTCGAGTCCGACAGCACAAAACGCGTGAACGCCGAATATGTCCGTAAGTTGAAGCTTTGGCCTTGCTCAAGGTCGCCGAAACGATCCGGGAACGAGGTCAAGTTGCGAGGCTTTGCCATCATCAAACCGGAAAATCACACGCCAGTCGGCGCGTACGGTTACCGACCGCCAGCCCCTAAGTTCATCTTTCAGCGGGCGAAGCCGAAGCGTCACATAGTCCGTGTTAAGCTGCTAACTTCTGTTGCAGCGCCTTCGCGCTGACACTTGCGGAGAGATTTACGCTAAAGATCGTATTTTCAAACGCTTTTGAGAGCAGCGTCTAGGCCTTTTGGCGAGCGCAATTACCGCGGTGTCGATGCTGCATCGGCCTCTTCCGGCGGCTGCACCTTCTGAAACTTGGCCAGTAGCAGAAGGTCGTAAACTGCTTTCAGCGAACCCCCAATGATGAGTGGCCAGCCGAAACTCGAAAG
>JAFAQA010000294.1 GCA_019246665.1 Hyphomicrobiales bacterium
ACCCCGCAACCCGCAGACCGCTTCTGGACACCCGCCGATTGGGCCTGGGCCGGGGGGCTCCTGAACATTCTCCTCCCCTCCCTCCACCACGGCCTATCCGTGGTGGCGCGGAAATTCGCCCATTTCGAGCCTGAGGAAGCCTTGCGCCTCATGGCCGATCAAAAGGTGCGCAACACCTTCATTCCACCCACTGCGCTTCGCATGCTGCGCGGTGTGCCGAACCCGCGCGGCCGGTTCGAGCTTGCGCTTCGCACCATCGGCTCGGGCGGCGAGGCGCTCGGGGCCGAGACCTTGGCCTGGGGGCGCGAGGCGCTCGGCCTCACCATCAACGAGTTCTACGGCCAGACGGAGTGCAACCTCGTGCTCGCCTCCTGCGGCGCGCTCGGCGTCGTGAAGCCTGGCGCGATCGGCAAGCCGGTGCCCGGCCACCAGGTGGCGATCATCCGCGCGGACGGGTCGCTTTGCGAGCCTGGCGAAGCGGGCGAGATCGCCATCCGTCGTCCCGACCCGGTGATGTTCCTCGAATATTGGAACCGCCCCGAGGCCACGCGCGACAAATTCATCGGCGACTTCATGACGACGGGCGATATGGGGATCGCGGATGAAGAAGGTTACGTGCGCTTTCAAGGGCGCACCGATGACCTCATTACCTCGGCCGGCTACCGCATCGGCCCGACCGAGATCGAGGATTGCCTGATCAAGCATCCCGCCGTCGCGCTCGCCGCCGTGGTCGGCAAGCCGGATGCGCTGCGAACCGAGATCGTGAAGGCTTTCATCGTGCTGAAGGACGGGGAGGCACCTTCGGACGCGCTCGCTTCCGACATCCAGGCTTTCGTGCGCTCGCGCCTCTCGGCCCATGAATATCCGCGCGAGATCGCCTTTCGCGCCTCCTTGCCGCTCACCACCACCGGCAAGGTGATCCGCCGTCAGCTTCGCGCGGAGGCGTGAAGAGACTCGTCCAGAGATCAAATAAGCGAAGGGAGGAATGTTGAGGTGTCACCCCCGGCGAGGCGAGCGAAGCGAGCTGAGGGAAGGGGGTCCAGGAGCAGCTCAAGAAAATGGATCCCCTTCCCCTCGCGCTCCTTCGGAGCGCTCGGCCGGGGATGACAGCGCACCTCCTTCGACCGCCCTGCTCTGAAGTTCCCGATGTGGAGGCAATTCGCGCCGCGCCTACCGCCCTCAGCTCACCTTCTCGCGCGCCATGATGCGCTCCTTGCCGAAGACCATCGGCGCCGCGAGCATGATGAGCACGAGGAGCCCCGAGGCGAATTTGAGATCGGACGGCACGAGGCCGAGCGCGAGGCAGACCGAGATCAGCTGATAATAGGCAATGGCCCCGACGACCGGCGCGAGAAGCTGTCGCCCGATACTCTGCCGCCCCACGAGAAGCTCGCCGATGATGAGCGAGGCGAGGCCGTTGATCACGACCCCGAAGCCGATATTGACGTCAGAGAAGCCTTGCGATTGCACGAGCACCGTGCCGGCGAAAGCCGAGAAGGAGGCGGCGAGCGCGACGCCGAGAACGGTGGTCCACCAGACGCTGATGCCTTGCGCCTGCGCCATGTCGAGATTGGCGCCGACGGCTCGAAGCGCGATGCCCTTCTCCGTCTTCATGAAGGCGAAGAGCAGGCCAAGCACGAGGACGACGGTGGCGCCCAGAACCGCCATCTTGCCGGGGAGGCTCTCGTTGAGGCCGGGATGCACGAGGTCGAAGATCGTGGGGTAGGTGAAAAGCGCGATGTTGGATCGGCCCATGACCCGCAGATTGACGCTGTAAAGCATGGTGATGACGATGATGCCGGAGAGCAGCGAGGAAATGCGGAAGCGGAGCGCGATCATCGCGACCGCGGAACCGGCGACGAAGCCGCCCGCGACGCCCGCCGCCATCGCGGCCACCGGTCCGTATCCCATGGCCAAAAGCGCGCCGCACACGCAGCCGCCGAGCGGGAAGGTGCCTTCGCTCGATAGATCGGGGAAGTTCAGGATGCGGAACGGGATCATCACGGCGAGCGCGACGAAGGCGTAGATGAGGCTCTGCACCAAGGTGACGGGGATGAGCCCAATGAAGGTTGTGACCATGTCCATCGGTTAGCTCGCAAGCAGCACGCGATCATCCTTCTCGCGAAAGCGCCGGACGAGCTCCTCGACCGAAAGTCCCGCCTTCTCCTCGCGCGTCAAGGTGAGGCGCACGCGGCCTTGATCCATCATCACGAGCCGATCGCCAATGTCGAGCGCATGGCGCATATTATGTGTCACCATCACGGTGGTGAGGCGCGCTTCCTCGACGACACGCACCGTCGCCCGCAGCACGAGATCGGCCGTCACCGGGTCGAGGGCGGCCATATGCTCATCGAGAAGCAGCAGCTTCGGCGCCGAAAGCACCGCCATGACGAGCGCAACCGCCTGACGTTGCCCGCCCGACAAGGTCTCGATCCGATCGGCGAGGCGATTCTCGAGGCCGAGACCGAGAAGCGAAAGACGCTCGCGCCATTGCGCGCGGCGAGAGGCCGAAAGCCCGAAGCGAAACCCGCGCTTGCCGGCACGCAACTGGGCGAGCAGAAGGTTCTCCTCGACGCTCATGCCGGGCGCCGTGCCCGTCATCGGATCCTGGAAGACGCGCGCGATGTGACGCGCACGCTTGTGCAGCGGCTCGCGGCCGATGTCCTCGCCGTCGAGCTTGATCTCACCCGGCCCGACCAGGAAGGTTCCGGCGATGGCATTGAGGAGCGTCGATTTGCCCGCACCGTTCGAGCCGATCACGACGCAAAAGCAGCCAGGCGGGAGCAAAAGCGTGAGGCCGTCGAGCGCCAGGCGGGCATTCGGCGTGCCAGCGAAGAACTGCTTGCGCAGCCCGTTCACCTCGAGCATGGGGCGTGGCTCGTTCACGGCAAGCGAGCCGGCTCGGCCGATCTCGCCGGCGCTCACCTCTCCTCGCGGCGATCGGGAACGAATCTCATCGCCAGCCTCACTCGACGACACAATGGCAATCGGCGAGCGAAGGCGGCAAGGTCATGCCGAGCTTCTTGAGTTCCTTGCCGCTGACAACGACCTTGAAGTCATCCTTGCCGACGCGGATGGGAGGAATATCGGCGGGCTTCGCGCCTTTGAGGATCTTGGCCGCGATGTCGCCGGCGGCGCGCCCGACATCGTCGTAGTTCACTTCATAACCGGCGAGCACCAAGCCGTCCCGCGCGGAAACCGCGGAGGAATTCACGACGGGGAGCGAGATCTGGGCGGCAGCCGCCGAGATGGCCGGGATTGCGGGCTGCATCATCCCGCCGGTCGGCACGAAGACGGCATCGGCGCGCCCTTTCAGCGCCGCTACGCGGATCGGGATGTCGGCTGCGCTGTCGCATCCCGCCTCGACGATCTCGATGCCGGCCGGCGCCGCCGCGGCCTTCAGCCGCTCGAGGACCGAAAGATTGTTGTCCTCGCCAGGGTTGTAGAGTACGCCGAGCTTCTTGATGCCCGGGATGAGCTTCTTCGTGAAGTCGAGGATCGATGCCGCATTCTGCTGGTCGGATGACCCCGTCATGTCCTCCGAGCCGTGCTCCCAGTCGCTGACGAGCTTCGCCTTGATCGGATCGGTGATGGCCGCAAAGACGATCGGGATGCCCGCGCCCTTCAAGGTCTGCTTCGCCGATTGCGCGACCGGCGTCGAGATGGTCATGATCAGCTTCGGGTTTGCTGATTTCAGCTTGTTGAGGATCTGCGGCAGGATCGACGTGTCGAAATTCGCGACCTCCCAGTCATAGACCACGTCCTTTCCTTCGACGAAGCCTTGCGCGGCGAGCGCGGCCCGAAAATTCGTGTTCACTGCGTCGAGCTGCGGATGTCGGCCCCATTGCGCGATGCCGATGTGGATCGGCTCGGCCTCTGCGCCGAAGGCAAGAAGGCCGAGGCTGAGCACGGCGAACGCGCCGGCCGACAGGCCGCGACGGATGAAAGGCATGACGAACCTCCGAAGGTGCGCGACGGCCGCCCACGAGGCGCCCGCGGGCGAAGCTATCGCAAGAGATGCCGGCGCGTAAACGGCGGTAAGGCGCGTTTCGATCATGTCGTGACTTGTCCCATGAAAACCGGGGCATTTTGCGGATCATGCTCACTTCCCCAGAAGGTGAAGCACAAGCTCGCGTCGATGCGGTGCCGCGCGATGCTCGAAAAGGTAGATGCCTTGCCACGTGCCGAGCATGAGACGGCCATCGGCAAGCGGGATCGAGAGCTGCGTATTCGTCAAGGCCGCGCGGATATGAGAGGGCATGTCGTCCTCCCCTTCGCTCTCATGGCGGTAAATTCCGCGCCCTTCCGGAACGAGCTTGCGGAAGAAGGCTTCGAGATCGGCGCGCACATCCGGATCGGCATTCTCCTGGATAAGGAGCGAGGCCGAGGTATGCCGGCAATAGACGGTGAGAAGCCCGGTGGTGATGTCTTGTTCGCCCACCCATTTCAGGATCGGTTCCGTAACCTCGACGAGACCGCGCCCGCGGGTCGAGACGGAAAGCTGGTGCAGAAATTGGCGCATGTCGCGCGCCAGCATGCCGGTGCTGCAAGGCCGCGGCAAGAGCTCGGATGCTCGCCGATTTTTTAGCGGGCGCCGGTGTGCGCCGAAGCGTCACAATCAGAGGGCGTCCGCTCGCGCTCGGTACGTAGCTCAGGCCCGTTCCGTTCCTTGCCTTTCGGCGCTCTGCTCCGCGCGAGCGCGGAAATCAGCCGGCGGCGCTTCGGAGCTGAGCCTTGATGTCGTTCGGCATCGATTGATGGCGCGTCGCGAAGGCAGCGTTGATCGTCTCCTGGAAGCGCTCGAGCCATTCATGCGCGGCGCGCGCCCTTTCCTCCGCTTCGGCGAGGCGTGCTTCGAGTTCCTCGGCCTGCGCTTCGCTTTCCGACAAGCGCTGCTCCAGCGCGGAGACCTGCTGGCGAGCCGAACGCACGTCGTAGCGGGCGCGTTCGGCGAGCTCCTGCGCTTTCGCTTGAACCACTTGCGCATGGTCCTCCATCGCATCCATGGCTTGCGCCGCGCGCTTGATCATCTCGAGGGCGGCATTCAAATGGGATGGATCGCTCGCGGGCAAGGGTGCCGAAGTTGGCTGTGGTTTAGGCGTTTGGATCAGACGCATGACGTTGTCGAGATCCTCGGCGAGGTCTCTCGGCTCCCCTTCGGCAATGCCTCCAGGCCGACCGACGACCCGTCGGATACCCGGCGTTCGGCTTTCCAGCGGCATCGATATTCCTCCCGTTCAAAAGAATCAGGTGATGTGGGGCTAATTCTTTAATAATCATGGTTGATAAATGATTAACGCCCGTTTCAGTTTGGAGCGTGAAGGCAATCTTGCTGGGCGATTTCTTCCGCCTTCGAAATATTTATGCTGTTGTTTTGCCTATTCTTCGATCTGAATGCTTATTTCCCTTATGAAAATTTCGTGTTTTGTACGTGCAACATAATGATGCTCGCTCGTTTCTTTCACAACGCGTTTCGCTCATCGCGAACATCGGTCCGCTCCGAACCCTTGCCTTGCACGGCTCTCCTGGCGCATTGAGG
>JAFAQA010000300.1 GCA_019246665.1 Hyphomicrobiales bacterium
GCTCAATCACAACAAGCGCTCGATCACCATCGATTCCAAGCATCCTGAAGGAAAGGCGGTTCTCGAAGCGTTGGTGAAGTCGTGCGACGTGCTCGTCGAGAATTTCGCGCCCGGCGCGCTCGAGCGCATGGGGCTCACCTTCGAGCATATCCATAAGCTCAACCCGCGCATGATCGTCGCATCGGTCAAAGGCTTCGGCCCTGGCCCTTACGAGGATTGCAAGGTTTATGAGAACGTCGCCCAATGTGCCGGAGGCGCCGCTTCGACCACAGGCTTCCTCGACGGTCCGCCGCTCGTCACTGGGGCGCAGATCGGAGACACCGGCACGGGGTTGCATCTCGCGCTCGGCATCGTCTGCGCGCTTTATCAGAGGAACCGAACCGGGCGCGGCCAGAAAGTGCTTACCGCGATGCAGGACGGGGTGCTCAACCTTTGTCGCGTCAAGCTGCGTGACCAGCAGCGTTTGAAGCATGGGCCCCTCAAGGAATACAGCCAGTTCGGGCAGAACATTCCCTTCGGCGAGGCGACGCCGCGCGCGGGGAACGATTCAGGGGGCGGTCAGCCGGGTTGGATCTTGAAGTGCAAAGGCTGGGAAACGGATCCGAACGCTTACATTTATTTTATCACCCAAGCCCCGGTTTGGGAGGCGATCTGCGACGTGATCGGCAAGCCTGAATGGAAGACCGATCCCGATTATGCAAAGCCTCCTGCGCGGTTGCCACGCCTCAAGCAAATCTTCGACACGATCGAGCGATGGACCATGACCAAGACAAAATTCGAGGCCATGGACATCCTCAACAAATACGACATCCCATGCGGGCCCATCCTCTCGATGAAGGAGCTCGCCGAAGAGGAATCGCTGCGCAAGACGGGGACGATCGTCGAGGTCGATCATCCGAGACGGGGCAAATACCTCACTGTCGGCAACCCGATCAAAATGTCGGATTCGATCAGCGAGGTGAGACGCTCTCCCTTGCTCGGTGAGCATACGGAAGAGATTTTGCGCGATGTACTGAAGTTCGATCAGCGCCGCATCGCCAAGGTGCAATCTTCCGGCGCGCTAGGTGAGGCGCCGCCGCTTGCCGCCGAATAGGCGCTCGCCTAGCTGAAAGCTGGAATAGAGGAGGTTCGCAAGGTCTTGTAGAAGCAACGACGCGTCCAAAAGCGCGCCCGCGCCGGCAACGGCAGAAATAGCAGTGGGGAGCTGAAATGTCCCTGCGAGCGACGAATGGCACTACCGAGTCGGGCGTGCAACGCGTCTGGCAACTCGTCGTCGGCGTTTTGTGCATGGTGCTCATCGCCAACCTCCAATATGGCTGGACGCTCTTCGTCGGTCCGATCCAAAAGGCGCATGGGTGGCGCGCAGACGAAATCCAGCTCGCCTTCAGTATTTTCGTGGCCGTTGAGACTTGGCTCACACCGGTCGAAGGCTTCATCGTCGATCGGCTTGGAGAACGTGGGCCTCGGCTGATGGTCGCGTGCGGTGCCATTTTCGTGGCGCTGGGCTGGGCGCTCAATTCGATCGCGAACTCGCTCTCGCTTCTTTATGCCGCGGCCGTGCTCTCCGGCATCGGCGCGGGAGGGATTTACGCAACTTGCATCGGCAACGCGGTGAAATGGTTTCCCGATCGGCGCGGCTTGGCGGTTGGCCTCACCGCGGCTGGGTTCGGCGCCGGAGCAGCGCTCACCGTCATTCCGATTCGCCTGCTCATCGCCTCCCGTGGTTATGAAGCGACCTTTCTGATTTTCGCACTCGCGCAAGGTGCGGTCGTCTTCGTCCTCGCCTTCATGCTGCGTCCGCCGCGGCCGGGCGAAGTCGCCGCCGTGAGCTCGGCGAAGCTGCAACAATCGACGCGGAGCTTCACGCCGCGTGAGGTTTTGGCGAGCCCAGTCTTCTGGCTGCTCTATGTGATGTTCGTGGCGATCTCGGCGAGCGGCCTGATGGCCACGGCCGAGATTGCGCTCATTGCCAAGAGCTATGGCGTCGCGGATGCCATGCTTTGGCTTGGGGCCTCCACACTCACCGTCGTGCTCATCTTCGATAATGTGATGAACGGCTTGGCGCGCCCCTTCTTCGGATGGGTGTCCGACAGGATCGGCCGCGAATACACGATGGCGATCGCCTTCGCGCTTGGAGGGTTGGCCTACTGGCTTTTGGACGCGTTCGGCACGAGCCCATTGGCGTTCGTGCTCTTCGCTGGCCTGATCTTTTTCACCTGGGGTGAGATCTTCAGCCTATTCCCCTCGACCGCCACCGACACCTTCGGCCCGAAATTCGCGACCACCAATGCGAGCTTGCTTTACACGGCCAAAGGCACCTCGGCCTTTCTTGTGCCGGTCGCGAATCTTTTTCAGGACGCGACAGGAAGCTGGCATGGCGTGTTCCTCGCCGCGACAGTGACGAACTTCGCTGTCGTGCTTCTCGCAATTTTCGTCCTCAAGCCGATGCGCGCCGGAAAGCTCGGCATGTTGACCGCTACGCGCATGACGAACGCTTAGATTAGAGCGTAGTGCGCAAAAGTGCCCCACTTTTGCGATAAGATCATGCGAATACAAAAAGATTACCGGACTCTGCTGATCGCATCTAAACGCAAGATGCTCTCGCTAGAGCGTGCAATTGCAATTATGACTCGGGTCTTTTTCGCGTCATGGCCGGGTTTTCGGCCCGGCCATCCACGCCTTTCTGGAGGAAGGGAAGAAGGGAAGTAGGCGTGGATGGCCGTACCAAGTGCGGCCATTACACTTGATCACCGTATCACCCACCCACGATTCTAACGTGCTGGTGTTTGAGTGGGCTGCCAGCGCGCTCATTCCAGCTGAGACCAGCGCCGTATAATCCCTGTTCGGAAAACGGGCTTCCACCTTTCCATATTTACCCTAGTTCAGCCGCATCCCCGCGCGCCGTTTCACGCGCTGCTCGGGCGGCGGCACGCTGACATCCCCGATCATGAGGCCATCGGGGCCAAGCCTGACGCGCGCAGTGTCGCCGACCTTGATCTTGCCGGCCAGGATCAACTCGGCAAGCGGATCCTGCACATATTTCTGGATGACGCGCCGCAAGGGCCGTGCACCGTAGGCTGGATCATATCCCTTCTCGGCGAGCCAGCCGCGCGCCGTCTTGTCGAGC
>JAFAQA010000186.1 GCA_019246665.1 Hyphomicrobiales bacterium
CGGCCGAAGCCGGCCTCGCGCTTCTGGCGCGGATGAAGGCGGGTGCCGGTTCCGCGCTCACCACCTTCGAGCTCATTCCGCGCATCGGCATCGACATGGCCTTGCGCCATGGACAGGCCACCCGCGATCCGCTTGCCGGCCCTCATGCCTGGTACGTGCTCCTCGAATTGTCGGGGCAGGCGGGCGCAGCCATCGAAGGCCTCGCCGAAGAGCTGATCGGCGCGGCGATCGAGGCTGGAGAGGTCGAGGATGCGGCGCTCGCGGCCTCGATCGAGCAGAGCAGGGCGTTGTGGCGAATCCGCGAGACTATTCCGGACGCGCAGCGCGCCGAAGGCGTTTCGATCAAGCACGACATCAGCGTGCCGGTCGCGAGCGTTCCGCGCTTCATCGAGGAGGCGGATGCAGCGGTAAAGAGGCTCATCCCCGGCGTGCGCACGCTCGCTTTCGGCCATGTCGGGGACGGCAATGTTCATTACAACGTTTTCCAGCCGCCAGACGCCGATGGCGCGCATTTCCTGGCGCGCTGGCACGAGATCGGCGACGTGGTCTACGAGGTGGTGATCCGCTTCGGCGGGTCGATCTCGGCCGAGCACGGCGTCGGGCAATTGAAGCGCGATCTTTTGCCCCGCGTGAAGGACCCTGTCGCCCTCGACTTGATGCGCGCCTTGAAGCGCACTCTTGATCCGCAAGGCATCCTCAATCCGGGCAAAGTGCTCTGAGCGCGCGTAGATCCTGGAGCGCGCTGCCTTCAAATCAGAAGCGCCAGCATTCCTAAGCCTTCAGTGAAGCGTTTCTTATCGGAAAAGCAGTTCTGACTTTTCCAGATCGTGCTCCAAGCGGACATCGGCGTCTGCGACGCTCTTTGACGGGAGAGGAATGCATCCGACCACGATCTCCGATTACAAGGACACGCTGCTCTTTCTCGTGACGGCGGGCGTCATCGTGCCGCTCTTTCGCCGTCTGAAGGTCAGTCCGGTGATCGGCTTCCTGGCCGCGGGGATCGTGCTTGGGCCTTTCGGCCTTGGCCGCTTGGCGCGACACCCAGGATGGCTCGGCGTGACGCCCCATTGGCTCACTTATGTGACGATCGCCGATGCGCAGGAGATCGGGCCGGTTGCCGAGCTCGGCGTGGTCTTCCTGCTTTTCATGATCGGCCTCGAGCTCTCCTTCGAACGGCTGATGCGCATGCGCCGCATCCTATTCGGCCTGGGCGCCGTGCAGGTCCTGGTCTCGGCCGCCCTGATCGCCGCCATCGCCTATGCCCTGGGACTCGGGGGGATAGCGGCCATCGTCCTTGGGGGAGCGCTCGCCTTTTCCTCGACCGCGATCGTCATCCCGGTGCTCGCGGAGCACAAGCGCCTGAACTCGATGACGGGCCGCGCAAGCTTCGCCATCCTGCTTTTCCAGGACCTTTGCGTGGCCCCGCTGCTGATCCTCGTCGAGGCGTTGGGCCATGGTCAGGCCGCGAATATCGAGGAGGAGCTGGTGGAGACACTTGCGGTGGCGCTGGCCGCCATCGCCCTCATCATTCTCGCGGGTCGCCTGGTTCTCCGCCCATTGTTTCACATGGTGGCCGTCGCAGGCTCGACGGAGTTCTTCATGGCCGCCTGCCTCCTCGTCGTGATGGGAACGGCGCTCACCACCGCGGCGAGCGGCTTGTCCATGGCGATTGGCGCCTTCATCGCAGGCTTGCTGCTCGCCGAGACGGAATATCGACGCGAGATCGAGGTGATGATCGAGCCTTTCCAGGGGCTTTTGCTCGGCCTCTTCTTCGTGTCGGTCGGCGCCGGGCTCGATCTCTCGCGGATTGTCACGCGTCCGGCCGAGATCATCACGATCGCCCTCGGCCTCATCATCTTGAAGTCGCTCGTCATCGCCGCCGCAGCTCCCGCCTTCAAGGTCCCATGGGGCGTGGCACGTGAGATGGCTCTCCTGCTTGGGCCGGGAGGCGAGTTCGCCTTCGTCGTGCTCGGTGCGGCCATGCTCGCCGATGTGGTGCCGCGCGAGAGCGCGGAGAGTGCCATGGTCGCCGTGACGCTCTCCATGCTCGCCATCCCATGGCTCGCCCGATTGGGCGAAGCCATGACGCGCGACCGACGCCTCGACGAGCGGGCCTTCGCCCACCTCGCTCCGCCGACGGATGCCGCCGGCGCGCGCGTGCTCATCGTCGGCTATGGACGGGTCGGCGCGCTGGTGGGCGAGCTCCTCGCGGCGCATGGCATTCCTTTCGTCGCGATCGACCAGGATGCGATCCTCGTGAAACGCAGGCGCGATGCCGGGCAGGCGATCTATTACGGCGATGCGTCGCGCCCGGAATTCTTGCGTCGTGCCGGGTTGGCAAGCGCGCTCGCTCTCGTCGTCACGATGGATCAGCCGAGCGCCGTCGAGCACGTCGTTGTCGCGGCCCGCGCGGAGCGTCCGAACCTCACGATTGTCGCCCGCGCACGGGACGCGAGTCATGCCTCAAAGCTCTACGAGCTCGGCGTCACCGATGCGGTGCCGGAGACCATCGAGGCGAGCCTGCAGCTCTCCGAAGCCGTGCTCGTCGACATCGGCGTGCCGATGGGCGAGGTCATCGCCTCGATCCATGAAAAGCGCGACAGCTTCCGAAAGCTGCTGCAACCCGTTCGCGAAGGTGAGGTCCGCGCCATCAGGGCGTCGACACTGAAGGGGAAGACCGGTGGGTGAGGTGGCGCGGACGGCCGGCGCGAGCTCGCCAAAGCCGAGGCCCCGCCCATGACAATCGAAGCGAGTAAGCGCCCGCTCCGCATGCTCTTATCGCAAAGGCCGCGCTTCTTTTGCGGATGAGGCTCTCGCCGCCGTGGTCTCCAGCTGGGCGCCGGAAGCCCAGCCGGCACGCCCCTCGTCGAGCACCAGCACGTCGCCCTGACGAATCACCGCTTTCGCCGCCTGGTCCTGCGGCATCCCGGCGAACAGATGGAGCGCGATGCGCGTGATGCCGCCATGCGAGACGATGACGCTCCCGCCAGTGAGCTCGCCGAGCAAAGGGCCGGCGCGCGAGGCGAGCGACGCGTAGCTTTCCCCGTCGGGCGGCGGGATATTCCACACATCCGCATCGCGCTCCGCGTAAGCTTTCGGGGCGTCGCGCCTCACCTCTTTCCAGGTGAGGCCTTCCCAGCGGCCGAAGCCGAGCTCGATCAACCGATCATCGGTCGTGTAAGGGACGACGGCCGCAAGCTTGCCCTGCGCGACAAGCTCACCCATCAAAATCTCAAGCGATTCGCGCGCCCGCATGAGCGGACTCGCGATGAAATGCGTTTGCGCGGCATCAGGCAAAAGCTTGGCCAAGATCCGGCCCGCTTCCCGCGCTTGCTCGCGCCCGCGCCCATTAAGCTTGGTGTCGCATTGCCCCTGGAGCCGCCCATCGGCGTTCCAGATCGTCTCGCCATGGCGGATCAGGAAAAGCATCCGGTCGGGCTAGAGGGAGCGGCGCAATCCGTCAATTCGGGGAAGAAAGGCGCGGGTGGTCGCACCGGATCCTCGCAACAAGATCCGAGGACGAGCTTGACGAAGCAAAAAACGCCTATCGCTCCTGGCCCGGGCGTCGGTTCGCGTCGGTCAGGGTCGGTGCGACGATCCACGCTGTGCGGTTTCGCAAGCTCGCGATCGCCTGACGCATGCCGAACCGCTTGCCCCTTGAGCGGACCCCAGCGTCGAGATGGGCTTTTTGCGCTATAACGCGTTGCGTCGAGATGAGATCAGTCGCGTCAGATTAGCTTGTTGTTTTTCCGCGTGATTCTTATCGCAAGGTGGCGCCACTTTTTGCGGATGCTTTAGCGCCGCCTCGGCGCCGGCGGAACTGGCGGGTGATAGGCTTGGAACATGCCGCCCGGCAGATACCAATAGCCCGGCCTGTTCATCGGGATCGCGGCCGGGCCGCCGCAGGCCTCGCGCGATTCGCAGATCAAATCGCCGCGCTGCACTTGGTAGATCCCGTCGTGATCGCCATTCCAGCTATCGCTGTGCTCGGCGCCGCCATCGAAGACCGCGAAGGCCGGGCCCGTGGCGAGAGCGCCGGCGGACACGAAAACAGCGCTCGCGACCAGGGTGCGAACGCTTTTATTCGCGGGCGCGCGGAGGACGCGCCTCCCCTGCTCCTGACGATCGTGAATGTCGTGCACCATCTCGGTTTCCTCACTCGAAGGCGAAGCCCCACGCGACCTTATCGCTCGCTGGGGAGATTTATTCCGCGCTCAAGAGATGTTGATTGAGATGGCTGGAATGCCGCACTGAAAGCCAGCCCCCGCGCAAGAAAAAACGGCCCAGAAAACCTCAGGGCCGTTTCGCAAAATCGGATAGCTCTAATGAGCGAGGTGGTGCTTGTGAAAGTGATGATGGCGCG
>JAFAQA010000327.1 GCA_019246665.1 Hyphomicrobiales bacterium
CTCTGCCATGACCGGCCAGGGCAGAGCCGAGAACTAAAGTCGCGCGCGCTGGCTTCCTCGAGATAGAGTTGGCTCTGCGGGCCGGCGTCTCGTCTTGCGGATCCACACGAGTCCTGTGAAGCCACACACCGCAAATTTCATCAAGCGCTCATCTCGAAGTGGCGACCGTGCGGAAGTCGACTTCCTCATCAGGCCGGCGCGGCGTGATGAGCTTGCTGGCATTCGGGACCTCCTGGTCGAGACCTGGCACGATACTTACGATGCGATTTACGGCGTCGAGCGCGTGACCGAGATCACGAACGCCTGGCATGGGCTCGATCGCTTGGCGCGCGGGCTCGAGCGTGAAGCTCACGTCTTCCTTGTCGCGGAAGCATCTAGCACCCTTCTCGGCACGGCCTCCGCGAACCTCGGCCCTGACGGTCTCGTCACGCTTGGCCGGCTTTACGTGCGGCCCGGATGTCAAGGCCAGGGCCTCGGCACCGCGATGCTGCGGGCATGCGAGACCTGGTTCCCGCAAGGGAGGTCGATGCGCCTCGAGGTCGAGACGAAGAACGCAAAGGCGAGGAGCTTTTACGCGAAGCGCGGCTTTGCCGAATTGCCCGAATGTTCGGAGAGTCCGGAAGGCCAGAACATCATATGTGAGAAGATGATCGGCTGGGGGCGCGATCCATCATCGCGCGCGCTCACCATTCGGCCGGTGCGGGACGAGGACGCGCAGGAGCTCCTCGGCTTGATCGCGCTATGCTTTGCTGAATATCCCGGCTGCCTGGTCGATCCTCATGACGACCTCGCCGATCTTGTGAAACCTGCATCCGCCGCGGCCGAGAAGAACAGATGTTTCTGGGTCGTCGAAAATGGCGCAGGGCGCATCGGGGCTTGCGTGAGCCTCGACTATCCGCACGCGGAAATTGCCGAGCTTCATCGCGTCTATGTGCGCCCCGACATGCGCCGCCGTGGTCTTGCCGGGAAGCTCGTCGCGCTCGCGGAAAGCGAGGCGCGCAGGCAAGGCGCGAGGCGCATCTTCTTCTGGTCCGACACGCGCTTTCTCGCTGCCCATCGTTTCTATGAGCAGCTTTCCTATCGCCTCACGGGCGAGGAGCGGGATCTCGGCGATGTCTCGCATTCGCGTGAATATCGCTTCGAGAAGTCCATCTGAGCATTCAGCCGGCACGCCGCATGAGCTTGAACGAGGCGCCCTGCACGAGCATGGCCGCGAGCCCCGCGCCGATGAAAGCGAGCGCCATGCTAGCCTGCGGCAGCAACAAGCTGAGGACGGCGAAGAACGTCGCAAACCCGTAAAGGCCAAGAAGCAGGCCGCGCAGCACCTGGCGCGCCGCCGCAGCGCCTTGCACGTGATGCGCAAACACCGTGAGCACCGTCGCGAAGATCGGAAAGGTCGCGACGAGGCCGCTCAAGCGCGGACCGAGCGTCGACGCTCCGGCCGTCACCGCCACAACGAGCGTCGTGGCGACCGCCATGCGGGCTGGCAGATCCCAAAGCGGCAGAATGGCGACCACGCGGCGGATCGGTTGTGCCGGCATGGCACGAAGCGCCAAGGTCAGAGCCGCGAGTGCGATGAGAAACAAGACAAGGTGCGGCAGGGCGAGGAGTTGCAGGCTAAGGGCGCCAATCGCGTAAGCGGCGGTCCCCGCGCCGAAGGCGACAGGCCAGCGGGCGCGTTCGGCCGTCCAGAAATAACCGAGGCCGAAACACGCTTGTGCCGCGGTGCCCGCAAGCGAGCCCGCCGCAGCCTGCTGAGCAAAAGCTGGACCCTGGTCGAGCGTAAGGAAGAACGCGACCGGTCCGGAGGTCAAAGGCAAGCCGACCAGCCAACCGCCGATCGCCTCTCCCCAGCGGCGACCGGCAAGGCTCGCCGCGAGGATCAGGACCGGCGTGAGCGAGAGCTTGAGCGCCAAAGTGTTCATCTTGCACCCATGTCGGGCATGGGAGGAGACGGGGTCGGGACGGGGTTCCGCGGCGCGCCCCGCGGCAAATTCCTTTCCGGCGGCACACCGTGGTGAGCTTCCGACGTTTTTGACATCGCGCGGAATCCGTCATAGATGCATCGCGTCACGCGGGCCTTTCGGCCCGCGCGGCTTTTCGAGCACCCGCGACCAGGTGAGCCTCGCTGCGAGCTTGGTCTGTCGTTCCGGAAAGCGCAAGCCGATCGTGCGAGCGCCGCAACGGAAAGAGGAGGGCGCGATCCGTCGCGGGTTCCTGTGCGTGGCCGCTCCTTCGGGCGGTGCGGGCGGGTGCCCGCATTGAACCGTTTCATGCCGAAGCATCGGCCCGAACAGGATACGCGATGAGCAAGCGACACAACGTCAAGCACAAGATCGACCGCCGCCTGGGCGAGAACCTCTGGGGTCGCCCGAAGAGCCCCTTCAATCGGCGCGAATACGGCCCCGGCCAGCATGGGCAGCGCCGCAAGGGCAAGATTTCCGACTTCGGCACGCAGTTGCGTGCGAAGCAGAAACTCAAGGGCTATTACGGCAACATCTCCGAAAAGCAGTTCCGTCGCTATTACGCCGAGGCCATCCGCCTCAAGGGCGACAGTGGCGAGCACCTGATCGGGCTTCTGGAGCGTCGGCTCGATGCGGTCGTCTACCGCGCCAAATTCGTGCCGACGGTCTTTGCGGCGCGCCAATTCGTCAACCACGGCCATGTGAAGGTGAACGGAAGGCGCGTCACCATCGCGAGCTACCTCGTGAAGTCCGGCGATGTCATCGAGGTGAAGGATGCGTCGAAGCAGCTCGTCATCGTGCTCGAAAGCGTGGCGCTCGCCGAGCGCGACGTGCCCGACTACATCGAGGCCGACCATGGCAAGATGACGGCGAAGCTCGCGCGGGTGCCCACGCTTTCCGATGTGCCCTACCCGGTGCAGATGGAGCCGAACCTCGTCATCGAGTTCTATTCGCGCTGAGCGCACTCGGGCTCCAGCTCCCGCACTCTCACCTGCGCTCCCGCGGGGTCGGCCATCCATCTGTTGGCCGGCCCAAGGGGCGCGTTAAACATCAGCATCTGTGAGGGCCTTGCCCGGCGAACGCTTCGCTATCGCGTCGAAGGCGAGCAACTGGCCAAGAAGCCCCGCCATTTCGGCAAAGGGCACCATGTTGGGCCCGTCAGAGGGCGCCTTGTCGGGATCGCGATGCGTCTCGATGAAGACGCCCGCGACCCCGACCGCGGCGGCAGCACGCGCCAGCACCGGCACGAATCGGCGCTCACCTCCCGACGAGGTTCCGCGTCCACCGGGCTGTTGCACCGAGTGCGTCGCATCGAAGATCACGGGCGCGCCCGTCGTCTCCGCCATGATCGGTAAAGAACGCATGTCCGAGACAAGCGTGTTGTAGCCGAAGCTCGCGCCGCGTTCGGTGACGAGGACGTTCGGATTGCCGGCGCCCGCGATCTTGGCGACGACATTCTTCATGTCCCAAGGGGCTAGAAATTGCCCTTTCTTGACGTTCACCACGCGGCCGGTCTTGGCGGCAGCGATCAGGAGATCCGTTTGGCGGCAGAGAAATGCCGGGATCTGCAGAATATCGACGGCCTCGGCGACAAGAGCACATTGGGCGGGCTCATGCACATCAGTGAGAACCGGGATGCCCAGTTTCTCGCGGATGTCGGCGAAGATGGCGAGCGCCTTGTCGAGCCCCAGTCCTCGCAACGCGTCGAGGGAGGTGCGGTTCGCCTTGTCGAAAGAGCTCTTGAAAACGAACCCGATATCGAGCTTGCGGGTAAGCTCCTCGAGCGCGCCCGCCATGTCGAAGGCATGGTCGCGGCTCTCGAGCGCGCAAGGGCCGGCGATGAGTACCACTTTAAGCTCATTGCCGAAACGCACGCCTTGTGTCGTCACAATAGGGTTGACGGAGAGAGGGGTGGCCGCGGTCATGGAAGGGCGTATAACGTGATTGCAGCGCGTAGGCGAGGTGCGTCATCGGGCCGGAGTTACCCTCGGTTGATTCGAGATGTTGAGTGATGGTGAGGTCTTTCCGAGGAAGGCATTGGACGCGTCGGGGCGGCATCGCGCGAGGAGGCCCGGCATGGACGCGTTCTCCAGCATGACGCGAGCCGACGAGATCGAAGCGGCGGCGCGCTCGCTCGCCTTGCATGTCCGTCGCGCCAAAGCCTTCGTCGTCCTGACTGGGGCCGGGATGTCGACCGAATGCGGCATCCCGGATTTCCGCTCACCCGGTAGCCCCTGGCTCGCGAATCCTCCGATGCCCTTTGATCGTTTTGTCGCAAGCGAGGACGCAAGACGTGAGGCATGGCGGCGCAAGTTCACACTCGACGATCACCACAAGGGTGCGCTGCCGGGCGAAGGGCACCACGCCTTGGCGCGCCTCGTGAACGATGGCGTCGTCGATACGGTGATCACGCAGAACATCGACAACATGCATCAGACGGCCGGCGTTCCCGCCGACAAGGTGATCGAGCTGCACGGGAACGGCACTTACGCCCGCTGCCTCGAATGCGGACGGCGTCACGAGCTCTCTTTTTGCCGTCGAATGCTCGAAGAGGAAAATTGTGCGCCGCGATGCGAAGCCTGCGGCGGCATCGTCAAGGCCGCGACCATCTCGTTCGGCCAGGCGATGCCCCAGGCCGAGATGCAGCGCGCCATGCTCGCGGCCGGAAACGCCGATCTCATTTTGGCGATCGGCTCATCGCTCCTCGTGTATCCGGCAGCGGGATTGCCGCTTGTCGCGCGTGAGAACGGTGCCGTCTTCCTCATCCTCAACCGCGGCGAGACAGGGCTCGACGATGATGCTCATGAGCGCTTCGATATCGAGGCTGGCCCAGTCCTTGCCCGTCTCGCTTGGCATTTGTCGCGACGCGTCAATTGAGGTTGTATGGTTGTAATCCTTGTTCGCAACTGCGTTTTGGGGCTTTGTTTCGGCGGCGGCAATGGTAGATTGTAGACCGAATCAGTATTGGGCCCGTCTGACCTGGTAGTCCGATGAGCAGCGACGTCCCGGAGTATCGCCCTAGATCGAATGCTTCGAGCAGCGGCTCTATCGGCGGCAAGACGACGCGGGAGGGCAATGTGGGCGAGGCTTTGCAGGACAGCGCAAGAGCGCGGCTCGAAAGCGCCAGTGAAACGGGTTTCGTCACCGTCCAACCCATCCACATCGAAGGCGTGGTCAAATGGTTCGATGCCGTAAAGGGCTACGGCTTCGTCAAACCTGATCATGACCTCCCGGACGTGCTCTTGCACGTGACCTGCCTCAGGCGCGACGGTTTCCCGATCACGGTCGAGGGATCGCGCGTCGTTCTTGAGGCCGTGCGCGGACAACGCGGCTTGCAGGCCTTGCGCGTCCTCAAGGTGGAACCGCCGAAGCTGCCTCATCCCTCGGAGCTGCCGCCGGCTCGCACTCATGCCCAAGTGGTGCCGTCGAGCGGTCTCGAAGGCGTGACCGTCAAATGGTTCAATCGCGTGCGCGGCTTCGGTTTCGTCAGCAAGGGTGAGGGTGCTCCCGACATCTTCGTCCATATGGAAACCTTGCGCCGCTTCGGCCTCGCCGAATTGCGGCCCGGCCAGGAGGTGCTGGTACGCTACGGGCCAGGCCCAAAGGGGCTGATGGCGACCGAGGTGCGGTTGCCCGAGCACGGCGCGGTCGCTGCCTCGCATTAGGCCGAACCGCGCCGAGGGCCGGATGCACAAGGCGAGCCCGGGCTTGAGGTCCGCTCATCTCAGCGAAGGCGGCAATTCCAGGTTATCTCCGGCTCGCAGCGCTTTCTCGCATGAGCGGGCGTGAGTCTCACGAACAATTCAAGATATGATGGCGTTCCAATCGGCGTTGGTTCGCCATAGGTTGGATAGCGCACATTCCCCCACTCGGCTTTGCTCGTCATGCTCGCAAGTCGCGTGACGCTTCACCGGAGAGTTCCTGCAAATGAGCCTCAACGCCGTCTTCAGTAGCGCTTCAGGCGAAAAGGCAGGGCGTACCGAAAGACGAAGACCTGCGGAGCATGGCCGTCGCACTTTTTTGGGAAGCGCTTTCGCACTCCTGGTGCTTGGGATCTTCCTTGCCCTTTCGGCATTTGACGCGACGAGCGTGGGGGCGGCGGAGGCGCTGCAGCGCCTCGAGATCGTCTCCGCCAACGGGCCGCACGTTTTCGAGGTGGAGCTCGCACGCAACAACGCCGAGCGCGAGAAGGGGCTGATGTTTCGCCGCTACCTGCCGAAAAACCGCGGCATGCTGTTCGACTTCGGCAAGCCTGAGCCGGCCACGATGTGGATGGAGAACACCTATCTGCCGCTCGACATGCTCTTCATTCGCGCAGATGGCACGGTGGCACGCATCGAGACCAACACTGAACCCTTGTCGAGACGCGTGATTGCGGCAGGCGAGCCGGTGCTCGGCGTCCTCGAGCTCAATGCCGGCGTCTGCGATGAGCTCGGCATCAAAGCCGGAGACCGAGTGATGCACCCGCTGTTCAAACCGCACTGATTGCGAAGCCTGCGGCACCCTCTCCCTTTCCTGCCGGAGCGGTTCGCAACTTCACATATGTCCGACGTCCTTGGGTACTTTGTAGAAAGTCGGATGGCGGTAGATTTTCGAGTTCGCGGGCTCGAAGAGCATTTCCTTGTCCCCGGGGTCGGAGGCTTTGATGGCGCTCGATGGCACGACCCAGATCGACAGCCCTTCGCCGCGACGCGTGTAGACGTCGCGCGCATTCTGGAGGGCCATTTCGGCGTCGACCGCATGCAGCGACCCCACATGGCGATGGCTCATGCCGCCGCGTGAGCGGATGAAAACTTCGAAGAGAGGCCAGTTCGCTTCAGTCATGAAATCATCCCGGATGATGCCAAGGTGCGAAGAGCGCGTATTTGAGCTTTGCGGATCGCCAACGCCTCATTCAGCGGCGAGCTTGGCGGCCACTTCGCGCGACTGAAGCTTGGCCGCATGCGCCATTGCCGCCTCGCGCACCCACGCACCCTCGTCATGAGCCTTGCGGCGCGCCCGCATGCGATCCTTTGAACAAGGTCCATTGCCGGAAACAACCTGACGGAACTCTTCCCAATCGATGGGCCCGAAATCGAAACGGGCCGCGGCCTCGTTCCACTTCAATTGCGCATCGGGGAAGACGAGGCCGAGCGCGTGGCCTTGAGGCACGGTCGCATCCACGAATTTCTGGCGTAGATCGTCGTTCGAGAAGCGCTTGATCTTCCATCGCATCGACGTGTCGGAATGCTGGCTCTCCTTGTCCGAAGGGCCGAACATCATGAGCGAGGGCCACCACCAGCGATCGAGAGCGTCTTGCGCCATCGACTTCTGTTCCGGCGTTCCACGCGCGAGCGTCGACATGATCTCGTATCCCTGGCGCTGGTGAAAGCTTTCCTCCTTGCAGATGCGGATCATGGCGCGCGCATAAGGGCCGAAGCTGCAGCGACAGAGCGGGATCTGGTTCATGATGGCCGCGCCATCGACCAGCCAGCCGATGGCGCCGATATCGGCCCAAGTGAGGGTCGGGTAGTTGAAGATCGAGGAATATTTCGCCTTGCCGGTAAGAAGCTGCTCGACCAGCTCCTCGCGCGTCACATCGAGCGTTTCGGCGGCGGCGTAGAGATAAAGTCCATGGCCGCCTTCGTCCTGCACCTTGGCCAAAAGGGCGGCTTTGCGCCTCAGGGTGGGCGCTCTTGTGATCCAATTGCCCTCTGGCAACATGCCGACGATTTCGGAATGCGCGTGCTGGGAGATCTGGCGCACGAGCGTGCGACGATAGGCGGCCGGCATCCAATCATTCGGCTCGATCTTCTCATCCTCGTCGATGCGCGCCTGGAAACGCGCTTCCCGCGCGGCATCGGCCGGAGAGCTTGAATGGGCTTCCTTGGTGTTCAACCCTTGCGTATACATCGGCTTTATTCCCTCGCGCCTTGCGCGCCGCCTCTGGCGGATGAACGCGCCGGGCTGGCGAAGGTCCCCGGCGGCACCGTTGGCGTGAATATATTAGCATATAGGGGGATGATGCGGGAATTGCCCGCGACTTGCGCGAGTTATGTGGCACCTGCCCAGGTTCAGCCGGAGCCGAGGACCTCGTAGAGCTCGCGCGCCACGGCAAAGGAACCGCGCTTCTCCGCGCTCGCCTTGACGCGCACCACCGTCGTCGCGTGTGGAAGCGCAAGCGTCAGCACATCGCCTGCCCGCAGCTTGCGGGCCCCGTCTGTGACGCGTTTGCCGTCGAGCCGCACATGGCCTTGCTCGACCAGCGCCTGCGCGAGCGAGCGTGTGCGTGCGAATCTCGCCACCACGAGCCATTTGTCGAGGCGTTGGCTGCCGAGCTCGGCCATTCAGCGCGCGGCGATCCTCATCGTTGGCCTTCCTCCTCCATCTGCGCCTTGAGCGCCATGAGCTTGGCGAAGGGGTTGTCGGGGTCTATCGCCTTCTGCGGGCGTTTGTCAGGACGCTGTGCTCCGGCATGCGCGCGTGCCGTCCCCTCGCGCTTCTGCCCTTCCGGGCCGTGCTCCGGCCGAGAACCGGCGCGCTTGTCTCGCCGATGCGGCCGACCGCCGGCGGGGGCGCGATTGGGATCACGCTGAGACCGTCCATGATCGCGAGCTCCATCGGCATGTGCCTGTTTGTCGGAAATGGCGGCTTGTTCGCCGCTTGGCGGTCCGGCGGCTTTGGCGCCGCGATCGTGTCGGCGTCTTCCGTGTCTCTCCCCAGCCGCTTGGCCCTGGCTTTGCGGGCGGGGACGTGAATGAGCGGAACGCTGCTGGCGCCAAACTTCAATCAGCTCAGGCTGCGTTTCGGCCGTTTCGGCAGGTGTCGAGGGAGCCTCCTGCGTCGAACTGGCTGCTGCCGATGTCGTTTCGGATTCGACCGCCGCAGAGGTCTCAGCTGCGGGAGCTGTAGTCTCAGAGGCGCTGGCCTGCGCATTGCCTTGCTCGCCGGCGGCAGGCCCTCCGTCGGACGGTGCTGCTGCGAGCGGTGCTGCCAGATCGATGCTGGCCGGAGTGATGCTCTCACCGGAGGATTTCTCTGTCGCCGCGACCGCTTCCGTTCCAACGCCAGGCTGCACGGCAGCCGGGTCATCCGTCGCCGAGACGATGCCCGGAAGGAAGGGCTCATCCTCATTGGGCGCGGAAGCCGGCGAAGCATTGTCGGAGGACGCCGCCGCGCCGGCGCTCGCATCAGCGCGAGCGGCGTCAGTCTCGGGCTTGGATTCCGGCTTCGGAGGGGTCGCGAGCGCCACCGTGATCGCCGGGCCTGGCCGTTTGGTCGCCACATAGCCGAGCGACGTCAGGATCGCGGAGAAGTCTTCCCCGGCGCAGCCCGCGAGCGAAGTCATTTGCCCCGTCACCACGAAGCCGTCGCTGTCAGCGGTGCCGGGAGGGGGCGTGCCTTGCGTGAGGCCGGGGCGGTATTGCACGGCCGGGCGAATGAGGTCGGCGAGCCTTTCGAGAATATCGACCCGCACCGCCCGCTTGCCGCAGAGCCTGAACCCCGCAACGCGATAAAGCGCTTTTGGAGCTTCGGCATCGGCCGGAAAGGAGGTGCGGCCCGACGACGCAAATTGCAGGATCGTGTCGAGCCCGGTGAGCTCCGGGCCACCATGCTTCAGAGCGTAGAGCTGCGTCGCCAGCGCGCGCGGCGCGGGCTTCAGCAAAGCGGGGAGGTAGATGTGGTAGGCGCCAAAGCGAAGGCCGAGCGCTCGGAGCTTGGCGCGGCTTTCCTGGTCGAGCGCCTTCATGTCCTGGGCGACACGGGCACGATCGAGCACGCCCAGCGCTTCGCTCGCCTGATAGGCGATGCCGCGCGCCACGCCGGCGAGATCGGGCGGGTTCTCCAGCGCGAAGAGCGGCCCCAACAACTTTTCCACTCGCGCCGCGATCCACAAGGTGAGGCGCTTGTCGATCTTCTCGCGCGCGGGTGAGGAGATGTGCTCGTCAGCGAGCGCGGTGACGCGTGGCTTCAGCACGCTGTCGCCCGCGACGAGCTTGCCGACGACCTCGCCGCGCCAGCGCACCGCGCCGTCGCTTGCGAGCACGATCGCTTCATCCTTCGCTTCGGCGAAGCGTGCGGCGCGGGTTTCGAATTCGGAAGACAGAGCCTTCAAGGCTGCGGCGCGGAGCGCCTTGGCATCAGGCCCGCTCGCCTCCGGCGACAAGGTGAAGCGGAAGCCTTGCAGGCGCCCCGCATCGTGGCCCTCGACGAGCACATCGCCCGACGCGGTGATTTCGGCTTCCAGCATCGCATTCTCTTTCAGGCGGCGCATCAGCACGCTTGTCCGTCGATCGACGAAGCGCTGCGCCAGCTTCTCGTGCAAGGCGTCCGACAGACTGTCCTCTACCCGACGCGTCTCGCCCTGCCAATGCTCAGGGTCGTTGAGCCAATCGGGCCGATTGGCCGCGAAAGTCCAGGTGCGTGTTTGCGCGATGCGCGCCGAGAGCGTGTCGATGTCGCCATCGGTGCGGTCGACGGCGGCAATCTGGCGGC
Organism: Hyphomicrobiales bacterium; assembly: GCA_019246665.1. GTDB lineage: Bacteria > Pseudomonadota > Alphaproteobacteria > Rhizobiales > Beijerinckiaceae > GAS188. Next base: position 10,440 of record JAFAQA010000327.1, read on the forward strand.
GCAGCCAATCATCGGGAACGCGACCGCCGCCAGCGAGAAAACCGAAAAGCGTGACCACCATTTCGGTGTGCGCATGCGCCGCGACCTTGCGGTAATCCGGCAATTGGCAAACCTGCCAGAGCCGCTCGATCTCGACGCGCGAGGCGGCACGTTCGCGCACCTCCTTGTCGCGTGCGGCGATTTCAAGCGCGATCACATCATCGGCCGCCGGCGCCCGCACAAGGCCTGGCTCCGTCGGCATCGCGGCAAGGCTCGCTTGCAGCGTATCGAGGGACGAGAAGTCGAGCTCGCCATTGCGCCACTGAAACCATTCGAGTGCGTCGAAGCGGTGGTTTTCCAGAGCGTCGACAAGATCGGGCTCGAAGGCCGGACAGCGCGCTGTCGAACCGAAGGTGCCGTCGCGAAGATAACGGCCGGCGCGCCCGGCCACCTGGCCCATCTCGGCAGGTGTCAAGCGGCGATGGCGGTGGCCATCGAATTTGCGATCGGCCGCGAAGGCCACATGGTCCACATCGAGATTCAATCCCATCCCGATCGCGTCGGTGGCGACGATGTAGTCGACGTCGCCCTCTTGAAATAATTCGACCTGGGCGTTGCGCGTGCGCGGCGACAGCGCGCCGAGCACGACAGCGGCACCGCCCTTCTGACGACGGACAAGCTCGGCGATCGCGTAGACCTCCTCCACCGAGAAGGCGACGATCGCCGAGCGCGGCGGCAGCCTTGTGATCTTCTTCTCGCCGGCGAAGGTGAGCTTCGAGAGCCGCGGACGGGTGACGACATTCACGCCCGACAAAAGCTTCTCGACCAAGGGACGCGCCACGGAAGAGCCGATGATCAGCGTCTCGTGCGTGCCACGCGCATTGAGGAGCCGGTCAGTGAAGACATGGCCGCGGTCGAGATCGGCCGCAAGCTGGATTTCATCGATCGCGACGAAAGGCGCCTCGACATCGCGCGGCATGGCTTCCACGGTGGCAACCCAATAGCGCGGATTTTCCGGCTTGATCTTTTCCTCGCCGGTAACGAGGGCGACCGCGTCCGGACCTGCCTTTTCTACCACCCGGCCATATACCTCCCGTGCGAGGAGCCGGAGCGGCAGGCCGATCACGCCGGCGCCGTGCGCGAGCATGCGCTCGATCGCCAAATGCGTCTTGCCCGTATTGGTCGGACCGAGGACGGCGGTGACGCCTTTTGCCCGATCGGCGCCTGCGAAGCGCTTGAAGATCATCGTCATCGACGCGTTCCTGAACGAAGGGCGTCGAGATTGACCCGGCGCGACACGTCTTTCCTGTTTATCCCGGTGCTTTTAGATGAGGATCTTATCCGAAACCCGGCGCCTTTCGGAATCGTGCCTGGGCGAGAATAGGGGTGAACTGGGACCTCCGACGGCCCGAGCCCCGCGCCGCGCGGCCGCATCTCTCGAGGTTGTCCGCTCGCGCATCTTCCTCATGGCGATAATCTGAGCATGAGGGCCATCATATCGCAAGGGGGGAACATCGGCGGAACGGATCGCGCCCGAATCAGTGGTCACGCTTTGAGTCACATTTTCTCGATCGAGTCGAGTCGTCCGCGAACATGCCTTTCGGTTTTCCATGTGGGTAAAGCGTTCGGGAAGGACATGGATTTCGTTTCCGAATTTGTCGAAACGGATCATTGCTCTGATTTTCTGGGCGGCGCCACCGCCCCCCAACGCGCCGAACGCTTCTCGGCGAAAGAGGCAAGCCCCTCCGCGGCTTCGTTCGATTGCCGCTTCGCGGCATGGCTTTCGATCAGGCGATCGAAGGTCTTATCGTCAACCTTCATATTGGCGAGCCCGAGCGCCAGCATCTTGGTCTCGGTAATGGCATTGGGCCCGTTATCAAGAAAATGTCCGATCATTCGCGTTCCCGCACTCTCGAGGTCGGAAAGAGGGACGACTTCGTGAACGAGGCCGATGCGGCGCGCGTCCTCGGCGCCGAAACGCTCGCCGGTGAGCGCATAGCGCCGCAACTGTCGGAGGCCGATGCCATGGATGAGTTGTGGAAGAATGATTGCAGCGGTGAGTCCCCACCTGACTTCGGAAATCGAGAACATCGCGTTGTCCGCGGCGATCACCACGTCGCAGGCCGCGATGATCCCGGTGCCGCCGCCAAAGCAGCCACCCTGAACGAGGGCGAGCGTAGGCACGGGCGAAAGGTTGAGCCGCCGCACCGCTTCGGCGGTCGCCCGCGAAGCGCTGATATTCTCTTCTCGAGGTGACTTCGCGACCGCGTCGATCCATTTGAGATCGGCGCCTGCCTGAAAATGGCGGCCATTGCCTCTGATGAGGATAAGGCGCAGATCGGTCAGGCCCTTGAGGGCATCGGTCGCGCGTAACAGCCCATCGACCAGGCCACCGTCATAGGCATTATTGACCTCGGGCCGGTTGAGAACGACGCTTGCTACACCGCGCTCGTCGATGCTCCACAACACCGGACCCGTAGAGTTCGAAAACTCCGTCCGCGCTTTTGAGGATCCTGGCATAACGCCTGCCGTTTCTGTGGATTCGCACGAAGATGAGATGAGACTTTCCCGCAAACGACAAAGGGCGGCACGAAGGCCGCCCTTCAGCACAATTCGAAGTCTTCTCGGGTCAGTCGCAGACGCGCTGGCGCACGATGATCGGATTGCCGTAGGGGTCGAAATCGCGCACGCGCTCGTAGTGGCACGCATACGCGACCGGCGGCGGACCGGCGTAATAGGCCGCAGGCGGATAGGGTTGGTAAGGAGCGAGCGTGCCGGGCCCTTGATAAGGGGGAGCCGCAAGCGCCGAGCCCACGCCGAGGCCGAGCAAGGTGCCGCCCACGACACCAGCGGCGACGGCCCCGCCGCAATTCCAGCAACGATGCCACTGCGCCTGAGCCGGCACAGTCGATGCGAGAGACGCGACGCTGAGCGCACCTGCCGCGACAAGAGTGGTTGCCAAGGTTCTCATGAATTTCCCTCAATTTCGACCTATTGACGCGACTTCCCGCACTTTCCGCCGCGACCGCCATGTGCCGCCTGGTGGATCGATTCTGACGGATGGTCCTTATCCATCAGCAAAATCTATCCACAAACTTGTAGCGTTATGGCCAAGCCTTTTCCGACAATTGTGAACCATTTGTCGGGGCCGGAACGCCTAACCCATCGAGACGACCCGCCGGCAATTTCGATGCCGAGGCACCGTAATGAGGCATTGGGGCTGAATAGGGGCTGAATGCGCGCCGGCGTCCGCTTCGGCTGAATGGAAACTCTGACGCGGGATCTCGGACCGCTTCAGCCCTGCGCAGCCTTTTTCGCGATCTCGCGCTTCAACGCCCTCGCATTGGGCGAAAGCGCCGCTTCCGACGCCTTGGCCAGAAAAGCGTCGAGGCCGCCGCGGTGCTCGACCGAACGCAGTGCATTGGCGCTGATGCGCAGTCGCACCGAGCGCTCGAGCGCTTCCGACTGCAAGGTCACGGAGCACAGATTCGGCCGAAAGACGCGTTTCGTCTTGCGGTTAGAGTGGCTCACAAGATGGCCGCCCAGGACGGCCTTTCCGGTCAGCTCGCAACGGCGAGACATGGCGGTTCCTTTCTTCGGACAAAATCGACGGGCATCGCCGCTCGAAGGACGGGTCGCCGCGACGAATCGCTGCGGCCAAGCGATGCCTCACCGCAAATTGTAAATGACGGCTTCGGGCGAGGTGTATAGGTGAGAGATGAAAGGCACGTCAAGATTCGCCATGCGAGGACGTATTATCGGCGCGCTTGCGGCAGCAACCTTGCTCGCTGGAGCCCGGAGCGAGGCGCGGGCGGCGGGGCTCAGCGCGGCCTATGCGATCACCCTCGCCGGGCTGTCGGTGGGAGATGCCTCGCTGTCGCTCGCGAGCACGCCCAGGAACTACCATGCGAGCCTGGCGATGCGGCTTTCGGGCATTGCCGGCCTGCTCACCGGGGCGCGGGGAGCGGCGGTGTCGACCGGTTCGATCGTCGGGGCGCGGCCGACGCCGATCTCCTACGCCATCACCACCACCAACGGCCACGCCTCGCGCACGGTGCGCATGGCCCTGCAAGGCGGTACCGTGGCTGCGCTCGAAGTGAAGCCGCCAGTCGACGTGTTCGATGATCGAGTGCCGGTGACCGAGGCCAACAAGATCGACGTGCTCGATCCGATCAGCGCGCTGGTGATGCCGACGCCGCAGCCCGACAAGCCGCTCGATCCTTCAGGCTGCGACCGCAAGCTCGCTGTCTTCGATGGGGTTGCGCGCTTCGATGTCACGTTGAGCTATGCGCGCTTGAGCAACGCTGTCTTCCCCGGCTATTCCGGCCCCGCCCTCGTCTGCTCGGCGCGCTATACCCCGATCGCGGGGCATCGCACATCGCTGAAGGCGACGAGCTACATGGCCGAGAACCGCGATATGGAAGTGTCGCTTGCTCCTCTTAGCGGAACGCCATTCCTGGTGCCCGTGAAAATCTCGGTGCGGACCTTGTTCGGCATGCTCGTGATCGACGCGGTGAGCGCACGGGTCCGTAGCGAGAATGCGCAAGCGGGGATGCTCGGCGCTCAGGCGGGAGCCGAGAAATGAAAATAGCCGGCGGGCGCTCACGGTGGCTGCCGCGCGGGATCTTTTTCGGAGCCGCGCTGGCTTTCGTGATCGGCCTCGCCGGCGCGCATGCAAGCTCACCGTCGATCGTCGTGACCTATGAGGTGGAATATGACGGGCTTCTCTCGCTCGATGTCGGCCGCGCGACAGTTCAATACAGCTCGACCAGCGCCGGTTATCAGCTCTCCCTGTCCTTTCGGCCGAGCTCCTCGGCGCATTCGTTCGCGGTAGGGCCTGCGGCCGCCCGGACCTCGGGGATCATCTCGACCCGCGGCCTTTCCCCCGCCGCCGCGACGCTCGACTATTCCATCCGGTCGCTTTCCGAAACGCGCAATTTCACCTTCGCCGGCGATCGGCTGCAAAGCGTGCACATCGCCAAGAAGAAATCCGGCGGTCTATTCAAGGACAGTAGCGCCGTCGGCTATGACCCCCGTGCGCTTCCTGCCTACGCTCCGCTCTCCGAGGCCGATCAGAAAGGCGTGCTCGATCCGCTGAGCGCCATGTTTCTTCCCCTCTCCGGACCCAATGGGCTCGATCGCGCAAATTGCGAGAGGAAGCTTCGAATTTATGATGGCCGGCGGCGTTTTGACATCGTGATGACCTATCGCGGCACGGAGAATACCGCGTTGAATGGGGAGGCCCTCGTATGCTCGGCGAGCTACGTGCCGATCGCGGGCCACAGCCTCGACGGTGACGACTTCACGATGAAGATGCGCGATTATCGGATCGCAGTCGCGCTCGTGCCAGCACCGGGGTCGAATTTTCTAGTTCCGGCGCGCATCACGCTGACGGATGCCGGTGGGGCTTCCGTCGCTGAAGCGAAGGCAATCGCGCTCTCCTCGCGTTAGAGAATGATCCTGGGCCCGCTTTTGCGACCAGCTCATGCGGGAAGACACAAGGTTGGCCGAAGCTACTGATTCAATCCAAGACCAACGCCCCTTCGCCGGAATCTTTCGTTTTCTTGAGCGCAAGATTGTGAAGCGGGAACGTGACCTCGTTGAGCCGAATCACTCTTGCGAAGGGCCGCTATCCGCGCCGTGTTTCGTAACGGCACAACATCGCGCCTCGAGGGGCGAGACATGCGAACAAAGCTTGCTTCGCTCGATGCGCACACCTCCTCACCGGAAGAGTTTTGGTCCACCTGGAAATGAAAGAAGCTTGCGCGAGGGCAACGCGATCGAGCTTTGACCGCAGCGGGAAATTACACCGCCGACGGGCGCGCCATGCCGACCCCTTCTTTGTTCTCGCGACCAATCGCTGATTCGTTTGGCCTGTGTTCTCGTCTGGTGCTGATCGTTACCGCGGTGCGAGCTTCGCGCGGACAAAGCCTTCATGCAGCGCTAACCATCCGCGATGAGCACGCGCGATTTCCAAATTTTTGCCCTTGCCATCCGCCGCGGGATTGGGCGCGAATCGAAAATGGCGATTCGTCGCGCCTTTGTTCACCCGACGCCCCGAAAGTTAATGCGAGTTGGAGCGCAGTGCGTAAGCCGGTTAACGAAACTTTGCCTTTCGCGCTGGTCGAAAAGGTCGGCAGGCCCTGTCATGAACCGGATTTCGACATACGAGCTGCTGCTTGCCTGTCGGTGAAATATCGTCCCGCACGCGACGCAGGCTTTCCCGCGCCATCCAAGGGCGAGATGAACCCATGAACGAGAATGTGATAAGGGTGGTGGGGGGAGGCCGCCGGCGACCTTCGCTTTTCTTTTCGATTGAGCCGTTCAATGTCGCTTCTTGTGAAAATTTGTG
>JAFAQA010000156.1 GCA_019246665.1 Hyphomicrobiales bacterium
TGTCGCATGATGGATCGGCACAGGTTCGGCAACAAGGCCGATACGCAAACCCATCGGTTTTCCCGCCCGCAGCGCCATCGCAAGACCTTCCTTGTCATAGGGTCCGAGCAAGAAGGCGTCGACATCCCTCGCGGCCGCAAGGAATCGGGGGAACGTTAAATCGAGAACGCCGATGCGCGCCAAATACTCGGCTGTGACCGACTGATCCGCGCTCTCTTGCGTCGCGTCCACTCTCTGCTTGACGAGAAAAAGCCGCCGCGCACGTAGCTTTCGTGCAAGCCAAATCGCTAGGCTGTCGGAGGTCACATCCCATGATGCGGGGATGTCCAGACGCGCCCTCTCTGACGAAGACGCCACGCCAAGCCGGCGCGCTTTCTGTACCATGCGGCTCGGCGCCCAGACTGGTATCTTTCCGGCCAGGAGCGCGCGCCGTATCCGCGGATAGCTTCCGGCAACCGTTAGATTTCGGCCGAGGGCCGCGACAGCGACCGCATATTGCTCCATCGCGAGGAGCGCCATCGTATCAGCCGCGATGTCATCGAAGCCCATGCGCGGCTGCGCCATGCGAACCGCATCGGCAAAGGGGCCGCCGCCCACGACGAGGATCGTCTTGCCGGCTCCGGATTCGATCGCCGCGAGCCAAGCCGGCAGCTCCTCGGCGAAGGCGAAACTTCCGCCAAGCTTGACGAGCGCCAAGTCCTTCACGTTTCAGCCGCTGGAATCGCTCGAAGCCGCCGGCGCGGGATGCCGCAGGATTGCGGCCTCGGTCGTTTTTTCGCGAGTGATCTCGACCCCGACCGCGGCAGGACCAATATCGAGCTTTTCAACACGGACTACGACCTTCGCCACGCGCGGCTGACCGAGCACGGCGCCCGCGACCCGCTCAGCCAAGACCTCGACCAACTCCACATGTCCTTCGGCGACGATGCTGCGAATGGCATCGGTGATCACGTCATAGGAGAGCACATCTCGCAGATCGGCCGGCGCATGCGTCCCGCGCTGCACGAAAGCCTCCACGTTGAAGCGCACGCGCTGCGTCGATTCATGCTCGGCTCGATAAGCGCCGATGTGCATGGGCACGACGAAATCCCGAACGAAGATGCGGTCCGCGCGAGACGCACCGTCGCGCGGCTCGACCGCATAGCCGCGTCCGACGAGAAGCCGGTAATCGACGCGATCCCCATCCTGCCCATTGCCGGCCGCTTGGGCACGCCGGTCCGAGGGGATGAGATCGCGCACCAGTGAAATCGCCTTGGGATCGAGTTCGGCCGTCCGTTCTCCCTTGGCGCAAAGCGCACCCCGAAATCCGAGAATGTCCGGGCGCAGCGGCAAGAGGCGCGGCACGTCGGGGGGCTCGAGCGAACCGGCGAGGCCTGCAAGAATGCCGTTTCGCCGGCATCTCTCGACGAAAGCCGACAACCAGACGAGATCACGGCGATTGAGGAGACGGCCGGCGCCTTTCCTCGCGGTGTCGATCATTGCTCCGTGGAATCGCGCAGCCGCGAGCCTCTCGACAAGCGAAAGATCGACCGTTTCATCCGCGAAGACGACACCGATCAGCTTGAACCTTTCGCCGAGTGGAGACAGAGCCCCGATGCAGGCGGCGCGCCTTGGATCATCGAAAAGGCCGATCTTGACGTAATCGACCCCGATTGCGGCAATATTTTCAACCGCCTGCGGAAGGGTTTGCGGATCCATCGGCAGATCGCCCGTGACCGCACTCGTTGGTCGCCGACCTGAGACGGAGGCGACCGCCGAGCGCAGGCGCTCCGGTTCAAGCGCGCCGAGCGCGCCTTTGGCCGGATCCTTGAAGTCGATAATGTCAGCGCCGCTCGCGATGGCGATCTCCGCCTCCGTCTCGCTCGTCACGCTCGCCAGGAACAGGGTCATCGCAATCGCTTCAGGTTCCGTCTGCGTTTCACTTAGTCCGCTATTATGATACGAGCCATGTGGCGGTGTCGATGGAGCAACGAATGCGTGCTGGGCCAATCACAAATTTTCTACGCCTCGCGGCCATTTCGCTTTCGCTTGGCTTTGCGATGCCTGCGGCCTTCGCCGACGGAGAGCCCGATGTCTGGCCCGATCTCGCAAAGGAGATTTTTCACGGCGTGCCTTTGAAAGACGGCTCGGATTTTCTTGTTCTCGACGCCCCGATGCGAGCCGAGGACGCCGCCATCGTCCCGATCACCATGAGCGTCAACCTGCTCGCTGGCGATACGCGACATGTTATCGCCTTGACCTTTGTGATCGATCACAATCCCGCGCCTCTCGTCGGGGTGTTCAAACCTGGGGCCGCGATCACCTTGACGTCTCTCTCGACGCGGGTGCGCGTCGACAGCTACACAAATCTGCATCTCGTCGCGGAGTTGAGCGACGGTGGCTTTTACGTCGTCGAGAGGTTCATCAAGGCGTCGGGGGGTTGCTCGGCGCCGATGCTCAAGGATCCGCAGGAAGCCAAGGCCACCATGGGCCAGATGAAGTTCCGACAATTCGCGGCACATTCCTCTGGGGCGGGTGACGAGCACGACATTCAGGTCATGCTTCGCCATCCCAACAATTCCGGCATGCAGATGGATCAGCTGTCGCGGCTCTATATCCCGCCGCTTTTCGTGGAAGATCTCAAGCTGTGGCAGGGAGACAATCTGGTCCTCACGGTGGAGGGGGGCATCTCGATTTCAGAGGACCCCAATTTCCGGGTGACCTACCGCAGCGCGAGCACGGCCGATTATCGGATCGAGGCGCATGACAGCGACAAGCATGTCTACAAAGGCGAGTTCCCGAACAAAGGGTCGCAAATCTAAAAGCACCTGATTTCCGCCTCGGCCTGGGCGCGGCGCAAGTCATCCACGACCTTTTTGGAGAACTCGGTCGCTCGGAACATATTGCCGAGATTGCCGGGCGTCTGAAGCATGCTCATGACGGTTTCGGCGTCGACATAACGCTCATAGGGAATAAGCGAGGCGATCACGTCGATCGAACAGGAGCATCGCTCGAGCGCCTGATGCGTCTCTGCATTCGCCTTCATGCAGGCGAAGACGTAGTCGGCACGGGCGGAGGTCGGATAATCATTGATCTCGGCGGCCCCGCTCGGCGGCGAAAACGACGAGATCGAGAGACTGATGATCGCGCTCGTGATCGATGCCTTCCAACTCCGCCTTGTCATGCTCAACATCATGGCTGCTTTGCAGAAGTGCCTAGCCCTTCGGAAATTCCCAAATTAGGCAAGATGGCCGTTACCGGGGAAAGCTCCCCAGCAGGATTTAAGCCCAAAAAATCGGCATTTCCAAGGGTTGTTGGCACTGCCCCTTCTTCGTAGGGGCGAGGCAGCGCAAGAGAAAGTGATTATCGGGAGCAACGAAATGTCGCTTTCGGCGATTGAAAAGCCGTGATCGCGGGGGTATGTCTGAAGCACAAGAACTTTCTTGTGAAGGAGGAAGCGATGGCTTGGTCGACACCTTGCGTGACTGAAGTCTGCGTCGGCATGGAAGTAACGAGCTACGAGTCGGCGGAAATCTGACGAAGCCGGTTTGGTGCCGCTCGACGAGCGGCCTGCGACGAAGCTCAAAATCGTCGTTCTCGGCTCTGCGGCGGGGGGCGGTTATCCCCAATGGAACTGCCGCTGTCCGGTATGTGACCTCGCGTGGCAGCGTGATCGTCGTGTTTCGCCGCGCACGCAATCAAGCCTCGCGGTCACTGCCGACGGAGATCATTGGTTCCTTTTAAATGCATCGCCAGATTTGAGGCAGCAGATCCAGAGCACGACGTCGCTTTGGCCCGCTAACGGCCGCGATTCGCCCATTCGTGGCGTATTCTTGACAAATGGCGATGTGGACCATGTCGCGGGCCTGTTATCCCTGAGGGAGCGGCAAGCCTTCGCTGTCATTGGCACGCCGGCGACACTGAAGCTCATCGAAGCCAATTCAATTTTTCGCGTGCTCGATCCGGCCTATGTCAGGATGCAGCCATTGCGGGATGGCGTCGAGATCGATGCGGGCTTTGGGCTGAAGGCGACGCCCTTTTTCGTGCCCGGAAAGGTGCCGCTACATGAGGAGAGCGGGACCGTCAGCATCGGTGGCGTCGGCGAATCGACCTTGGGGCTCGAAATCCGTTCCGCTGGTGCGAGACTGATCTATATTCCCGGCTGCGCGAAGATGAGCGGAGAAATCCTGCGAAGAGCCTCAGGCGCCGATCTTCTCCTCTTCGATGGCACAACCTTTACGGATGACGAGATGGTTCGCCTTGGGCTTTCGCAAAAGACCGCCTGGCGCATGGGTCACATGGCCATCACCGGCGATGAAGGCTCACTTCGCGCTTTCGCCGAGGTGCAGGTCGGCCGCAAGGTCTATACGCATATCAACAACACCAATCCCATTCTCATCGAGGGGTCATCCGAGCGGCGCGTGGTCGAGACGGCGGGTTGGGAAGTGGCTTATGATGGCATGGAGATCGCGCTGTGAACGACGCGATGGCGCCCAATCTCCTGGAAGCCGAGCTGCGCCAGATCGGCGCGACGCGCTATCACAACCTGCATCCCTTTCACCGGCGGCTGCATGGGGGCAAGTGCTCGCTCGCGGAGGTGCGTGCCTGGGCGCTGAACCGCTATTATTATCAATCGATGATCCCGGCCAAGGATGCCACGATCCTGGCGCGCATGGGCGATCCGGCCCTGCGCCGCGAATGGCGGCGGCGCGTCATCGACCATGATGGGGAAGCCGAGGGTGATGGCGGCATCGCGCGCTGGCTGCACCTCACGACAGGTCTCGGCCTGGATCGAGAATTCGTGATCTCGACCCGCGGCATTCTTCCGGCGACGCGTTTCGCAGTCGAGGCATACGTCCATTTCTGCCGCGAGCGCAGCTTGCTGGAGGCCATTGCGTCCTCGCTCACCGAGCTGTTCTCGCCCCAGATCATCGGCGAGCGCGTCGAGGGCATGCTGAAGCATTATGAGTTCGTGACCGCCGACACCCTCGCCTATTTCACCAAACGGCCGCCTCAGGCGCAAAGGGATTCCGACTTCGCACTCGATTATGTGTGCAAGCACGCTCGCACGCCGTCCGAACAGCAAAGCGTGCTCGACGCGCTCAAGTTCAAATGTGACGTCCTTTGGGTTCAGCTCGATGCGCTCTGGCACGCTTATGTCGAGGGGCGTGTGCCGCCCGGCGCGTGGCGGCCGGATGGGGAGCTTGGATGACGGGCGAGAGCGCCCTTGCGCTTTCCGGCGCCTCGCGCCCGCGCCTGCCGCGCGGCGTGCGTCTGAAGCATGACGATGTTCGCAACGAATGGCTGCTGCTGGCGCCCGAGCGTGTGTTGAAGACCAACGCGATCGCCGTCGAGATCCTCAAGCGATGCTCCGGCGAGCAGAGCCTCGATGCCATTGTCGATGATCTCGCGAGCACTTTCTCGGCCGAGCGCTCGCGGGTCGAAACCGATGTGCGCGCGCTTTTGACGGAGCTTGCGACGAAGAGGCTAGTCGACCTATGAACGCCCCCTTCCCTTCCCGTCCGGTTGGCCTGCTCGCGGAGCTTACGCATCGCTGCCCTTTGGCCTGCCCTTATTGTTCCAATCCGCTGGAGCTCGATGCGCGTGAGCGCGAACTCGACACCACGACTTGGAAGCGAGTCTTCTCGGAAGCGGCATCCGTCGGCATCCTGCAACTCCACCTCTCGGGCGGAGAACCCGCATCGCGGCGAGACCTCGTGGAGCTCGTCGCACACGCCGCAAGCCTCGGGCTTTACAGCAATCTCATCACCTCCGGCATCGGCCTCACGCAAGTTCTGGTGACGAAGCTGGCCGAGGCCGGGCTCGATCATGTGCAATTGTCGATCCAGGATTCAGAACCCCAATCAGCCGACCATATCGCCGGCTACAAGGGCGCATTCGCCCGCAAGCTCGAGGTGGCCTCTTTCGTGACCGAGGCCGGGCTGCCGCTGACGGTGAACGCGGTGATTCACCGCGCCAATGTACGCCGCGCCGGGGCCATGGTCGAGCTCGCAGTACGCCTGGGCGCGCGGCGCGTCGAGATTGCGCATACGCAATACTACGGTTGGGGCGCCAAGAATCGCGGTCTCTTGATGCCCTCTCGCGAGGAGGCGGAAGCGGCAATCGAAGTGGTCGAACGCCTCAAGACACAGCTTTCCGGGACGATCGTCGTCGACCATGTCGCTCCCGACTACCATGCGCGCTACCCAAAGCCCTGCATGTCGGGATGGGCGAAGCGCACGTTGAATGTCACGCCGGCGGGCAAGGTGCTGCCTTGCCACGCGGCCGAGCTGATTCCGGAACTCGAATTCTGGAACGTCGCCGACCATTCCCTTGAGGAAATCTGGAATGATTCGCCTGCCTTCAACGCTTTCCGGGGCGATGATTGGATGCGGGAACCTTGCCGTTCCTGCTCGCGCAAGAGCATCGATTTCGGCGGCTGCCGCTGCCAAGCCTTCATGCTCAGCGGAGACGCCCGCAACGCCGACCCTGTCTGTCACCTCTCGCCTCACCATCAACTCGTCGAGACGATCCTGGCCGAGGCGCGTGTCGACACTCAGGAGCCGCAGCCCTACGCCTATCGACGCATGCGTCCTTCCCAGGCCGTCACGCGCGAACGCTTGGACATCTCCGCGGAGTGATCCATAGTTCGTCGAGAGAAGCAAAAATATTTGGGCGGCTAGCGATCCCTTTTCACGCCGAGGAGCAGCATCATCATGAGACAAGCGTTTTTGTGCGCCATTCTGGGCGCGAGCATCGGCCTCTCGTTTGCGACCGGAACTCGCGCGCAAGACGCCGCGGCAGGCGAGAAGGTGTTTACCGTCTGCCGCGCTTGTCACCAGATCGGCGAAGGCGCGAAGAACGCGGTCGGGCCGGTCCTCAACGGTGTGATCGGCCGCAAGGCAGGCACCTATCCGGGCTACTCCTATTCGGACGCCAACAAGAATTCCGGCCTCACCTGGGATGAGGCGACTTTCACGACCTACATCATGGATCCGCGCGCCAAGGTGCCGGGCACAAAGATGATCTTCGTCGGCATCAAGGACGAGCAGAAGATCAAGGACCTGATCGCCTTCCTGAAGCAATATGACGCAGACGGCAAAAAGGTGCAGTGATCGGATGCCATGCGGCCCCGGTATTTTTCTCGAAACTTCGATTCCGGTCGATGATCACCGAATGCTCGCTCACGCTCGAGCTTAGGCACCGGCGCCCTCGCTTTGCGCCACCGGAACGATAGGCGGCTAGAGGGCTTGTGTCCGACATGGCTTGCGAGCCTGCCCTCTCGATCGAGCATGTAACTCACGCTTATGGCGAGCGCATCGCGCTCGATAATGTGAGCTTCACCGTCGCTCGGGGAACTTGCACGGCGCTTCTCGGCCTCAATGGCGCCGGCAAGACCACCCTATTCTCCCTGGTGACGCGCCTCTTCGCGGCAGGGCGGGGACGGATAAGCGTGCTCGGCTTCGATATCAACCGCGATCCCGGCGAGGCGCTGCGGCGACTTGGCGTCGTCTTCCAGGCTCGCACCCTTGATCTCGATCTCTCCGTGGCGCAGAACCTTCGCTATCACGCAGCCTTGCATGGCCTTGGCGGATATGAGGCCAAAGCACGCGCCGCGGAAGTGCTGTCGCGGATGGACCTTGCGGGACGCGCAGGCGAGAAGGCGCGCAACCTCTCAGGTGGCCAGATGCGCCGAGTCGAGATCGCGCGCGCTTTGCTGCATGCTCCCCCCATTCTCGTTCTCGACGAGCCCACGGTCGGCCTCGATATCAATGCGCGCGCCGCCATCCTGCGGCACCTTCGCGAGCTCGTGGCGCAAACGGGCCTCACCGTCCTGTGGGCGACCCATCTCCTCGACGAGGTCGAGCTGGCGGATGAGATCGTCGTCTTGCACAAAGGTCGCATTCTCGCCACCGGCTCGGCGCAAGGCGTGATCGCAGCGCAAGAGGCAAAGGACATCGCCGAGGCCTTCACGGCGCTGATCGCCGAACCCTCGGCCACGAGCGCGGAGTCTCCGCCATGACCACGGCACCGGCCGCAGGGAGCGAGCTTCACCGCACCGACGAAGCGCGGCGAGGCTTCTCGCTTCGTCAATATCTGATTTGTCTCAGCGGCGTGGTCTGGCGTGAAGGCCTTCGCTTCCTGCATCAGCGCGAGCGCTTCGTCTCGGCACTGGTGCGTCCGCTTGTCTGGCTCCTCATCTTCGCGGCCGGCTTTCGCAGCGTGCTTGGCGTCTCGATCATCCCGCCATACGACACCTATGTGCTTTATGAGGAGTACATCACGCCCGGCTTGATGGCGATGATCCAGCTCTTCAATGGCATGCAATCCTCGTTGTCGATGGTCTACGACCGGGAGATGGGCAATATGCGCATCCTGCTCGTCAGCCCTTTGCCGCGCTGGTTCATCCTCGTCTCGAAGCTCATGGCGGGCACGGCCGTGTCGGTGATTCAGGTTTACGCCTATCTCCTGATCGCCTGGCTCTGGGGCATCGAGCCGCCGAAGCTTGGCTATTTGACGGTGCTTCCGGCGCTCGTCCTGAGCGGCATGATGCTGGGCGCGCTCGGAATGCTGCTCTCTTCGATGATCAAGCAGCTCGAGAACTTCGCCGGCGTGATGAACTTCGTGATCTTCCCGATGTTCTTCGCCTCGTCGGCCCTCTACCCGCTTTGGCGCGTCCAGGAGACGAGCCCTATCCTTTACGTGGTCTGCCAGCTCAATCCCTTCACCTACGCGGTCGAACTCGTCCGCTTCGCGCTTTATTGCCAGGTTGATTGGAAATCGCTTGGCGTGGTGCTCGGCTGCACGGCTGTGTTTCTCGCGGGCGCCCTCATCGCCTATGATCCCTCAAAAGGATTGATTGGACGGCGCGGCCCGGCCTAGCGCCCCGGTTTTGATCGGATTCACGATGCGACTCTTGCGCCTCCCCTTGTCTCGCCGTGCTTTCATTGGCGCCATGGCGCTCGTCGCGGCAGCGCCAGCGCGGGCCGCGTCCCCAATTCGCCTCGCCGCTCAGAAAACCGGCACCTTCGCCTGGGAGCTCGACGTGATCGCCAATCACGGCCTCGACAAGGCGGCGGATATTGCGATCGAGACGACGGAATTCGCCAGTCCGCAAGCCGCGGAGCTCGCTCTCCTCTCCGGCGAGGTCGACATCATCATTTCCGACTGGCTTTACGTGTCGCGCGCCCGCTCGCTCGGCGGGCACCTCACCTTCTACCCCTATTCTTCCGCGATCGGCGCGATCATGACGCCGCCCTCCTCTTCGATCGCGAGCTTGCGGGACCTCAAGGGCAAGACGCTTGCGGTCGCCGGCGGAGCTCTCGACAAGAGCTGGCTCATCGTCCAGGGGGCTGCCTTGCGAGAAGGGCTCGACCTCAAATCCGAGTCGTCGATCGTCTACGGCGCGCCGTCACTTCTCGCCGCCAAGGCGCGGCAGGGAGAATTCGCCGCGAGCCTCAACTTCTGGAACTTTTGTGCCGAGCTCGAAGCCGAGGGTTTCCATCGTCTCGCCGGCATCGAAGAGTTGGCAATGACGCTCGGCGCGACCGGCCCCCTCACCAATCTCGGCTATGTGTTCAACGAGGATTGGGCCCGACGCAACGAAGCCGCGCTCGCGCGTTTCCTCGAGCTGACACGCAAGGCAAAGGACATTCTCGCCGAGACGCCCGAAGAATGGGAAAGGCTGAAGCCGCGCTTGAACTTGCGCGACGCCAATGCGCTCACGGTGCTTCGCCAACGCTATGGCCAAGGAATACCGCGCCGCCCCGTCGAGGCGGAGGAAGCCGACGCGCGTACTCTTTACGCCCTGCTCGCGCGTCTCGGGGGTGCCGAGCTCGTCGGCAAGGCGGGCGAGCTCGAAGCGGGCACCTTCTATAAGATCAGCACGGGCGGGTAGTCTCGAGCGCATGAGTCCCGCCCCTGCTTCCTCGCGCCCGCACCATGCCGCGACAGCGGCGGTCCGGCTCCGACAAATGAAGCTCTGTGCGCCATGATCTGGCGCATCGCGTCCCTTGTCGGGTTCCTGCTCGCCTGGCAATTGAGCTCCAGCCTTGCGGGCGGAATGCTCCTGCCCTCGCCCGAAGCCGTGCTCATGGCGCTTTTGGAAGAGGCTCGCTCGGGTGCGCTCGCGCTCAATCTTCTGGCGACCCTCGCGCGGGTCGCGGCGGCCTTTACGGTCGCGATCCTCGCCGGCTCGGCGATCGGCTATGCGATGGGACGCTCTGCGACGTTCGACCGGGTCGCCGATCCCTGGCTAATCCTGCTGCTCAATCTTCCTGCGCTCGTCATCATCCTTCTCGCCTATGTCTGGTTCGGCCTCACCGAGGCCGCCGCCGTCGGTGCCGTCGCGATCAACAAGCTGCCGAACACTATCGCCACCTTGCGCGAGGGCTCGCGAGCACTCGATCCGGCGCTCGACGAAATGGGGGAGGCCTTCACCTTCGATCCCTTGACGCGCGCCCGGCACATCGTTGTGCCGCAGCTTGCCCCCTATCTCGCGGCCGCGGCGCGGACGGGGTTGTCGCTCGTCTGGAAGATCGTCCTCGTGGTCGAGCTGATCGGTCGGCCGAACGGCGTCGGCTTTGCGATCGGAACGGCCTTCCAACTATTCGACGTTGCCCGCATTCTCGCCTACGGTCTTTGCTTCGTGGCGGTGATGTTGGCGATCGAGACATGCCTGGTGCAGCCCTTTGAACGACATGCATCGCGTTGGCGAACCCGGAAAGCTTGAAGTCTCCATCCGGAAGAAAGCGGTGCGGAGCGCGGCGGGCGAGCGCAAGCAGATCCTTGCCGATATCTCCTTTGTGCTGGCGCCAGGAGAGGTCACGGCGCTCGTCGGCCCTTCCGGCTCGGGCAAGACGACGCTTCTCAGGATCATCGCTGGCCTCGATCACGATTTCGACGGCGAGGTGACCATCCCGGCCCAGCGCCTCGGCTTTGTCTTTCAGGAGCCGCGTCTCCTCCCTTGGCGCAGCGTGGAGGAGAATGTCAGGATCGCGGCGCCACAAGCGAGCGCGCTCGAGTTGGACGCGATCTTCAATGCGCTCGGCCTTGGCCAACATCGCCAGCATTTTCCCGGCGAGCTGTCGCTCGGCCTTGCCCGGCGCGCCGCCGTCGCGCGGGCCTTCGCCGTTCGACCCGATTTGCTCCTGCTCGATGAGCCCTTCGTCTCGCTCGACGAGACGCTTGCCCGCCAGCTTCAGGAGGAGCTCATCGCGCTCGTCGAGAGCCGCTGCGTCACGAGCCTTCTCGTGACGCATGATATTTTGGAGGCCGCCCGGCTCGTCGAGCGCGTAATCGTTCTCGACGGGCGGCCGGCACGCATTGTTGCGGATTTTCAAATCGAGATGCCGCGCGCCCGACGCTCGACGGGCTTCGTGAGTTCGGTCGCGGACCGAATCCGTGCGACGCGGCTCACGACATTGTGACGCCCGCCAATCCGTCGAGCTCGAACCCTCACCCGCTCGGGCAGGCGTAGATGGCGTGCACCTTGAGTGCGTAGTGCATTGCCGGATAGCCGTCGAAGACACCGTTGATCAGGATGGTCGCCGTCTCGCCCGGCAGCACCGTGCCTCCACCCGTCGCCGTCGTCTCGTCGAGGTCCAAGGTGGGGTAGGAGATCTCGACCTTCCGGATGATCTTGCCCGGCAAGACATTGTGGATGTCCCACGTGAAGGCGTGAGCGTAGACGAGGAAGGAAGCGCTCGCCGAGCGCACGGCCTTGAACTCGTTTTCCGAGACGGCTTGAGGTTCACAGGTCTCGAGCTTTCGGCCGATGCCAAGGGAGGCGCGCCTTTCTCTGCTTTCCTCCTCGCAATCGTCACGGCAGGTCGTCATCTGGAAGCGGATCATGTCATCGGTGATGTCGCTCCCTTTGACACGCTGCGCGATGCAGGCGCGAAAACAGGTTTGCGCCCTGGCCTGATGCGTGCCGATGAAGGTCGCGAGAGCGGCCACGAGAAGAGGCGCTATTCGCTTATCGCGCATCTCGCAATTCCGGCCACTATTTGCAATCGATCAGATCATGGTCGTCGATCGAGAAGACCTTGCCCTCCTTCACGTCGACGCCGTGCGCCATGCAGGCTTTGCCGTTCGCGTAGACGATCTTTGCATCGTAACGACCCGACGCGACGCCTGTCACATCGAGCCGCTCATCATGATCAACGGCCGCGTCCGGGTCATTCTCGCATTGATTCTTGCCGAAGCTCGTGCTTCCGGTCGGCGCCAGGCGGAATTCCTTGATGGTGCCGGTGGTCAGGTTCCAAAAACGGGTGCGGCTCGCAGCATCCGCGTCTCCTTGCGCTGTCATCACGAAAGCGAGGAGGGCGAGCGCTGCAGAGCCCGTCATGCGCGAGAGGAACGGGTGAATTCGCTGGGGCTTGCCAGGCATTGCGTCGGTCGGCATTCGACTACTCCTTGGGTCCTCATTTTAGCCACGCGGCGGGCCCCTCACGTCTTTCGCTGCTGGCGTCCTGAATATTCGCAATGCCAACGCGTGATGGTCCAATTCGGATGTCCTTCGGCCCATTGTGCCATCATGGGCTCGGCCTGCATTGCGCATTTTTCAAGCGACACGCTCGAATCAACGATGATGCGCTGATCTTCGCAAATATTGGCGTTTGCCAGCGAGCAGACGGTGAGGACGATCTCCAGGAATTCCATTTGCGCTCCCGCGTGGCGAGGTCACCAACAAGAAGGCTGAGGCTAACACCGGATTCACCCGAGTCGCAATTCGACTCGCAATCACGCTCGACAGCCTCGCTGGCGTGGCGCAAAGTGAGCGCTCGGAGATGCGAATGCGTATCGGCCAACCTCTCGTCCTCGCACTCATGACAGCAATGCTCGCCGCGCCGGTCGCTGCGCGGGCGCAAGGAATGTTGCGCTTCGTCGATCTCGATAGCCCTGAAATGAAGGGTGCCGACATGACGGCGAGCGAACTCGATGCGATGCTGCGATCTGCGGCGGGCGGAAAACCGCTCGATCTTTCGACGAAGCGCCTCTCAGGACTTGATCTCAGCGGACGGCAGCTCACGGGCATCATCTTGCGTGCCGCGAAGCTCAACCGCACGAAGCTTGCCGGCGCGAAGCTCGCTCATGCCGTGCTCGATCAGGCCTGGCTGATCGAAGCCGATCTCACAGGCGCTGACCTTGTCGGCGCCTCGTTGTTCGCGGCGCAGCTGCAGCGCGCGAAGCTCGACGGTGCCGATCTCAGAGGAGCTCGCCTGGCCGGAGATTTGTCGGGGGCAAGCCTCGCGGGCGCGAAGCTTGCCGG
>JAFAQA010000413.1 GCA_019246665.1 Hyphomicrobiales bacterium
TGATCATGGCGATCCTTTCGCTCAGCCTGGCGCTTGTCTGGGGCTATGGCGGCATTCTCTGCTTTGGCCAATCTGCATTCTTCGGGCTGGGTGCCTATACCTACGCCATCGCCATGTTCAACATTGGCGAGAGCACCATTCCTTTCCTCATGGCGATCGCGCTGCCCGCCGCATTTGCCGTGTTGCTCGGCTACTTCATATTTTATGGACGCATCAGCGACGTCTATCTCGGCGTCATCACGCTGACGGTGACGCTAATCCTGTTCAACTCCGTCAATTCGACTGCAGGGCCGGAATTCCATATCGGCTCGGCTCGCCTTGGCGGCTTCAACGGCATCCCGGGGATACCGCCGCTCAACATTCCCGGCGACCGAGAGGCGCCGCTCGATCTCGCAGGAATGTTCTATCTCTCGACCGTCGCGCTATTCGCCGTTTATCTGGGATTGCGGCTGCTACTCGCGAGCCGCTTTGGCCGGATCATCGTCGGCATTCGCGAGAACGAGCGGCGTGCCGAACTCCTGGGCTATGATCCGCGGACCTACAAGCTCGCGACCTTCACGATTGGAGCTGGCCTCGCGGGCCTTGCCGGCTGCCTCTTCGCCAATTGGGGCTCCTTCGTCAGTCCGACCGTCTTTGGTCTGGCGCAGTCCGCGCAAATTATCATCTGGGTGATCGTCGGCGGGCGAGGCACGCTGATCGGCCCGATCATCGGTTGTGTCGGCATCCAATGGCTCAGCGCCGCTCTCGGGGCGAACCAGTCCAGCGGTTCCGGCTCTTGGGCAAGCCTTATCGGCAATCCGCCGCTCGTTCTGGGCGCGATCCTCATCGCGTTCGTTCTTCTCATGCCCAAAGGGCTGGTGCCGACCCTCGGCGATTGGGGACAAAAATTGTTGTTTCGACCGCGGCAGCGGGAAGCGATAACGGGCATCGAGGCCAAGCCGGCGGAGAAGGTGTGATGGCCGCGCCGCTTCTCGAGACCCGCGATCTCAGCATACATTTCGGCGGCGTCCAGGCCGTGCGCAACATAAACTTCGCGCTGGCCGAGGGCGAACTACGCTGTCTCATCGGCCCCAACGGGGCGGGCAAGAGCACCTTCTTCAAGATCGTGACCGGCCAGCTTCAACCGAGCCGAGGCGCGGTGCTGTTTCGCGGACGCGACATCTCCCATGCTCAAGCGCATCGGATCGCCCGCCTCGGCATCGGCATCAAGACCCAGGTGCCGAGCGTCTTCGACGGCCTCAGCGTGCGCGAGAACATCTGGCTCTCGGCGCGTCGCGTGCATTCCGGCAGGCGCGCGAACCTGATGGTCGACGAGATGCTGGAGCGCCTCGGCCTCACCGGCGCGGCGCAGCGCCTGGTGGGTCAGCTCGCGCACGGTCAGCGGCAATGGGTCGAGCTTGGCATCGTGCTGTCGACCGATCCGCAGCTCATTCTCCTCGATGAGCCCGCCGCCGGCATGACCCATGAAGAGGTGCTCACGACAGCTGACCTCGTGCGCGAGATCAATCGCAACAAGGCGCTCATCGTCGTCGAGCATGACATGCAATTTATCCGCATGATTGCCAAGCAGGTGACGGTGTTCAACCAGGGCGCCGTGCTGGTCGAGGACGCCGTGGAGAACATCATGCGTAACCCGCTCGTGCGCGACATCTATCTCGGCAAGCAGGTGCCGGCGGGATGTTGAAAGTTGCGCAGTTGTGCACGGCCTATGGCCGCATTCCGATCCTCAACGGGGTCAGCTTTGCGGTCGAGGAGGGCGAGTTCATCGGCGTTCTCGGTCATAATGGCATGGGCAAGACGACACTGCTCAAGGCGTTAATGGGTTTCCTGCCAGTCACCAGCGGGCGCGTGCATTTTGCCGGTGCCGACATAACGACGGCGCCACCCCATCGACGCGCGCGACTGGGGCTTGGCTATGTTCCGCAAGGGCGCGAGATTTTCCCCGGTCTCACGGTCCATGACAATCTGCGCATGGGATGCACCAAGGAAGACGGCGCCGAGCGAGACATCATCGCGCCCATTCTCGACGACTTTCCTCGTCTCAAATCCCTCCTCGACCGTGCCGGCGGGGCGCTGTCGGGCGGCGAGCAGCAGCTTCTGGCGATCGCCCGTTGCCTATGCGGCAAGCCTCGCCTCGTTCTTTTGGACGAGCCGACCGAGGGCATCCAGCCTTCGATTATCGACGAGATCGTCGAGACCTTGCGGCGGCTGCGCGAGAAGACCGGGCTCACCATGATCCTGGTCGAGCAGAACCTCGACTTCATCGCAGCGCTGTCGCAGCGAATCCTCATCATTCAAAAAGGAATGATCACCCGGGAAGCGCGGCCGAGCGATCTCGGCGACCCCGGGGTCGTCGGCGAATTCATCGGCATCACCGCCTGACTCGACCCGCCGGCAACGACAACAAGGGAGGATGAAACCATGACCGTCAAGCGACCAAGCCTCGATCAGTTGCGCAGCATCGCCGAGGAACTCGGCATGCATATGAGCGATGAGGATCTGAAATCCTATCACACGCTGCTGCAGGGTAACTACGCGGCTTACGAGGCGATCGATGCGATGCCGGATTATCTGCCGGCGGTGAAGTATCCCCGCACGCCCGGCTACCGCCCGGAGGGCGAGGAGAACAAGCATAACGCCTGGTATGTCAAGACGACGGTGAAAGGCGCGTCGAGTGGCAAGCTCTCCGGCAAGACAATCGCGCTGAAGGACAACATCTGCCTGGCTGGAGTGCCGATGATGAACGGCGCATCGACACTCGAAGGCTACGTTCCCGACACGGATGCGACAATCGTCACCCGGATTCTCGATGCGGGCGGCACCATTCTCGGAAAGACCCATTGCGAATATTTTTGCTTCTCCGGCGGCAGCCACACCAACGCTACGGGCCCGGTCCACAACCCCCACAAAATGGGCTACTCCGCCGGCGGCTCGTCCTCCGGCAGCGCCGTCGTCGTGGCGACAGGCGAGGCTGACATGGCGATCGGGGGCGACCAAGGCGGTTCGATCCGAATTCCATCGTCCTTCTCCGGTCTCTATGGAATGAAGGGAACGCACGGTCTCGTTCCTTATACCGGCATCATGCCGATCGAGATCACGCTCGACCATACGGGGCCGATGACCCGCACCGTGCGCGACAATGCACTGCTGCTCGAGGTGATCGCCGGAGCGGACGGCCTCGACCCCCGGCAATACGCGCCAAAGACCGCAGACTACACCCGGGTGCTCGAAGACGGCATCAAGGGCTTGCGAATCGGCGTCGTCAAGGAAAGCTTCAAACATCCGAATTCCGAGCCGGCTGTCGATGCCAAGGTGATGGCGGGCGCGCAGCTCTTCAAGAAGCTCGGCGCCACTGTCGAGGACGTCTCGGTGCCTATGCACACGCTCGGCCCGGCCATCTGGCTGCCGATCGCCGCTGAGGGCGCCACCGAGTTCATGATGAAGGGCAACGCCATGGGTACCAATTGGCGCGGGCTCTACACCACGACGCTGCTGGATGCCCATTCGGCGTGGCGGCACCGCGCCGACGAGCTGGCCGACAGCCTAAAGATCACGATGCTGTTGGGGCAATACTTCACCAAGCATTATCGCGGTCATTTCTACGCGAAGGCGCAAAATCTGAGCCGCAAGCTGCGGGCCGCTTACGATACGGCGCTCGGCGAATACGACTTGCTGCTGATGCCGACCTTGCCGATGAAGGCGACCCCGCTTCCGCCGCCGGACGCTCCGCGCGAACTCTATGTGCAGCGTGCTTTCGAAATGGTGGCGAATACGGCGCCGTTCGACGCGACCGGTCACCCAGCGATGAGCCTCCCCTGTGGCATGAGCGACGGTCTGCCGGTCGGGCTCATGCTGGTCGCCAAGCACTACGGGGAGCCGACGATCTATCAGGCCGCCGCCGCCTTCGAAGGGGCTGGTGACTGGAAGAAGATGTGAGGCAAGGCGGCGACGAGGCCTCGCGAAGACCGTTGCTATCGCATGTAGAGGAACGGCGTTCCGGGACATCAACCGACCTCGTCTTCGGTAGCGCGCCAGTGCGCTCCCTCCCAATAATCAACCCTTCCGCAGCACGCGTCCCGCCACCGCGTCGAGCTTGGTGAGGAGGGCGGGATCGCGCTTTTCCGGGCTCGTCAGAATGGCGCCATCGAGCGCGCGATGCGAGCCCGCGGGGCAGCTGTCACGCACCATCGGGAAGTCGGCCGCAAGCCGCGCGACGAGCCGCTTCGCCTTCTCGGTGTTGGCGTGCATCACCTTCACGACCGAGGCCACGTCGACCGCGTCATGGCCCGGATGCCAACAATCGAAATCGGTCACCATGGCGATCGTGGCGTAAGTGATCTCCGCCTCGCGGGCGAGCTTGGCCTCCGGCATGTTGGTCATGCCGATCACGTCGTAGCCGAGGTTTTTGTAGGTGATGGATTCGGCGTAGCTCGAGAATTGCGGCCCTTCCATGCATACATAAGTGCCGCCGCGCTTGACCTCGATGCCTGCGTTTTTCGCGGCCGCCGCGATGCG
>JAFAQA010000426.1 GCA_019246665.1 Hyphomicrobiales bacterium
CGATGACGAGGCTGCGATCAAGGTGATTCATGCGGCTCTCGAGCGGGGCGTCACCTTCTTCGATTCGTCCGACATGTATGGCTGGGGTCACAACGAGACGCTGCTCGGTCGCGCGCTCGGCAAGCGCCGCCCCGAGATCGTGCTCGCCACCAAATTCGGCCAAACGCGACGTGAAAGGGGCGCCAACGGCGTGGACGGCCGCCCGGCCTATGTGAAGGAGGCCTGCGAAGCGAGCTTGAAGCGCCTCCGTACCGAGGTGATCGATCTTTATTATCAGCACCGTGTCGACCCCAGCGTGCCGATCGAGGAGACGGTCGGCGCCATGGCCGAGCTCGTGCGTGAAGGCAAGGTGCGCGCCTTGGGCTTGAGCGAGGCGCGCCCCGAGACGATCCGCCGTGCGCATAAGGTTCATGAGATCGCCGCGGTGCAATTGGAGTTTTCGCTTCTCTATCGGGTCGAGGCCGAAGAGACGTTGCGCACGACGCGCGAGCTCGGCATCACCTTCGTCGCCTATTCGCCCTTGGGCAGAAGCCTGTTGACCGGAAAGCTCGCGAGCCCGGGCGACATGACGGCCGATGATCCGCATCGTCGCCATCCGCGCTTCGCTGAGAACCACCTTGCGCGAAATCTCGATCTGATCGAGCCCCTGCGCGCCATCGCGGCGAAGAAAGGCTGCGCGCTCGGGCAGCTCGTGATCGCCTGGCTCTTGGCGCGCGGCGAAGACATCGTGCCGATCCCCGGAACCAAGCGCATCGATCGGCTCGACGAGAATCTCGGCGCCTTGTCGGTGCGACTGTCGCCAGAGGAGGTCGAGCAGATCTCGGCGATGGTGCCGGTGGGCGCGGCTTCCGGCCTGCGTTATCCGGAAGCCGCGATGAAGGCTGTCTACCGCTGATCGTGCAATCTATTCGTGAAGGATCGCGACCGCGCGCGTCCATCCTGCCGAGCCACGGTGCACCTTCACCGGAAAGCACACGATCTCGAAACCGTCGGCCGGCAGCGCCTCGAGGTTGTGCAGCTTCTCGAGATGCGAGTAGCCGATCTCGCGGCCGGCGCGATGGCCCTCCCAAATCAGCGAGGCGTCGCCCGTCGCCTCCACCTTGCGGCGCGTGTGGGAGAAGGGCGCGTCCCAGCTCCAGCCATCCGTGCCGACGAGCCGCACGCCACGCTCAAGCATCCACAAAGTTGCGGCCTTTCCCATGCCGCAACCCGCATCGACATAGTCCCCCTCGCCATAGCGCTTCCCGGCCCGGGTGTTGACGACGACGATCTCGAGCGGGCGCAGCTCATGGCCGATGCGCTTGAGCTCCGCTTCCACATCGGCGGGAGTGGCGACATAGCCGTCCACGAAATGGCGAAAGTCGAGCTTCACGCCAGGCTGGAAGCACCATTCGAGCGGCACCTCGTCGATGCGCATCGAAGCCTCTCCGCCGGGCTTCAGTTGGTGATTCATGGAGGAGAAGAAGTGGTATGGCGCGTCGAGATGCGTGCCGTTATGCGTGGAGATCACGCAACGCTCGATGGCGCAATATTCGCCGTTAGGTAGGGCTTGGACCGGTACGCCAAAAAACGCAGCGATGCCGGGCGCCGTCGCGTGGTGGTCGAGATACTCGATTTGCGGCGCCAACTGCGGCGGGTCGCTGGCGATGCCGGCTTTCAGCGGAACCGAGATATCGATGATCCGGCGGGCCATGCTTTCCTCTTGCGATCGAGCGTCGTGGATTTGACAATTGGCCGCTGGCCGTCATGGCCGGGCATCGGCTACGGCTGCCCACGACTTGCGACCGCACTATCATAAGACGTGGATGCCCGGTACAAGGCCGGGCAGGGAGTCAAGGGGTTCAAAGCGTCAGTATCGATATTCAGCTTCCCATCACTGTGATGCGGCCGGCCAGTCCAAGGCCGGGCCGATCAAGCCCCGGCATTCGCCAAAGCCGATCGGGGTGAAACCCTCACGCTCCGCTTTTGCGCGGAAGATCACCTCGTCCCCGTCCTCGAGCCAGCCTCGGATTTCGCCGTTCGGCAGCGTGAGCGGGTTCGTTCCGCGTGACGTGATCTCGGCGAGACAGGCGCGGCTCTCATCCGAGGGGCCTGAGGTCGTGCCGCTCGCAATGATGTCGCCCGGCATCAGATTGCAGCCATTGCTCGCATGGTGGGTCAGCATTTGCGCGAATGTCCAATACATATGCTTGAAATTCGTGCTGGTGATTCGCTCCGCGCCATGGTGCGCCTCGCGCATGCGCTTACTCACGAGCGAGGCGCGAAGCTTGAGATCAAAGCCGCCGTTTTCGCGTTCACGCAGCGAGTCGAGATAGGGCAGGGGTGCCGGATCTTCCGGTGGGCGCACGAAGGCAGGCGTGCGAAAGGGTCGCATCGCTGCCTCCGTGACGACCCATGGTGAAATGCTCGTCGACAGGCTTTTCGCGAGGAAGGGGCCGAGCGGCACACTCTCGGCTCGCTGGATGTCGCGTGCCGACCAATCGTTGAGGAGGCAATAGCCGAAGATATGCGTGCGCGCGTCCTCGATCGCGATCGGCTGGCCGAGCTCATTGCCGGCGCCGACGAAGGCACCGATTTCGAGCTCGTAATCGAGCGCCCGCGTCGGTCCAAATCGCATGATGTTTTCCGCGTCGAGCCATTGCCCATGCGGCCGCGTAACAGTCCCCCCCGACAACCTCACCGAGCTTGCCCGGCTGTGATAGGCGATCGGCATGGTCTTGAAGCTCGGGGGCACCTTGCCGGAAGGGGAGAGACGCTCGCTGTGGTAGCTCGAGGTGAGGAAGTCCGTGAAATTGCCGACCGCGACCGGCATCTGCATCGAGGCTTCGCTCATCGGCACGAGAAGAGGCTCGATCTTCCTGCGCTCGCGACTGTCAACCTCGAGAAGATTGCCAAGCCTCGCGCGCAAAGCCGAGGCTGCGTGATTGCCAAGCGCCATGAGGGCATTGAGAACGGGCCCCTTCGCCGCGACCGCGGCCTTTTCGGCGAGACCCGAGAACAGCCCGGCTTCCTGGGCGGCGGCAAGATCGAGGATTTTATCGCCGATTGCGACACCTCCCCTGCCCACCTCGTCGCCGCTTCGCTTGAAGATGCCGAAGGGCAGGTTCTGCAAGGGAAAATCCGCCCGCGCGAGGTTAGCGGTCTCGACGAAGCTGCGCCGTGCCGGATCATGCGTCGCGTCGGTCCCAAGCAAGGCTGCCTCCCCAAATTCAGAACGCCCATAGTGCCCGCATCCGCCCCCTTCGCGTCAAGGAGGAGGCGGGGCGCAGATGGCGCGTGCATATGGGCTTCTCGCAAATGCGAAGCTCGATGGAGTCTCTATCGCGCGGGCGCCGCATGCGAGCGCTCGCGGGCCGAAGCTTGTTTATCCTTCGCGGTCCCTGAACCCGGCTCACTGAAAGGGATCTCGGGATGCATGGCGAAGGCGGCGACCGCCCCGATGCCAAGAATGCCGATGAGCATCGTGAAGGGCAAGACGCGGCTTCCCGTAAGGTCGATGAGATAACCCGAAATCGGGAGCGAGACGGCCGCCGCCAAGGCCGATCCCGAGTTCATCATGCCCGCGGCCGTTCCCGAATATTTTGGCGCAATATCCATCGGGATCGACCATATCGGTCCGATGATCAGTTCGAAGAAGAAGAAGCCTGCTGAAAGGCAGAGGCCGACGATGGTGAGGTCACGCGTCAGGAGCAAGGGCACGAGCGACAAGAGGGCCCCCACGAAGCCGACAAGAATGACGCTGAGGCGCGCCAACCGGACATTGCCTGTGCGCCGTAAGACATGGTCGGAAGCGATCCCCCCGACCGAATCGCCGATCACACCCGCGAGGAACACGCCGAAGGAGAAAATGGCCGAATGCTTGAGGTCGAGATCATAGCTCTTCTTGAAGAAAAGCGGCAGCCAGCTGAGATAAATCGCAAGGCACCAGCCGTAACAAAAATAGGTGAGTGTCACCGGCCAAATGCGCTTGGCGAGCGGCCGCCAGGGAATTTTCGGCCGCTGCCCCGCTTCCGGCGCCGGCAGAGCGGAGAGCTCCTCGGCGGTGATGTCCGGATGATCCTTGGGATTGTCGCGGAAATACCAGACCCAGGCCAGCACCCAGATCAGGCTCACGCATCCAAGCACGACGAAGGAACCGCGCCAAGTAAGCGCTATCATCAAAAATGCGACCACGGGCGGCGTGATCGCGTTGCCGAGACGTGCGAAGGAATGGGTGAGGCCTTGCGCAAAGCCGCGCTTGCCCCGCTCGACCCAATTCTGCATCGCAAGCGTGGCGGTCGGAAAAGTCGCGCCTTCGCCAAGTCCCAATAGCACTCTTAAAAAAATCAAGCTGATGATGCCGCCCACGGACCCGGTGAGGATGGTCGCGACGGCCCACACCGCCCCGCAAGCAAACAAGG
>JAFAQA010000431.1 GCA_019246665.1 Hyphomicrobiales bacterium
CAACAGCCACAACCAACGCGCCGTGGCGCAGCATTGCGCCATCACCTATCTGACGCCCGGCAGGCTTGGTGACATATTGACGGCCCGCTGCCGCGAGGTGTCGCGTGCCGAGCGCTCGGGCGTTTATGATGTCACGGTCACGCGCCAAGACGGTGATGTCATCGCCGAGTTCCGCGGCTTGTCGCGAACCGTGAAAGGCACGCTCGTGCTCGAGACGGGCGTGTGAGCGGTTCGGCGGCCAGGGAGAAAATGATGCGTGTCGGGGAAGGCCCGCGGCCTGGCAGTCTCGATCCGATCGAAATTGCCTCGCGCGACGAGATCGCGGCGCTACAAACGAAGCGCCTCAAGGCGACGCTGAAGCACGCTTACGAGAAGGTGCCGGCCTATCGGCAAAAGTTCGACAAGGCCGGCATTCATCCGCGTGAGTTCAAGCGCCTCGAGGATCTGCGCAAATTCCCTTTCACCAGCAAGGCGGATCTGCGCGAGAACTATCCGTTCGGGCTGTTCGCCGTGCCGCGCGAGAAGATCGCGCGCATTCATGCTTCATCCGGCACGACCGGGAAGCCGACCGTCGTCGGCTACACCAAGGCCGATCTCGAGGTCTGGGCCGCGCTCATGGCGCGCTCGATGCGGGCCTCGGGCGCGACGCCCGGCATGCTGGTCCACATCGCCTATGGCTACGGGCTCTTCACTGGCGGCCTTGGCGCCCATGCCGGGGCCGAGAAGCTCGGCTGCGGCGTGGTGCCGATGTCCGGCGGCATGACGGAGCGGCAGGTGCAGCTCATCCATGATTTTCGTCCCGAGGTGATCATGGTGACACCCTCTTACATGCTCGCCATCCTCGATGAGTTTCGACGCGCCGGCATCGATCCACGGTCCTCTTCGCTCAAGATCGGCATCTTCGGTGCCGAGCCTTGGACGAATTCGATGCGGGCCGAGATCGAGGAGGAATTCGACATGCATGCGGTCGATATCTACGGCCTTTCCGAGGTCATGGGGCCCGGCGTCGCCAATGAATGCGTCGAGACGAAGGACGGGCTGCATGTCTGGGAAGATCACTTCTTCCCCGAGGTGATCGATCCCGTGACCGGCGAGGTCTTGCCGGATGGCGAAAAGGGCGAGCTCGTCTTCACCTCGCTTACCAAGGAAGCGATGCCGGTGATCCGTTATCGCACACGTGATCTCACGCGGCTCATGCGCGGAACGGCACGCTCGATGCGGCGCATGGAGAAGATCACCGGGCGCTCGGACGACATGATGATCCTGCGCGGCGTCAACGTCTTCCCGACACAGATCGAGGAGGAGCTCCTCAAGATCGAGACACTTGCCGCCCACTACCAGATCGTGCTGACGCGCGACGGCCGGCTCGACGAGATGGAGATCCTTGTCGAGGCGCGCCCGTACGCGGCCTCCAAGGAAGAGCGCGCGGCGGCGGCGCGCAAATTGAAGGAGGCGGTGAAGAATTTCATTGGCGTCACCGCAAAGGTCACGGTCGCTTCACCAGGCGCGATCGAGCGCTCGCTCGGCAAGGCAAAACGCGTCGTTGATAAACGGGTGAAGGGTAGCGAGTAGCGAATAGTTGTCTTCTACTCGCTATTCGCTATTCGCCCTCATCGCTCGAGAAGCACCGAGCGGCACGCTTCCGGCAGCGCCGAGAGCGGCAAGGGCGGGCGCGGCTTTCCCGGAATCGGATGCAGCACTTCCGGCTGGAACCAATAGGCAAGATCCTTCTCGGCGCAGCCATCCCCCTCTGGCGGCGGCTCCTGCTCATCGCATGAGGAAGCGCCCGCCGGGCAGGCGAGGCGGATGTGGATGTGGTCGTCATGACCCCAATAGGGGCGCACTTTCGTCATCCAGCCCCGATCGGAACCCGCGGTTCGGCATAGCTCCTTCTTGATCGCGGGGTTGACGAAGACGCGCGTGGTCTCGGGTTGCTCGGCCGCGGCCTTGATCAGCGCCAGGTGGGCTGGTGTCCAGATGGCGCGATCGACCGTGAGCCGGTCGGGCGAGACGACGTTCACCGCCGCGATCTCCTCGCGCTCGGCGGGCGACAGGGTGTGGGACGGCATGGGCGTGAGCCAGATGTCGACATCGAGGCCGATCTGATGCGAGGCATGCCCCGTCTTCATCGGGCCGCCGCGCGGCTGCGACATGTCGCCGATCAAAAGGCCGGGCCATCCGGCTCTATGCGCGTCGCGTGCGATATGTTCGATGGTCCGCACCAGCACGGGCATGCCCCAAAATCGGTTGCGCGAGAGTCGCATCACCTGCCAATCCTCGCCGTCCTTCGGCAACGCCACGGCGCCTGCGAGGCAGCCCTTCGAGAAGAAGCCGATCGGTCGCGGCGAACCCGATGACGGCTTGCTCACCGCGCCGAAAAGGTCGCGCGCCGGCTCACTCTCGATCTCGGCGGCACGAGGAGTTACGAGGAACGCCAGGAAGGCAAATCCTGCGATGCCCGCCCATGCGGATCGAGCGAAGCCTGACGCCGTGACGCTCCCGGCTATCGTTTCCATGAGACGTCGCAAAGCCGCCGCACTGAAGGAGAGCCGATGCAGAAGATCGCCAAGTGGCCGCGACAACAGCGATGAAGAGACAGCGCTTTTCGGCATGGGGCAAAGCTTCCTATGGCTTGGTGTTCACGTCAAACGAAGCCGCGGATGCATGCCTCGTCAGCGCGCCTGTTTCCATTCTGGCCGCGAATCGGCGATGATGATGACAGAAGGTGTGGCAAAGGCGCAGTTGTGGAGCGCAGACAGCGGGCCGCGTTGGAAACGCGAAGGGGAGGAACGACGATGAACGATGCAAGAAGCGAAAGCCGCGCCGCCGCCATTCTGGCGCGGCTCGATCGGCTCCCCAGCACACGGCATGTCTGGATGCTCATCACCCTGCTCTCGCTCGGCGGCATGTTCGAATTCTACGACCTCTTCATGACCGCCTATGTGGTCCCCGGCTTGGTGAAGGCCGGGCTCCTGGCTGATGTGAAGGTCGGCATCTTCGCCGGCCCCGCTCTGTTCGTGGCGGCGACCTTCACGGGACTTTTCATCGGCACCTTCGTCTTCGGCTATGTGGCCGACCGATATGGAAGGCGCACGATCTTCACCTATTCGATGCTGTGGTATTGCGCCGCGACCTTGATCATGGCCTTCCAGAACAGCGGGCTCGAAGTATCGCTGTGGCGGCTCATCGCCGGCATCGGGATCGGGGTCGAGCTCGTGACCATCGACACTTACCTCTCCGAGCTCGTGCCCAAGTCGCTGCGCGGGCGCGCCTTCGCCTTCAATCAGGCGGTCCAGTTCGCCGTGGTGCCGGTCGTGGCCTTCATTGCCTATATGTTGGTGCCGACGAGCCCGTTCGGCCTCGATGGCTGGCGCTGGGTGGTGCTCATCGGCTCGGTCGGGGCGCTTTTCGTCTGGTTCATCCGGCGCGCCGTGCCGGAGAGTCCGCGCTGGCTGATCAACCACGGCCGGCTCGACGAGGCCGAGGCTGTGACGGCCGCGATCGAGGCGAAGGTCATCGAGGATCTCGATGGCGCCCCTCTGCCGGCGCCGGCCAGCCATGCGACCGACAAGGCC
>JAFAQA010000432.1 GCA_019246665.1 Hyphomicrobiales bacterium
CCTATGCCGAAGCGATTGCTCACGGCTTGCCGGTAGTCGGCACGACTGCGGGCGCGATTGTGGACACTGTCCCGGCGGGCGCGGGCGTCCTTGTTCGTCCAAATGATCATGTTGCGCTGGCGAGCGCGCTACGCCGCCTCATCGAGGGGCCGGAGGAGCGGCGACAGCTCGCGGACTGCGCGCGCAAGGCAGCGACCCGACTTCCGAGCTGGCAAGATTCCGCAAGAAAGTTTGCCAGCGTCCTGGAATCGGTCACATGAAAGAATTTTCGGCCGATTGGCTCGCCTTGCGTGAACTTTACGACATGCGAGCACGCAATCCATCGGTTCTCAAATCCGTCGTCCAAACCTTCAATGACGTCCTTGCGATCACAATCGTCGATTTGGGCTGCGGAACTGGTTCAATGATGCGCGCTCTATCTTCATGTTTTCCCCAACATCAGGATTGGCGGCTTTTCGATAACGATCTCCGTCTTCTAGAGCGTGCGAGAGCGACGCCGCATCCCGCTGCAGGCACGGTCACCGTTGTTCTCGCCGACTTAAGCCGCGATCTTGAAGTTGTTTCGGAGACGCCAGCCGATATGGTGACGACTTCTGCGCTTCTCGATCTCGTTTCGGAAGCATGGTTGGAGCGGCTTGCATCCAAGATCGCGGCGCGCTCGCTACCCTTCTATGCGACAATAACCCATGACGGGCGCATCGACCTTACTCCGGCCGATTCCTTTGATGCGGCAGTTCTTGCAGCCGTGAAGGCGCACCAGCGCAGCGACAAGGGTTTCGGCCCGGCGTTAGGGGCGACAGCGGCATCCTTTGCGATCACGCGGCTACAATCGTTGGGCTATTCCGTCGTCCAAGGCACTTCCGATTGGGTCATCGCTCCGCATGACTACGATATGCAATTGGAAATGCTCGCCGGCTGGGCGGCCGCTGCTCACGAAATGGGTGAGAGGTTCACAGCGGTTGCCGATTGGCTCGCTCGTCGATGCGAGCTGCTTGCGAGTGGCCAATCATCAATGCGCATCGGTCATGTGGATTTCTGGGCGCGCCAGACCGGCACTCGTTGATCGGACAAATCGCAATCGAACAAGGTTTCATCTTCCAAGCGATGCGCGCGCACTTGCGGGCGCAGCGCTTCCTCGAGGTGATCGATCGCGCCGAACGCGAAGCTCGGCCGACCGGCTCCCAGGATCAGCGGTGCGACAATCACATGCAGGCGGTCGAGGCAGCCGGCGTGGAGAAAACGCGAGATCGTGTCGGTGCCCCCTTCGACCAGCACGCGGCGTAACCCAAGCTCGGCGAGGCCAGCTAGTATTGCCGACGGCGCAATCTTTCCTTCTGCCGCCGGTAGCGAAAGCATTTCGATGCCGCCGGATTGGCAATCTGAACCTTCGGCCGTTACCATGATCCGTCGGGTGCCTTGCGCGAGCACGCGCGCGTTGGGCGACAATCGTCCATGAGGATCGATCACTACTCGTGCCGGATTTGGGCCAGATACGTGGCGGACGGTAAGCTGCGGGTCGTCCGCGCACGCGGTCGCCACACCAATAATGACGGCGTCCACCACTGCGCGTAAACGATGCAAATGCGCGAGTCCGGCGGGGCCGTTGATGTAATGCGAACGGCCGGTCGTGGTCGCCAGGCGACCGTCGATGGACTGGCCGATCTGGCCGATGACAACAAGATCGTCGATCTTTCCAATGCGCAGCGGCCCGAATATCTCTTCCCAAGGTGACGGTAGTCGAGCGCGGAACGAGCGAAAGAGGCTCGGCACCTGCGGCCACGTTGCATTGCACTGTTCAGCCGTGAACTCCCCGAGAAACAACCTTCGAGGCGGGACTAATTCATGCACGCGTCGTTCCGTGTCAGGCTCCTCGAACTTAGCGAAACGTCACAACGAAAGCAGCCATCCAAAAAACGTGGCGACATGGAATTTGTTCGGCCAGGATTTCAAATTTCAGTCGACAGGGCTCTCGAGCAGCTTCGCTCCAGCCAGCGATGCGAGGGGATTCGCGCTAAGCACTGTTTTCGCGCTAGCATGAGCCGCTTCCAACAACCTGGGGAGGAGAGCCATGCGCGTGTGTTCGATGAACCGTCGGCAAGTTTTGGCGTCGGGATTGCTAGGCGGCGCGGGCCTTGTTCTTGACGGTCGATTCAGGCGCACCTTCGGTCAGGCTCAGACTACGGTCAACTTCGTCGATATCGGCGTGGGCGATCCCGGGGATTGGTCGAAATACACCGCAAAAAGCGGAGCCTCGGTTAATCTGATCTCGATCGGAAATGCGCCTTCGGCGATCCTCAATGTGCTGATAGGCGGTGGTGGCTCGGCGACATATGATGTCATCAATATCGTCGGGGGAATGCAGAAGCCGCTCGTCGACAATAATCTCGTCGACCCGATCGACGTGGCGAAGCTGCCGAATTGGAACAAGGACAGCTACATCCAGGAGTTCTTGAAACCCGGCTCGCCCGGATTCAATTTCATAGGCTACAACGATAAGGTCTACGGTGTTCCAACCGTCCTGCAGGGCGACAGCTTCGCCTATCTCCCCGAAGCCACCGGCAACCTCGACAGCTACGGTGCGCTCTTCGATCCCAAATGGAAGGGGTATGTCGCGCTCGAGGACAACTACACGACCGCAGGACAGAAGACTGCCCTCTACCTGAAGAAAAACAATCTCGCCTCGATCGCGAACCCTGACGACATGACGCCCGGCGAAATCAAGACCGTCGTGGACTTTCTCATCGACAAAAAAAAGGAAGGCCAATTCCGCACGTTGTGGTCTAGCTTCGAGCAGGCCGTCAATCTGCTGGTCAGCAAGGAGGTGAAGGTCCTCGATTGCTGGGAGCCGATGGTCTTCGCCGCCGAAACCAAGGGTATGAAGGCAGTCTATGCACGACCGAAAGAGGGTTATTTGCTTTGGGCAATGGCAGCTTACGTCATCAAGAACCCGAAGCGATCAGAGGAAAAGACCAAAGCGGCTTCCGAGTTGCTCGATTTCATGCTCGGCCCCTGGTACGGCGCCAAGATCACCTTGTTGCGCGGCTACATGACAAACCCGGAGGCGGCTCCTTACGCGAAAAGCCATCCCGAGGAGTTCCCTGCGGCCCAGGCTGAGAAAATCGCGGCCATCGATGCGGGCGTCAAATCAAAGTTCGAGCTCGGCGGGACTTGGCAGAACCGCTGGCCCACGCATGTCGAGACCTACGAAGAAGAGTGGGCGCGCTTCAAGGCAGTTTGACGGCCCAGAGGAGTGAGCAGCGTGATGGGCAAGGTCGCGCGGAAGACACTGCTCGCGCTGCCGCTCCTCTTCACCGCGGTTTTCCTTCTCCTTCCGCTCGGCCTTACCGTGGTGATCAGTTTCTGGGAGAAGGTGGGACTTCGCGTCGTGCCCGCTTTTACGCTGCGTTCCTACGCGGAATTCTTCTCCGGAGTGCGCTTCGCCGTCCATGAGCGAAGCCTCTTGGTCGCGGCGGAGGTGACGCTCGCCGGGCTTCTTTTCGCCTATCCCATTGCCTATGTGCTTGCGCTGAGGGCAAGCCGCCAAACGACAAGAGTGGTGCTTCTCCTCTTTACCATCCCTTTTCTGGTGAACCATGTCATTCGGACCTTCTCTTGGTCCTACCTCTTGAGTCGTTCCGGCCCGGTCAACGAGGCTGTGGTTGCGCTTGGCCTCGCCGACCGACCCGTCGATTGGTTGCTCTACAGCGACTTTGCGGTCTTCATCGGTCTCCTCACCTCGTACATGCCGTTCATGGTCTTTCCGCTTTGGCTTGCTCTTGCGGGGATCGACCGCAGACTGGTCGAGGCGAGCTGGCTACTGGGCGCGCCGCCGCTCGCAAGTTTCTTTCGGATCACTCTCCCGCTCTCGCTTCCGGGCGTCTTCGCCGCTGTCATATTCGGCTTCGTCGGCTCGTTCGGCGAGAGCGCGGTCCCGATCATCCTTGGCGGCACCGGATATCAACTCATGGGGAATGCCATCACCAGCACGCTCGACGTGATCAACTTTCCGCTCGCGGCGGCCATGTCGAGCGTGGTTGTGGCCACGATGCTGCTGCTTCTCGCCATCTGGTACGTGGCCTTCGACCTACGCTCTTTCCTCGGCAAGATCCTTCGCTGGAGGTTGTGACACATGGCTTCTTGGTCATCGCCGCTTGGGCGAGCGAGCGCCTGGACCTTGATCGGCGTCGTCCTCGCAGCGCTGTATCTGCCGATGGTGCCGCCGCTACTCTTCTCGCTCAATGATGCCGGACCAGTCGCCGCCCTTCATGAGCCGACGTTGCATTGGTACGCTGCGATCTGGAAAAACGGCGTCCTGGTCGGCGCAGTCTGGACCTCCGTTGCGGCGGCGGTGATCGTTGGCCTTGTCGCGTCCACGCTAGGCCTTCTCGCCGCCATGGCGGTGCGCGAGCTCAAAATGCGCCGCCTCGTTCTGCTTCTCATTTTGATGCCCCTCTTCATCCCGGGCGTCAGCATGGGGCTCTCCTCAGCGCTGTTCTTTCGTCAATCGGGCATCTCGCCCTCGCTTTTCACAATCTCGATTGTGCAAGTGCTCTGGGCGCTGCCTTTCGCGACTCTCATCATTCTCACCGTGATGGCGACGTTCGACCCTGTCTATCTCGAGGCTGCCTACATGCACGGCGCCAATCGCTGGCAAGCTTTCCGCGACGTCGAGCTGCCTCTTATTTCTCCTGGCATCATCGGGGCGGCCACATTCGCGATGATTCTGTCGTTCAATGAAACAGAGCGTACGGCGCTCGTGCAAGGGGCGCTGAACACGGTGCAGACCTATATTTGGTCGACTTACAAGCAAATCGGGCTCTCGCCGTCCCTTTATGCGCTGATGAGCCTCCTCATCCTACTGACCTTGGCGATGGTTGTGCTCTTCATGGCCGCCGCCTTCTGGCGCGAGCGACTGCGGAAGAGTGCTTGAGCGCTGCTCAATCCTCGAGGGCGACGAGCGCCTCGGGGTCGAAGCCGATTGTGACCTCGGCATCAGCACTGTCGAACTCGCGCCGTGTCGAGGTTGCTACGAGCGGTTGGCCATCGGCTAGGCGCAGGCGGTGATCGACATTGGTGCCCCGGTAGATGATCTCCTCGAGCCGCGCCGTGAGGTTGCAAGCAAACCGGCCGGTGGCCGTGCCGAGATGCAGGTCCTCGCTGCGGATTGCGAGGCCGACCAAGCTGCCAGGGCCTGGCGACAGGCGCGAGCAGGCCTTTATGTCGATTCCAGCCAAGGTGATCCGCACCCACTCGGACCCGGTTTCAAGTACAGTCGCGTCGAGCACATTGCATCCGCGAAAGAACTCCGCAACGAACCGCGTCCGCGGGCGGCGATAGATTCGTTCAGGCGCATCGCATTGGATGCATCGCCCCATATTGAGGACGGCGATGCGGTCGCTCATGGTGAGCGCCTCTTCCTGATCGTGTGTCACGTAAAGGAACGTCGTTCCGGTACGGCGCTGAATCCGCTTCAGCTCGGTTTGCATCTCGCGTCGAATCCTCTCGTCGAGCGCCGAGAGCGGCTCGTCGAGCAGCAGAATCGCCGGCTTGGCCGCGAGCGCGCGCGCAAGGGCGACGCGTTGCTGTTCGCCGCCGCTGAGAAGCGTCGCGTTCTTGCGTTCCATTCTGGCGAGCCCGACAAGGTCGAGCAGGGCGGCGACTCGTGCCTCGCGATCTCGAGGTGCTGCTCCGCGGACGCGTAGCGCATAACCAACATTTTCCGCCACGCTCATATGGGGAAAAACCGCGTATTGTTGGAAGACCATGCCGAGATTGCGCCGCCAAGGCGGGACGCCGACGACATCCTGGCCGGCGACGAGGATCTGGCCAGCATCCGGCCTCTCCAAGCCCGCAATCATGCGCAGTACGGTCGATTTACCGGAGCCGCTTGGGCCCAGAAAAGTGAAGAATTCGCCCGGCGTGATCGACAGCGACAGC
Organism: Hyphomicrobiales bacterium; assembly: GCA_019246665.1. Taxonomy (GTDB): domain Bacteria; phylum Pseudomonadota; class Alphaproteobacteria; order Rhizobiales; family Beijerinckiaceae; genus GAS188. Next base: position 5,938 of record JAFAQA010000432.1, read on the forward strand.
AAGTCTGCGGCGATCGTCTGATCGAAGCGCTTCGAAACCTCGATCAGTCTGAGAGCCGGCTCCGTCATTGCCTCTGGGCGAAGCTAGCGCCGGTCACGTCGACGGCCGTGCTCACAGCTGCGATCATGGTGGCCAGGTCCATGGAGGCGAGATCGGCTCGTTGATGCAGCTCAAACCGGCGTTCACGTCTATTGTCGACCAACAATTGGGCAACCTGTACCGGCAGATATGGAAGATGTATGAAGCCGCAAAGCATTCTTGGGTGGTTGCGGTGTGCGCTCGCGAGGAGCGTGAACAGCGTTGCATTGCAGAGAAAGGTCCCGGCCGTGCTCGACAATCGCGCCGGAATGCCTTTCGCCAGAAGCTGCTGTTCAATTTGGCGGATAGGCAAGGTTGAAGCGAGCGCGGTCGGCGACGCATCGCTGATGAGTGCATTGTCGGCCAAAATCCCATCATTGTCCGGGATTTCGAAATCGGCGAGGTTCGCACCAAATCGCTCCAGGCGAATCGTCGCCTCGCCTGGCCACAAACCCAAGCTGATCGCAATGCTCGGCTGCAATTCATCAAGCAGTTCCGGAATACGGCTCCGTAACTGCTGGTAAGACACCGGCAGCTTTCGGCCGATCATCTCAACCTCACCAGCGCTGCGGCCGTCGAGCGCTCGCACGACCTCGTAGGCCGGATTGACGTCCCGCCCCCCGTA
>JAFAQA010000518.1 GCA_019246665.1 Hyphomicrobiales bacterium
TACTGCACCCTTGAAGAAGCGCCGCCCAAGCCGATAGGCGAGCGCATGGGTGATCCGGTCCACGTCCGCATCCGGAACCTCATTGCACAACGCCAGCAGCATGTTGGCAAAGGCCACTCGCATCGTCTCATGCGTATTGGAGGCGAGCTTGGTGATCTCCGCCTCGATTGGCGTCACGCGCACCGCTGGAGCTTCATTCGTCAGGATGCGCCGATGGATGGCTTCCAACGTCGCGCCGCTTTCAGGATCGGACTCGCCGATCAATACGTATTCGGGCGAAATAAGCCCCTTCATCACCTCCCCTTGCGCGATGAAGGATGGATTGTAGCAATAGCCGAGGCGGTCCCCGATGCGGCGACCGGTGCTCTCTTCAAGCGCTGGAATCAACTGAGCGCTGCTCGATTTCGGCAAGACGGTGCTGACGACCGAAACGACATGCGATCCTGATTTTTGCGCAGCCGCCTTGCCGATCGCCTTCAGCGCGTCAATGATCAAGCGATTGGAGAAACCACCCAATGTATTGCTCGGCGTCGGCACGATGATGAAGCTCACCGAGGAGCGGTGCACCGCTTCCGCCGGATCCATCGTGGCGAGGAATTGACCCGGTTTCAGGCGGGCCAAACGCTCCATCACGCCGGGTTCATTGGTGCGGAAGCTGCCGTCATTGAGCGCCTTCACTAGCGTTTCGATGACGTCCACGCCGGTCACGCTGTAGCCCGCGGCGGTGAGTGCCGCGACAAGGGTAACACCGACCTTGCCCAGGCCTATCACTGAAATTGCAACTTGAGTCATTTCAAACAGGCTTCCATGAGAGGTTTGGTCGCTTTTTTGCCACGGCGAATCGGGTCATTGCGCGGGGAAACCGTCGATCGGAACCGCCGAATGGCCGGCCCAGTCGGGATCACGGAAATAACCACACTTCACCGCCTTGGCGACTTCGCGAAAGGCATCCGCCACCGCCCGTGAGGGACGGAAGCCGAGCGTGCTGACGAACCGTTTCCCGCTCACCCGATAATCCCGCAAGTCCGGCTTGCGCTGCACGATGCTCGCCTGCAGGCCGGGAAGAACCTCTCGGGCAATTGCCAACAGGCTGGTCTTTTGATGATTTTCTCCAACTACGTTGAATACGCGCCGGGTCACCAGCGCGGGATCGGCTTGCAGAACATGCCCCATCGCTTCCGCGGCATCGTCGATGTGAAGGAAGGGCCGCCACGCTTCCGGGGCAAAGATATCGATGGGACGCCCAAGGACGGCCTCGCGCGCCATCTCATTCACCAGAAGATCGAAACGCATCCGAGCCGATAGGCCGCAAATCGTCCCGAGCCGCAAAACGGTCACGGTCGGAATCCCGTTGACGCGCAGAACTTCGCCCTCGGCCAGGACCTTGGCCCTGGCATAATCCGAGATGGGATTGAGCGGCGCGTCTTCATCGACCGCCGAATTGGGTTCGGCCACGCCGTAGTTGCTACACGTGCTCACGAAAACGAGCCGACCGATTCCGGCCTCGGAAGCGGATTCAAGCAGGTTCGCGACGGCGCCGTGGTTGATCGACCAGGAAAACTCCGTGTTCACGTTGCAGGCGGCTTCACCGACGATACCTGCGAGGTGGATAACCCCTTCCATGCCTTGCAAGGCGCGCCGCATCGAATCCTGCTCACGCACATCGCCGAATTGAAGCTCGAACCCTGGCATCGCGGTCAGCGGAAGCATTGCCTCGGCACCGTACAGCAGACGGTCCAATACGCGCACCCTGTGCCCCTGGGACAACAGATGGGGCACGACTCGTGAGCCGACATAGCCCGCACCACCGGTGACCAGAATTTTCATTGGTGAACTCCGCGGACCTCGGTTAGCAGAAAAATCAAGGGTCCGGGTACTCTGGGCTGGGCGGCATGGCAAGAATTTCCATCGCAGAATTTATCGAAGGAAACTTAGCTCCTCGCCGCAATATTCCATAATCATTGTTATGAAATGCGTTATCACGTTAGACGAGACCCGCGGATCGCGGCGCGGCCTCCCTAGCGGGATTCGGTGCAATAGGACAAGCTGTAACTCGGCTTGCGTTTGTCTGGATTTTCCACCGGAGAATGGTATGGTCGCCACGCGCAGGAGCTAGGGGAGTCGTTGTGGGCTTTATTCGGATATTTTTAGCCTTGTCGGTCGTAGTTTGGCACCTCTGGGGCCAGGCGCTCCCTTTTACGGTAAACGGATATGATTCAGTTCTATTGTTCTTCATTATCTCTGGTTTTTATATGTCGATGGTATTGAACGGAAAGTATTTAAATAGTTCCATTGCAAAATTTTACGCTGCCCGCCTCCTGCGCATTTATCCCTTGTATCTGATAATCCTTATTGCCGCCGTTGGGTTTTGGGATGCGATTGGAAAACCTCTTCTTCCTGTCCCCTCGACGACCCGCGAGCTTCTGTTCGTGACCTTTATAAACATCACGACATTCGGGATCCCGTCGGTCAGCGATTGGAACTTTGTGGCGAATGGCCCCGCTTGGACTCTTGGCCTCGAGCTCCAGTTTTACCTCGTCGCTCCCTTCATCCTGACGCGCAAGCCTTGGGTATGCGTCCTCGTCTTGCTAGGCCTGATCGCCTGGCGGCTGTCCTTGCGTGATCGGGGTTTTGATTGGCTTTATACGTCAGCCCAGGCGAATGCATGCTTCTTCATGCTCGGCGCCGTTGGTCATCGGATTGGCACCCTCATCGTCGACGCGCCAAAACGCAATATTCTCGGATGGGCGGCCGTCGCGATGCTTCCAATTGCAGGCTTTTTCTGCGGCTTGCCAGTCGTCAAACACATGGATCGTCCGGAGCTCTGGTTCTTCTATCTAACGTTCGCGGCCGCAATGCCCTTCATCTTTTCCATCTCGATGTCTTCACGCTTCGATCGCTTTCTGGGCGATCTGTGCTTTCCGATCTATATCGTGCATGTTCCTCTGATTGTTGTCCTCACCCATTTCGGCGGAACCATCTTTCGATACTTGCCATCCGAATTCAGCCGGCAGATTGAACTCATGATCATCGTGCTGGCCGCAACAGCACTGCACCTTATTGTCGAGAGGCCGATCGAGAAAATTCGACAGCGCCTCAGCGCACCCGCGAAGCCGATCCGACGAGCTCCTCTCGCGGGCGGGTACGAAGCCGCGCCGGCGGGCGCACCGGCGGAATAGACCGAATGCGCAAGCGAGTTCCTACGAGCCTTACGCCAAAACCCGCCGCAAGCTCACGACATCGCTCGCTTTCGGCGTCGCGCCATATCCCATGCGCACGAGTGAAACGCTCGCGGGAAGTCCCGACCCTTCCACGACACGCCAAGGATCGATGATGATGAGCCTAGCTTCCGGTGGCCGCCGAGCCCAGAGGCGCGGTTCCTTGAACTGTGGCCAGGGCGTTGTGAGGACGGCGACTTGCACGTCCTCGAGCGCATCCGACGCATCGTTGGCGAAGATGACCCGGTCGCTCAGCACGGTCTCGGCGCCCTCCATTGCGAGCGGGTCATAGACGTTCACCACATAACCTTCTTCGCTGAGCTTCCCCGCGAGGGCCACACCTTGGCTTTCCTCGACTACCTGGGTGTCCGGCTTATACGAAAGGCCGAGCACCGCGACCTTCGCACCAGGCGAGGCATGGGCTTGCACCGCACCGACTAATCGTTCGATCTGATGATCGTTGATGAGATCGGTCGCCTCAGCAAGGTCGCAGCGCACACCAAGCTTGCGCCCCAGCGCCGCGAAAGCCTTGTTGTCGCGCGGAAAGCAAGGTCCGCCATAGCCGATCGCCCCTTTGATGTATTTCGAGCCCACACGCGTATCTGAGCCGACGGCAACGGAAACCACATCGACATCGGCGCCCGGCAAGTGATCGCACATTTCAGCGAGCATGTTGGCGTAGGAAATTTTCGTCGTTACATAGGTGTTGACAGAGATCTTGGTGAGCTCCGCATTGACGAAATTCATGCGGCGAATCAAAGGATCATTGTCGCAAGAGCGCTTGTAGATGCTTTCGATCAAAGCGCCCGTCGAGTCATCCGATTCGCCGATCAAGATGAAATCAGGCCGCAGCATGTCTCGGATGACGGTACCAAGCGCGATGAACTCGGGATTATAGGCAAGGCCGATCTCCGCGCCGACCTTGCGGCCCGATGCTTCCTCGAGCTCTCTTTGAATTTCGCCGCCTGTCGAGCCCGGCATTACGGTCGACGTGATCACGACAACGTGACGGCCATTCTTGGCCCGCAACACCTGCCCAATCGAGCGGATGGCAGCGAGGACGTATTTGTTCGAAAAAAACCTGTCCTTGTCGCTCGGCGTCGGCACGATGATGAATGTGATATCCGAGTTCAGCACGGCTTCCTCGAAGGAATGCGTTGCCCGCAAGCGCGAGCGGCCCTTGTCGATACATTCCTGCAGCCGCGGCTCTTGAACGGGCGCGAGCCCCTTATTGATTGCCGCCACAAATTTGTCGTTCAGATCAAGGCCGATGACATCGAAGCCCTTGGACGCGAGTACGGCGGCCATGGGAGCCCCGAGCTTGCCGAGCCCGATCACGGAGATTCGGGGTAGGGAGATCGTCATAAGCGCCTCACTTTGACACCCGAGAAAGAGCGGTGCCTGTTTTAAGAAATGGACGATTAGAGGGCTTGCGACCCTCATGCAACTTCGGCATTTTCGGACTTCTGTTCCTGGTGGATTTTCTCACTCCCCCGGGGAATGAAAATCCGCGCGAATCCCTTGCCTCCTGATCGTGCCTCAGGCGGTCTCGGGCACGTTTTTTTCGAGTTCGGCGATCCAGGTATCGGCATGCGCGTCGCTCGGCGCCCGCCAGTCTCCGCGTGGCGAGAGCGAGCCTCCCGAGCCCACTTTTGGGCCATTGGGCATGGCGGAACGCTTGAATTGGCTGACTGCAAAAAAGCGAAACAGGAACAGGCGCAACCATTTGCGGATGGTCGCGAGATCATAGGCGCGCTTGTCTTCGTCCTTGAGGCCCGTCGGCCAGCCGCCCGATTTCACATCGCGCCAGGCGTTCCAGGAAAGATAGGCGACCTTGCTAGGCCGAAGGCCGTAGCGTGTGATGTAGTAGAGATTGAAATCCTGCAGCGAATAGGGCCCGATGAAATCCTCCGTGCGCTGCCCGGGCTTTTCGCCCTCGCTTGGCACGAGCTCGGGGGAGATCTCGGTCGCCAATACCTGGCGCAAGGTCGCGGTCACGTCAGCCCCGAATTCCTCGCGATCCGCGACCCAACGGATGAGATGCTGGATTAAGGTCTTGGGCACCGAGCCGTTCACGTTGTAGTGCGACATTTGATCGCCCACACCATAGGTGCACCAGCCGAGCGCGAGCTCGGACAAATCGCCCGTGCCCATGACGATCCCATTGTGGAAATTGGCTAGGCGAAACAGCAAGGCTGTGCGGGCGCCGGCCTGGACATTTTCGAACGTCACATCGTACACCGGGTGCCCCTGCGCATTGGGATGGCCAATCTCTTGAAGGGTCTGACGCACGATAGGCGCGATGTCGATCTCCTGGGCACTCACCCCGAAAGCGCGCATTAGCGCATGCGCGCTCGTCTTGGTGAGCTTCGAGGTCGCAAGCCCCGGCAATGTGTAGCAGAGAATATCCTTGCGCGCATAACCGAGCCGATCGAATGCGCGCGCCGCCACGATGAGGGCATGCGTCGAATCAAGGCCGCCTGAAATCCCGAGGACGACCTTCTTTACGCCAATGGCCGCAAGCCGTGTCATCAATCCTTGCACCTGAATATTGAAAGCCTCGTAGCAATTCGCGTCGAGAAGTGCCGGATCCGAGGGCAGGAAGGGATAGCGGTCCACGACGCGTCGCAACGGGACTTTCACATCGAGAGGCGGGTCGAGCGCGAAGCAGACGCTCCGGAAGGCGTGAGCGCTGCGATGATGATCGGCGCAATCTCCGAACGAACCCACGCGCATCCGCTCCTGACGCAGACGGTCGAGATCGATGTCGGCCGTGATCATCTGAGGCTCATCAGCGAAGCGCTCGGCTTCGGACAAGAGCTCGCCATTCTCGAACACCGCGACATGCCCGTCCCAGGCGAGATCGGTGGTCGATTCTCCGGGACCGGCGGCGGAATAGAGATAGGCCGCGATGCAGCGCATCGATTGGGAGCCGCAAAGATCGCGCCGCGCTTGCGCCTTGCCGATCACGATATTCGAAGCGGAAAGATTAGCGAGAATCGTGGCGCCCGCCATGGCGCCGTAGGAGGATGGCGGCGTCGGGGTCCAGACGTCTTCGCAAATTTCCACGTGAACGACAAAGTCCTGCACATCGGAGGCCGTAAAGAGAAGATCCGTGCCGAAGGGAACATCGCGCCCGGCGAAGATGACGCTTCGTTCGACTTGTGAGATGCCCAAGGCGAAATGGCGCTTTTCGTAAAACTCACGGTAATTTGGGAGATAGGATTTCGGCACGATGCCGAGCAGCGTCCCCCGATGTATGACGAACGCGCAATTGAACAGCCGGCCCTCGAGCGCGAAGGGAGCGCCGACGATCAGAACAGGGCGCAGCTCACGGCTCGCCGCGAGAATGCGTGAGAGCTCGGCCCGCACAGCTCCTTCGAGCGCGTCCTGGAAAAACAAATCCTCATTCGTGTAAGCCGAGATGCCGAGCTCAGGAAAGAGCGCGAGCACAGCCTGCTCATCGTGCGCGCGGCGCGCGAGCCGCAGCGTCTCCGTGGCGTTCGCCTCCGGTTCCGCGACCTTGAGCCGGGGGACGCAGACCGCAACCCGGGCAAGCCCATGGCCGTAGATATTGTCGAACATGCCGACCCCTTACATGCGATTGGTGTTGCTAGCGGTGCGCTCGCCGCCTTGGGCAAAATTGACGAATGCTGATGAAATCTGCCGCTCGATCACTCATCGACCCACGGCGGATGATGAAAACCGAGTTCGCTGCAAATGGCACGCACGCGGGGATGGTAGCTCGCGAGATAGAGGAGGCCGACATTCGCCGCGATCGCGATCTCTCCTCCGGCCGCCATTGCGCGAATGCGTCCGCCCGGTACCAACATGGCTTCCAGTCCGACCTCGGTCGAGCTTACGGCACCGTCAACCAGCGCGAAGAAACCGAAAAGTCTATTGCTCAACCGACCGACATCAGCATACGTCTCGACAAGCAAAACGAGCTCCGTGACGGATAAGCCGGTCTCTTCCTCGACCTCCCGCCGAGCTGCGACAGACGCTGACTCATCGCCGTCGCGCAAGCCTCCCGGGAACTCAAGCGTCCAGCGATCGATCATCGGTCGATATTGCCGCACGAGCACGATCTCGCCGCCGGTGTGCAGGCACATCACGTTGACGTAATCCGGTTGCGCCAGTCCGTGATAAGTCTCGGTCTTGGAGCTGCCGGGCATGACCGCTTCGACAGTCTCGAGCCGCACCCAGGGAGAAACGATTCTGGAACTGCGGCTCAGCACACGGGCTGACTCGTCTTGTTGATTGGAGGGCACGGTGCTCGGAGATTGATCGTGAAAGGTCCGCTCGGGGAGACACGGCCGAGGCCAGCTTCCGGCCACTCATCAGACCCGCTTCTAGCGGCAGTTCGATCTCATCGCAACTGGCGCGACAGGCCGGGAGGGAGGGCCAGAAAGGGGCTCCGTCCGGATCGAATGGGCGCGCGAAGGACATTCTGCCAAATTCGCATCTTTATCGCGTTGCGACTACGAGCATCCGTGCTATTGAGGCCCCAGCCTGGGCCGAAAGGAGCCATGACGCGAGCGGCTGGGCGTTGAGGAGCAAAGGACCCGTGAAGCTCAAAAAGCCGATTATGATCGAGGCGGCTACACGGCCTTACCCGCGGGCGCTGACACGTGTGATGGATTGGTTGCGAGGTCCTTCCAAGGCCTTCGCGTGATCCGTCATGTATAATCCACCCATCTCGCTCGTTCTGGCAACGATGAATGCGCTTCCGCATTTGAAAGATGCCATCGCTGGATTACAGAACCAGACCTACGATAACTTCAGCTTATTGGTTCAGGACGGCGGATCAACGGACGGAACACTCGAATTTCTCCGATCCTCAAGTTCTTCTTTCCTAATCGACATCGATAGCCGACCGGATTCGGGCATTGCGCAAGCCTACTCGCGCGGCTTGGCGCGCGTCGAAGGCGATTACGCCATGATTGTCTCGGCGGACGAAGTCCTTCATCCGCATGCACTTTCCCATTTGATGCGGCTACATCAGGCGCAACCGACGCTCGCGATTGCTTATGGCGCCATGACCCTTGTCGATGAAAAGGGTGAAGCGATGCAGAATTTCTTCCCCAAGCCATTCGATTTTGGAAGGGTCATCTCGTGCCTGGATGTCCCACCGATTGCCACCTGCATGTTCAACATAGGCGTCCTCGGTGACGATTTTCGATACGATGAGACCCTTGTGACATGCCCAGATTACGAATTTTGGCTTCGGGTCGGCGGCCGATTCGAGGAATCTCGTTTCGTGTGCTCGGAAGACATCTTGGCGACAGCACGTGGCGATCGCACTTCCATGAGCTATCGGACCGAAGCCTATGTCCAAATGGCGCGGGACAAGTTTGTCGCTCTCGAGCGCTATATTGCCGCCACCGTGAGTAGCCCCTCCCTGGCGCGTGAGCTTGTCCGCCGCTATGGACAACAGATTTATTGCTGGGCCGCCGAAATGACCATGAGCATAGACAGCGAATGTCCCGCGGCGTTCGAGCTTGTCCGTGAGGCACTCGCTTTTGGCCCGCCGGACCCACGGCTGCAAGCCATTACCACATCTTCCCCTCATATGAGCACCTGGGCCATGGACCCCAGCCGGCCACCACCCGTCCGGCCCTCTCAACAGGAAGGCTTCTTGGCCCTCTATGAACTCGATATTCATTCCGGGCACATGTCCCCGAGCTGGGGAGCCAAGGCGCGGGATGGTGCACCCCTCGAGATTGTGGGCGGGCCAGGTGATTGGGGGTATAGCTGGCAGCTCCCGCTAACCGCGCCAGAGCTCACCCCTGGAGATCGCGAACCGTGGCTGCAGGTTGAGTTCGAAGTTTTGACTGGGAGAGTTGGCTGGAGTCTTCTCGAAAACGATCGAATGATTGGCGAGAAACCATTCGTGCCCTCGAGAAGCAAGGCATCCTGGTCGATTCCGCTGTCGGAACTATCGTCGGGGTGCAAATTACTTCTTCGCAATTCGGGGCAACCCAACTCAATCGCTAGGATAGATCGCGTCACCGTCCTCGCAAGACGTTGACGTCATTGCGATACGAACTTGCATGGCACGCATTCTTTTCCTCGGTCAAAGGCCATTGGGCGAAACCTGCTTTCAGCTCTGCCTAGATCATCAGGCAGTCGAGATCCTCGGCGCTTCGTCAAACAGCACGAAGAATGGGTGGTGGCGCACCAATGGGATTTACACGGCCTGCTCAAAATACGGTATCACATTTGTCGACAACTCCCATCGAAACGAAGATGATCTTCTAAAATTGATAGTAAATCTTAGGATAGATACTATATTTTCGGTTCAGCACTGCTGGATATTGTCAAATGATATTTTGAATAGCGTTTCCGGACGTGCATTCAATCTTCATATGGCAAAACTGCCAGAGTATAAGGGGCACTATCCCTTCGCTCACGCTATTCTAAATGATGAAAACCAATATACGGTGACCCTTCATTGGATGTCACCCAAGGTCGATTCAGGACTGATCGCCTATACTGGGACGTTTCCGATCAGCAAAGCTGACACTGCCTATGATCTTTATCGGCGGGCCTGCAAGGCCAGCGTGGAAATTTTCATGTGCCTGCTCGACGACATTGCCAAGGACCGCACGCCTCCCACTACCAAGATGACGGGGGAGCCCAAATTCTACTCGCGAAATAGCCTCTCACCGCAGGAGTGCATCATTGATATGGGCGATGAGAGAGAGGTCGACCTCAAATCTCGAGCCCTGTTTTTCCCACCTTTCACGCCCGCTTACGGCTATGTGGGCAGCCGCCGCGTTTTCGTGCTTCCAGAAAGGCTTGGCGAATTCGAACAGTGCAATCTATTTAAAAGAGGAGACGCCTCGCAATGAAAGAACTCCTGAAGCTCCATATGGGATGCGGAAAAAGATATATACCCGGCTTCGTTCACATCGATCAAGTTTCCTTTGATCATATAGACTATAAGCAGGACATTCGGAAATTGAATAATTTTTGCTCAAACACTGTTAGTCTAATCTATGCATGTCAAGTCATAGAATATTTTGATAGAGAGGAAGTTGTAGAAATCCTCCAGGAATGGCTACGGGTGCTCCAGCCGAACGGCACATTGAGATTATCAGTACCTAATTTCGAGGTCATAACACGCCTCTATTGTGCCGGCCTTTCCCTGGAGTGGTTTCTGGGCACCCTCTATGGGAAAATACCCGATGGAAAAGGTGGCTATGTCTATCATAAAACCACGTATGATCAAAAATCGCTAGCGAGCGTGTTCGACCGGGCTGGCTTCATCAATGCTCGGGAATGGGATTGGCGGGAGACCGAGCACAGTCACGTAGACGACTTCTCCCAAGCGTATTTTCCTCATATGGAAAAGGAGCGCGGAATATTATTCAACCTGAACATGGAGGCAACAAAGCCGACTGATTGAGCCATGTGACGGGGGGAAGCGGAATGGCAGCAATACGCAACCGTGCGCTACGCATTGTCCTTTGAAAGAGCAGGATCCGCCGCGCCTCGCATTCGCCGAACGGTGACGCTCTTGAATCCAAAGGGCATCAAACCATGGGCGAGAAGCCGGAATTCAAGAGCGAAACCCGGATCCCTCGCGTGCAGAGCTGTCACTGCAAAGGGAACCGCGACTTGGTTCGTGGCGCGCCATGCGTCAGCAAAAACCTGCTTCCTGGTCAGCTCGTCTTCTCCTGAAATGACCTGAACCGTGCAAAGCGGAGGTCTTCCTGGCGAGGCATGTGTTTGGCCGGATTCTTTGCCAGCGGTGCCCAATTGGGCGCGTAAAACTCGCGGCAAGGCGGCCAATTGACCAACGGGTTCCTCGTAAAACCTTCTCAATCGATGTCTCAATATGTTCCGCGCTGCGTCGCATCGCTCGCGAAAAGCTCCCAATGGAATGGAGCCGTCGCCAAGGGGCTCAAGCGTAAATGTGACTTCATAATTGCCTTCAGGTAGCCGCCAATAGGGGCCGTAAAACACGACGCCAGGGGCTGTGGAACCGTGAATTATACAGCCGCTTTCTCGTCTTGCCTCGGGACCGGTCCATAGAAGCGGCAACCACTCCTTGACCTCGAGCGCTCGTGATTCAATCGCGTGAGTCGATTTCAAATCCGAAATACGCTCGCAAGTCAGCCCTGAGATCGCGATCTCGGCGGAGGATAGTGTGCGAACTAGGGTTTGCACCGAGAAACGCGGATCAATAGCTTGATCGAGGGTCACATCGATCTCGACCTGAATTTCCTCTTTGTCGAGATCGGAAAGTGTAACGAGTCGATGCCCGAGATAGTCGCGATTAGAGACGACCTCCAAAACGGCGATTTCCGTGTGGCCCGAGATTGTCCCTGATGCCTCCGCGGACATCTTCATCCTGAGACGATAAGTGCCCGGCAAGAGATGCACGTAAGGACCGTAGGCGACGATGCCGGAAAGTGCGCGTCTCGAACGGATAGCCGATGCGGCACGTATCCCCCCTTCGCCAACTTGCAACCGTGCCGTCCAATCCACCTGTGCGTTGTTGGGCGGTAGAACGAATCCATGTCGCATCCGCGTGGAAAACGGGGTGAGCGCCGCCCCGACATGAGACATTATGGTGGACTCAAATGTATTGTTGATCGCATTTACCGCAATGACTTGTCGGGGTGTTCTCTCCTCGTGTGTTTCATGCTCCGTGGCCATGATGCGAAGCAAAGCGCGATTCATCCCTTGGACCATTTGCGTCGGAACTCCAGCGATCGTGTCCTCGCTTTGCGAAATTGGCCCGAAGTCGAAAACGAAGGCATCGGCTTTACTCGCTAGGAACTCGAACGTGACTTCGCGAGCATGTGGAGAGGTCGCCAGCCCATGCTCGCGAACCAAGGCCTTGTCCACCAAAATGTCCCCGGTGAAGCCGAGGTCCCGCCAGAAGCCCGCAAAACGCATGAGCGTATCGGCGCGTGTCCCGAACCAGGCTAGATTTATCCGCCTCTCGCTAGATACGAACATGTCGGCCAGATAAGGTAGCACGTGGCGCAGATCGTAGTCAGTCTTGTTGTGAGCCTCGCCGACATAGGACACGACGGGAGCTGCAATTTGCGGCTCACCGATCTGCTTCTTGAGCGCTTTCACATAGGCTGAGGTTCTCTGCCTTGTTAGACGAATTTCCTCGATCTCGTCATCCGCGCAACCCCATGTTTTCGCCTGCGCGGGGACGTCAGGCCGGTGAATCCCGTCCACGAAGTATCGCCAGTCGTTCTCCGTGCGAGAATGACTATGCGCGGGTGTAATTTGGCGCGTGTGGTCGCAGTGATAACCGTAGACTTCTCTTCCCAAATCACCAACCTTGCCACGAAGCATGGTAAGGCGCTTGGCCATGTTGGAATCGACATGCCAACCGAGCAACATCTCCTCATCAAAACCGTTAATGTCGAAAAGATCGGCGCGTTGCATCAGTTGGAAATCACCGGGACCATCATAAAGAATGACGGGGGAACCTAGGACGATCTCATTGATGTGCAGAGCCGAGCCCCATTCCCGCACGGTCTCGATGGCTCTGCGTGCGTGTTTGCGGTCGAGTCCTTCCCAGAGAGTCTCGGGAATTTCGATCCGAGGCGCGTGATAGAATCCAGCTGGTAGGTCGCGAGCGATCTCGCCAAGCGAAGCACGCTGGCGCGGTACGAAAATCATATCGGTGTTCGTCGACAGAATCCACCGATTCTCAGGGTTTGAGCGGCGCACCGCAATATTCCGAGCGATAGGCTCGAGGGCAACTAGCTTCGTCTTCGAGCCGAAGCGCCGATGGACGTGTGGCCTTACACGGAAAACGCGCAACCTCTTTCGCGCCTTTTCGCTAAGCGTGTCCTGGATGGCTTCTGGAAACGTCGGAAAATCATTAGGGGTGTTGTAGTCGACGAAGAGAATTTCGTCCCCGTCATTGTGCAACACCTCCGCCATGCAATTGAAGCTAAGCGCCGCGCGCTTGTGAAGGTTATAGCCGTAATTGTCATTACGACCGTAAAGCACAATAGAGATCATGGATTTTGATCGGTTGCACTAGCCGTCGGCGCGCAGCCCATTCGAACCCGCGAATGAGGAGTATCAAATGGGTCGGGTGGTGATCAAAAAATGCCAACCGAAGCGACGCTCCAGCGCGTCGAACATCGCGGGCGGCATGGCGGCGAACCAGGGTTGTGGTTCATATTCGAATTGACGGTATTTTTCAACGACATATGGAAATATATGAGCCTGACGTGCCTCTGTCACTTCGAACAATCCGTCAGTTAGCTCGCGTACCATTTCCTCGGTATATGTCGTCGCGATCGGACACCCACTCTGCGCCTCGGGCTGATCCAGTCCACCCTCAATCATTGCATCCTTCCAGGAGTTTTTGGCGTAAACCATCATCCGGAACTCGCCGTCATCTTTGACGACCTTGCGGATTTCCTCGACGACAGCCCTTTGGTTGGGCGTGTGGTGAATGACGCCAAAGGAATAAACAAGATCGAATGCTCTTTTATCAACGTAATTCGAGAGTTCCTCTGCGTTGCAAGGGATAAATGTGCCCTTTAGGCCAAAGACCTCAAATCTATTTTGGGCAACCTTGAGGCTGGCCCCGGATAGCTCGATTCCAGTATAGTCAGCTCCAGCGCGAGCAAAATTAGTAGCATCCGTCCCAATTCCACATCCAACTTCCAATACTTTTTTGCCTTTCCAGCGGGTAAATTGTGCAAAGCCAGGAATGTGATTTTCGACGAAGTATTTTCGCTGCTCGACCTCATCGAAATAGTCGCGCGTTCCGACCTCCAACTTCGAATGACCGATGTTGCAAGGGCGCCGGTTCCAATATTCTTGCACGTCCCTTACGGTCGGCTGTGCGGTAGACTTCATCGCACGATGATCTCCTTCGAAACCCGAGGCATCGTGCCAATCGGATGTGTTTGGAAACAAGGCACCCTCAGCCAAAGCGGAACCGACCCCGGCGAACGAGAGTCGCCGAATCATCATTTCGCTACGGAGCTAAGGCGACGCGCTTCGTCCAGATCCTGATTGTTTTGCCAAATCGAGGATCTGGAGAAAGCCAAGCCTATGCGCTCCGGCACGCGATATATCGAAAATGGCGCGGCTTGCAAGCTCGACTCGTGGGCTTTTTTCCTTCCAACGTGCCGGCGCAGCGAAAAATTAAAGCAACCAAGGATGTTGGGGCTGGTCGCTATCCGGCATACGCCGCAAGATAGAGCGGGTGAACCTCCTCGAACGAGCCGATTTTCCGAACTTCGCCATGGTCGAGCCAAACAACCTTGTTGCACAGGCTTTGCATGATCTCGACGCTGTGAGTGGCGACAATGAGGATCTTGGTTCGTTCCAAAAGACTGGTGAGCCGCGCCTTTGCCCTCTCCATGAAGCGTGCATCTCCCCCCGAGATCATCTCGTCCATGATAATGATGTCCGGTTCGACGGAGGTTGAAATTGCGAAGGCGAGCCGCAAGAACATTCCTGTCGAGTAAGTCCGCACCGGAAGTCGGAGGAACTCCCCCAGCTCGGAAAATTCCTGGATAGAGGGCGAGAGCCGCCGCGCCTCCGCGAAGGAGAGCCCCATGAACACGCAACGAAAAATTATGTTCTCGAGCCCCGTGGCCTCGGGATCCATGCCCAGCGTGATGTCCGTAAACGAGGACAGCTTCCCTTCGATCGACATGGTCCCAAAGGTCGGCTCGTAGACACCGGCGAGCACGCGAAGCAGCGTCGTCTTTCCCGCTCCATTATGGCCGATGATGCCGACCCGATCCCCATCTTCCAAAGCCAAATTGACTCCCTGCAAAGCCTGCACGAAGACCGCTTGCTTGTGTTGCGCAAGCTTGCCGCCGAGCTTGCCGAACACCTGCAACTGCAAGGAACGGGAATGGGCGTTGTGAATGGGAAATTCGACGCCGACGCCGGAAAGCCTGATATGAGCCAATTTCGATGCCTCACAACCAATAGACGAGGCGGCGACGAAAACGGCCATAGAACGGGAGACTGAGCAGAAGCCCCCCGACTGCCAGCAGGCACGCCGCCCCCCAATATTCGGCCGGCACGGGGCGGCCGAGCAGCGGATCGCGAACAATCGAAATCAGCACCGCGAACGGATTCCAATCGACGATGGCTCGGCTTTCGGGCGGTAGGAGCTCGGGCTTCCACAGGATTGGCGTTAGGAAAAAGACGATCTGAATGATGCTGGATACGATCTGGACGATGTCGCGAAAGCGGGCGCAAAAGATGGCGATGATGATTGCCATCCAGGTGCAGCAGATGATGAGAAGAAATGCTCCTGGGAGTGATACCAGGGAGTGGGTTGTGAAACGAACGCCGAGCCCAAGACAAATGAGGAGAGGAAAAATCATGTTCAGAGCAAATATAAACACGTTTCTGTATATTACTGAGTAAATTATGGCTGAAGTCGACGTGTATTGATTAAGAAAAAAATTGTTGCTCGCTTGCAATGTCGTCGTGGCATCGTTGATGATGCCGGAGATAAGCTGCCAGACCATCATGCCGACCGCGACATACGGCAAGATCTCTTGCGCTGGCTGACGCCATAGTTGCGACCACACCACGCCGATTGCCGAAATATAGATAGCGCTCGAGAGCATGATCCAGAACTGACCGAGCTTCGAGCGCGCGAAGCGTCGCCGCATATCCGCCGTTGCCAGTAAATGGCAAAGCCGCCATTGCCGCGCGCCATCGATCAGATCCCGGAACCCCAGGACTCCATAACCAAGGAGGCTGCGCGTCTGGCCGGCGGCTCTCAACGATGCTGCCGTGGAGCTCATAAGCTGATCGGCTCGTGAAAAACCCGCTTCCAATCCGAGCCTCGGCCGCCTTTCAAATTCGTCTTCGCCATGCCTTTGCTCAGTTTCCGTTTCTCTCGCCGAATTGCGCCGTCCGGAGGCGCGGGCTTGGCACACGCAATCCAGACAAATGGAATCCCTCTGCCGGACAGATCCCGCATCGGATCGGTTCCTGAGTTCGATCGCAATGCAAGTTTGTGAATCAAGACCTCGCACAAAAACCCGGCGCTCGGCGGAAGCGCTCGATACACTGAGGGATTGAAGGGTGCAAGGGTCGCTGCCCTCAATCCAGCTTCGTTCCAACGCCGCCAAACAGGGAGAGCCGCGGCAAGGCATTGAGAAGCAGCCGGTAAGCGTTCGCCACGGCACGAACGTCCTTCGCCGAGCCCTTCGCCAACGCGGCGCCGAGCCGAGCGGCAGGCTCGACGATTAGCGTCGCGATAAGGCAAGCCGCGAGCCCACTCCGTGAGAAGCACTTCGCCGCATAGAGCAGCCGACCGCGCCAGCTGTAGAACAGGCGAATATCCACGATTGCCCGCGTAGTCCCTTGGCCTTCGTGAACAGCGATGGGCTCCGCGTAGTGCATGACAGACCAACCCGCCTGCCTGACGCGCAGGCACAGATCGACATCCTCGAAATAGACGAAGAAACGTTCGTCGAATCCTCCTATGCTGTCGAAAAGCGCTCGCGGCGTCATGAGAAACGCGCCCATCACCTGGTCGACGCTGCGCGTTGTCTCGTGATTCCATTCCAGCATGAAATGGGGGGCAAAAAGGGACGGCGCCAAACGATCGAGAAAAGCGGATTGCGCGACAAGGCGCCAAGGCGTGGGAAAGCGGGCACAGCTGTGCTGCGTGACCCCTTCTTCGTCGATCAGCTTGATCCCAAGGGCGCCGATCCGGGCTCCGGTATTCTTGAAAAGGAAATCAAGGCTCTTCGTCAGGCCTCCCGGACATATGCGCACATCAGGGTTCAAGAACAAAAGAGTGCTCGCCGTTCCCAACGCCGCGCCTTGATTGCAGGCCGCGGCGAAACCGCGGTTGTCCTGGTTCGAGATGATGTGCAGCGGCAGGACTGGGGCGAAATCGTGAAGCTCGGCCGATCCGTCTTTCGAAGCATTGTCGATGATGATCAGCTTATCGATGCAGGCGACGTCTGCTGGCGAGGCGAGCAGCGCCTCGAGGCAGCACCGCAAGCGTTCACCGGAATTCCAATTGACGATCACCACGTCGAGCCGCCCAGTCGATGGTGTGAGCGGGCCCGGTTCCGACGTCGTCATGACCCGAATCAACCGTGTCGCACGTCGAGCCCGCGCCGGTCGAGGGACTTCTGTCGTGAGACAAGCGGTGCCCACCAAGCCTCGTTGGCAAGATACCAGTCGATTGTCGCTCGCAGCCCCTCCTCGATTGAAAACGCCGGGCGCCAGCCGAGCTCGGCTTCGGCGCGGCTCGCATCAATGGCGTAGCGCAGGTCGTGCCCGGGACGATCCGTGACAAAAGTGATGAGCGAGCGCCGCGGACCTGGGGCGAGGCGCCCGAGCTTCGCGTCAAGCGCATCGCAAATGGCCTCGACAATCTCGACATTGCGTCTCTCGCTTCGCCCGCCGATGCAATAGGTCTCGCCCGGCGTCCCACGTTCGAGGACCGTGCGCAACGCCGCCGCGTGATCGGCGACATGGAGCCAATCGCGAATATTCTCTCCCCTGCCGTAGACAGGAAGGGCCTCCCCTTTCCATGCCTTGAGGATCATCAAGGGAATGAGCTTTTCGGGAAACTGGGCCGGCCCATAGTTGTTCGAGCAATTGGTGACGAGCACCGGAAGGCCGTAAGTGCGTCCCCAGGCACGCACCATATGATCGGAGGCAGCTTTGCTCGCCGAGTAAGGCGAAGAAGGATCATAAGGCGTGTGCTCGTGAAAATGCCCCTTCTCGCCGAGCGAGCCGAAGACCTCATCAGTCGAGATATGAAGGAAGCGAAAGCCCGCGCGCCGCGGCTTGTCAAGCGAGAGGTAATGCGAAAGCGCACCGACTAGAAGATTCGCCGTGCCGAGCACATTGGTTTCGACGAACAGCAGTGGGTCCTCGATCGAACGATCGACATGGGATTCCGCTGCGAGGTGCATGACTGCGTCGGGCGAATGCCGCGCATAAAGCGAAGCGACGGCCGATCGGTCACGGATGTCGAGCTTCTCGAATCGATAGCGGCCGCTCTCCTTCAGCGGTTCGAGCAAGCGCAGGTCCGCCGCATAGGTCAACGCATCCACATTGATCACGCGGTAGGAACCTGTGGCCACCAGCGCGCGCACCACATGTCCGCCGATGAAGCCGGCACCACCTGTGACCAGGATCGTCTTCATGGCGAACGACACCTTCCGAGACCCCAGGACCGACGCGGGCGCTCTGGGAAACAAACCAGCATAAGGAGGTTCATGCGAACAGGGTCACGGCCTCGGCAAGCCGCGGGTTGGCGCGGTCCTTTTCCGAAACCGTGGCCTGTTTCTCTTCGACCGGCCATTCGATGCAAAGGGCAGGATCATTCCAAAGAATGCCGTGGTCATGCTCTCTCGCGTAATAGTTCGTCACCTTGTAGACAACTTCGGTGTCCGGCTCGAGGGTCACGAAGCCATGTGCGAAGCCGACCGGAATGAAGATCTGATTCCAAGCTTCGGCGCTGATTTCGGCCGTGACATGTTGACCGAAGGTGAGGGAGCTGCGCCGGATATCGACGGCGACATCGAATATGCGCCCGCGAATGACGCGCACGAGCTTGTCCTGCGCAAACGGCGTGGATTGGTAGTGGAGGCCGCGCACGGTTCCGGCCCGCGCCGAAAGGGAATGATTGTCCTGCACGAACGGCAACTCTAATCCGACCGCAGCAAATTCCCGAAGGTTATACGTCTCCGAAAAGAAGCCGCGGGCGTCCCCTTGCTTGGAAGGCCGAATGATCTTGACGTCGGCAATTCCCAATGATGTGGTTTCAATCTTGGCCATGACATCCTTGCGCCGAAAGGGGCGGCGGGTTGTTATACAGTGCGCGCGTTCGTGGCAACCCGGTGTCCTGGATCGTTGGAAATGAGAATATCACGAGAGGCGCAAGTCTCGATCGAGAGGTGGCCCTTGTTCTTGGCGCTGGCGCTGTCGAAGCCCAGTGGCGACCGAACCGGCTTTGGCGATTTGTCCCGTTGAGAGAAGCTACATCCCATTTCGCTCGTTCCGCGATCGAGACTGGCCTCCCGACTCGCGCGCGTAGTTCGCTAAAATTTACGCGCCCGCATCGACGATCTGACATGAGCAGAGCCGGTTTCGAATGAGAAGCTCTTAGTGATCCGTGTTCTTGCCCTGACGCGCTGGCCGCGATCGGCCGCAAGTTCGCGCCAGCGCTTCCTCGCTTTTGCGAACTACCTGGCAACGCGGGGGATCGAAGTCACCGCGCGTCCTTTTTTTGACGAAGCCTACATCGCCCGCGTCAATTCAGGCGCTAAGATCAACCCCTTGCAGCTTCTTGGCCATTATGGAAGGCGCTTTCGGGAGCTTCGAAAGCGCGGCCGATTTGACCTTTTGTGGATCGAAAAGGAGGCGCTTCCCCAGCTGCCCTATCGGCTGGAGGCGATGTGGCTCCGGGGAAGCGAAATTCTTTTGGATCTCGACGACGCCTGGCATTTGCGTGCGCGGGCAAGCCCTTTTCGACGCATTCTCGCCGACAAGATGCAGCAGCTGTCGCGCCGCGCCGATGCGCTCACTGTCGCCAATGCGGCGCTACGAGATTGGGTGATCGATTCAGGCGTGGCCAAGAAAAAAGTGGTGCTCGCACCGACCGGTCTCGACATCAGCCTCTATGATCCGGTCCCTGAACCCGACGGCCCCTTCACGCTAGGCTGGATCGGCGGGCCTTTCACCACCGAATATCTTCAAAGCATTCATGGTCCGTTGCGCCGCCTTTCTGGCGAGGGCGTGCGCTTGCTCGTGGTGGGCGAGGATCGCGCGCTCGAGAGGCTTGCCGGTGTCACGATCGAGCAGCACGCGTGGTCGGAGGCAACGGAGGCCAAGCTCATCGCGCGATGCCATGTGGGAATAAGCCCCTTGCAGCACGATGGCTGGAGCCGATTCAAGAGCGGCTACAAGCTGATTCAGTATGGGGCGGCTGGCAGGGCCGCGGTCGCCTCCCCGATCGGGGCCAATTGCGAAGTGGTGGTCGCGGAGGAGACGGGCCTCTTCGCCACGAATGACGCGCAGTGGTATTCACAAATCAACCGTCTGCGGCAGGACGCCGACCTGCGGCGGCGCCTCGGGCGGCAGGCTCGCCTTCGTTGTGAGGAGAGGTTTTCGATCGAAGCGCTCGGCAAGAGCCTGTCGGAGCTGATCTTTCGTCTCGCAGGAAAGGATGGAGCTCATTGAGGAGCTTGACCCCTTGGCGAAATCGAGTAGCAAGAGCGCCGGTTCGACGGGGATTGCCCCAAGCCTTGCGAAGCATGACCAATCCAAGGAGCGGCGCCCCGGTCCCGGCGCTCGACCAAGTCGGTCGACCTGAGTGACGGAAGCTTGAGGCGGTCTCGACCGTCCTGCTTCGGCAACTTCACCTTGAGAAGGATCACCGGCAAATGGCTTTACCGGGATAGCCGTCGAGTTGTTTCCGATTTTCATGAAAACGAGTTCGTCGAGGTTCATAGATGAAGGGCATAATACTTGCTGGGGGACGCGGCACTCGTCTTCACCCTATGACGCTTGTGACTTCCAAACAGCTTTTACCAGTCTATGATAAACCGATGATCTACTACCCCCTCGCCACGCTCATGTTGGCGGGCATCCGCGAGATCATGGTGATCTCCACACCGGAAGATTTGCCAAGCTACCGCAAGCTGCTCGGCGATGGCCGCCAATTCGGGATAAGCCTCGCCTACGCGGCGCAAGCCAAGCCCGAAGGCCTCGCTCAGGCCTATCTGATCGGGGCGGAATTCGTGAAAGGTGAGCGCTCCGCCTTGATCCTGGGCGATAACATCTTCTACGGCCACGGCCTGACTGATATCCTCAAGCAAGCTGCGTCCCGACAAGAAGGCGCGACCGTATTCGGCTATTGGGTCAAGGACCCGCAGCGCTATGGCGTCGTGACCTTCGACCCCGCCGGCAAGGCGATCGACCTGGAAGAAAAGCCAAAGAGCCCGAAGTCCCCCTGGGCCGTGACGGGCCTTTATTTTTATGACGAAGATGTGGTCGAAATCGCGCGGGAGATCAAGCCCTCGGCACGCGGCGAGCTCGAAATCACCGACGTCAACAGGGCCTATCTCGAGCGCAATGCGCTCCATGTGGAGAAGCTAGGCCGTGGCTTTGCCTGGCTCGACACCGGAACACCCGACAGCCTCATCGAGGCGAGCGCATTCGTGCAGACGCTGGAGCACCGGCAGGGACACAAGATCGCCTGTCCCGAGGAGATCGCCTATGAGGCAGGCTTCATCTCCGCCGCTCAATTGAGCGGCATCGCTGCAGGTCTCGGCAATTCGAGCTATGGCGAGTATTTGCGCTCGCTTTGCAAGCCGCAATGAGCGGCGCCGGTCGGCGACTCTGGGTCACCGCGTGCAACGGCTAGTCCGTTACGGCACCGCCAGCATCGGGGTCCTCCAGCGGATCCGCGCCTTGCTCGCGGTGCTGATCGCTGATCCCTCACGCGCCTTGGGTTTCTATCAGCATGTGCGCAAGCAGGGGCTGCGCGAGACAGTGGCTCGCATTTTGCGCGTCGTCTCGAAACACGAGATTTCTCAATATCGCGAATGGGTCGACCTTTACGATACAATCTCTCCTCAAGAGGCCAAGGAGATCCGCCGCTTTTTAGCAAAACTTCCCATCGAGCCGAAATTCTCCGTTCTTGTGCCCGTCTATCAGACGCCTTTGAAGGCGCTCATCGAGATGATCGCCTCGGTAAAGGCTCAGATCTACGATAATTGGGAATTGTGCATCGCCGACGATGCCTCGAAGCAACCCCATATTCGCGAGTTTTTGGAAGCGGAAGCACGAGCCGAGCCGCGCATCAAGCTCGTCTTCCGGGAAGAGAACGGCAATATTTCCGCCGCGAGCAATTCGGCGCTGGCGCTTGCGACCGGCGATTTCGTCGCCCTGCTCGACCATGATGATGTTTTGGCGCCTCACGCGCTCGCCATCATGGCGGAAGCGATCAACCGCCATCCCGGCGCCGACATCCTCTACTCCGACGAGGACAAGCTCGACGCTGACGGGCATCGTTACGGGGCTTATTTCAAGCCGGATTGGAACCCGGAGCTTCTTTACGGTCAAAATTTCATCAGCCACCTCGGCGTCTACCGAACCTCGCTCGTGCGCGAGCTGGGCGGATTTCGTGTCGGGTTCGAAGGCAGCCAGGATTATGACATGGCTTTGCGCGCGACGGCCGCGACTGCGAGCGAGATCGTGCACGTACCCCACATTCTCTATCATTGGCGGGTGTATCCGGGTGCCGGCACGTTCACCTCCACTCAGATGGCGCGCGCCGTGGATACCGCGCGGCGCGCCATCAAGGAGCAGCTCGCGGGGAAGAACATCGAGGGGAGCGTCGGTGACGCCGGCTACAACTACCATCGCGTCTTTCGGGCGAACCCTGCTGTTTGGCCCCGCGTCAGCGTTATCGTGAGCGTGCGGCAACATCCGGAGACCCTCTCCGATTGCATGGAGGGTCTGCTCGAGAAGACCGATTATCCCAGCATCGAAATTGTCGTGGTGGAGGCAGGCGAGGAGCCACGAGCGAACCTGGCGATCGATTCGCTCAAGGAGGGACGGGTTCAGCTGGTACGGGGCTCGTCCCCCGCTGTTTTCACCAAAACGATCAATGAAACGGTGCACCGCGCACCGGGAGAGATCGTCTTGTTCCTTGACAGCGGCATGTCGGTCATCGAGCCGGGATGGCTCAAGGAGATGGTATTGCTCGCGCGGCAACGAGACATTGGGGCCGTCGGTGCGCAGCTTCGCGCTCCGGATGGGAAGACCTGGCTCGGCG
>JAFAQA010000464.1 GCA_019246665.1 Hyphomicrobiales bacterium
ATGAAATCCGCGCCGTAATTGTCGTGCTCCTCGATCCCCGTGGCGACCGCGAAGATGTTCGGATCGAAGATGATGTCCTGAGGCGGAAAGCCGACTTTCTCGGTGAGAATTTTATAGGCACGCGCACAAATCTCGACCTTGCGCTCCGCCGTGTCGGCCTGGCCCTTCTCGTCGAAGGCCATGACCACGACGGCCGCACCATAGCGGCGCACGAGACGGGCTTCCGCGATGAATTTCTCCTCGCCTTCCTTGAGCGAGATGGAGTTCACGATGCCTTTGCCTTGCAGGCATTTGAGACCGGCTTCGATGACCGAGAATTTCGAGGAATCCACCATCACCGGCACGCGCGAGATGTCGGGCTCGGAGGCGACGAGACTTAGAAACTCGACCATCGCCTTTAGCGAATCGAGCAGGCCCTCATCCATGTTGACGTCGATCACCTGCGCGCCATTCGCGACCTGATCGCGCGCCACCTCGAGCGCCGCGGCGAAATCTCCCGAGGTGATCAATTTGCGAAAGCGCGCCGAGCCCGTGACATTGGTGCGCTCGCCGACATTGACGAAGGGGATCGCTTGCGTGAGCGTGAACGGCTCGAGACCGGAGAGCCGAAGCGCCGGCGTGATCTTCGGCAGAGGTCGCGGCGCCTTGCCCTTCACGGCCGCGGCGATGGCCTCGATATGAGCCGGCGTCGTGCCACAGCATCCGCCCACGATGTTGACCAGGCCGGACTCCGCGAATTCGCCGAGCATGCCCGCTGTCGCCTGCGGACTTTCGTCGTAAAGCCCGAACTCGTTCGGCAGGCCCGCATTCGGATAGGCGCAGACGAGAGTATCGGCAACGCGCGCGATCTCCTGGATATGCGCGCGCATCTCCTTCGCGCCGAGCGCGCAATTGAGGCCGATCGCGAAGGGCTTCGCATGCGAGAGCGAATGCCAGAAGGCGGTCGGCGTCTGCCCCGATAAGGTGCGTCCCGAAAGATCCGTGATGGTGCCCGAGACGATGACCGGCAAGCGTAAGCCGAGCTCGTCGAAGGCTTCCTCGATCGCGAAGAGCGCTGCCTTGGCGTTCAGCGTGTCGAAGATCGTCTCGACGAGCAGAAGATGCGAGCCGCCCTCGATGAGGGCGCGGGCCTGCTCGCCATAGGCTGCGCGCAGATCATCGAACGAGACGGCGCGGAAGCCGGGGTTGTTCACGTCGGGGGAGATCGAGGCGGTGCGGTTCGTGGGGCCCATGGCGCCGGCGACGAAGCGCGGACGGCCATCTTTCTTCTCGGCAAGTGCCGCGGCTTCGCGCGCAAGACGGGCGGCCGCGATGTTGAGCTCGGGAACGAGCGCCTGCATGCCATAATCGGCCTGGGCGATCGAGGTCGACGAGAAGGTGTTGGTCTCGACGATGTCGGCACCAGCCTCGAAATAACGAAGATGGATGTCGCGCACCGCCTCAGGCTGCGTGAGCGTCAACAGGTCGTTGTTGCCTTTGAGGTCCTTCGGCCAATCCCCGAATCGCCCCAGGCGGAAATCGGCTTCAGTGAATTTGAGCGCCTGGAGCTGCGTCCCCATCGCACCATCGAGCACGAGGATGCGCGAAGAAGCGGCACGCGCGAGCTCTTGCGCAACGCTCGCAGGATCGAAACGGGAAAGCTGGAACGTCATCGACAAGAACCCCTACGCGGCCGCGACCTCGATCGTGCTTGCGGCCGCCTTCGTCGGGCGAAGCCCGATCAGGTGGCACACCGCATAGACGAGATCGGGGCGGTTCATCGTGTAGAAATGGATGTGGGTAACGCCCCTGTCGATGAGATCGACGACCTGCTCCGCGCATACCGCCGCTGCGACGAGGCGGCGCGTCGCCACATCGTCTTCGAGTCCCTCGAAGCGCTCGGCGATCCAGGCCGGAATGCTCGCGCCCGTGCGCTTGGCAAATCCCGCGGTTTGCTTGAAATTCTGCACCGGCACGATGCCGGGCACGATCGCGATGTCGATGCCTGCCGCGCGCGCCACGTCGAGATAGCGGAAATACACATCGTTATCGAAGAAGAACTGGGTGATGGCGCGGTCCGCGCCGGCATCGACCTTGCGCTTGAGCATCTCGATGTCGGCGAACAAGGTCGCGCTTTCCGGATGGCGCTCCGGATAGGCCGCGACCGACACCTCGAAATCGCCGATCGCCTTGACGGCGGTGACGAGGTCAGTCGACCAATGATAGCCGTCGGGATGGGGCTCGTAGCGAGAGCCTACCCCGCCCGCGGGATCGCCACGCAGCGCCACGATATGGCGAACGCCCGCCGTCCAATAATCGCGGATGATGGCATTCACCTCGGTGCGCGCGGCGGCAACGCAGGTCAGATGCGCGGCTGGCTTCAGCGCCGTCTCGTCCACCATGCGCTTCACGGTCGCGTGGGTGCGTTCCCGCGTCGAGCCGCCGGCCCCGTAGGTTACCGAGACGAAGGCAGGCGACAAGGGCGCGAGGCGCGAGACCGCCTCCCAGAGCGTTTTCTCCATCTCCGGGGTCTTCGGTGGAAAGAATTCGAAGGAAACCGAGACGCCGCTCGAGCCCGGAAGACGCGAAACCGGCAGTTTGTGCTGGGACATGGCTCTTCCCTTCAGGCGACATGCATCAGGGCGGGTGGTGCATCGGTCACGACGCGGGGATCGCGGCCGAGCCAGAGTGTCACGGTGAGCTTTCCCGGATCACCGTCGGGCGGGGCAAGGTCGCAAACCGAGGCGGCCTCGAGCCCGGCGGAGCGCATCCAGCCGGCGATCTGCTCATGGGCGAAGCCGAGCCGCCTATGGCCGGAGCTCTCGCGCAACTGCTCCATCTGATGCGTGGCGAAATCGACGATGAGCAAGCGGCCCGAGGGCGCGACGAGCCGCGCTGCCTCGCTGACGGCGCGTTGAGGATCATCGAGATAATGCAGCACCTGGTGGATCACCACGAGATCGAAACTGTCGCGCGGAAGGGAAAGCGCGTAGATGTCGCCTTGCCTGAGATCGACATTCATGAGCCCCGCCGCCTGCATATTGGCACGGGCCACCGAAAGCATCGCGTGGCTTGCATCGACGCCGACCGCGCGCATGGCGAGCGGCGCCACGAGCTTCAGGATCTGCCCGGTTCCGGTGCCGAGATCGAGCACGCTGCGCAAGGGCTTGTCGCCGATCACATCGATGATCGCAGCCTCGACCGCGTGCTCGGGCGCATGGAGCGACCGCATCAGGTCCCATTGTGGAGCGAGCTTGGCGAAGAAGGCTTGCGCTGCGGCCGAGCGCTGTTTTCGGACGGTGGCGAAACGCTCGCGATCGGCACCGGTGACGGCGTCGTTGCGATCGAGCGAGGCAATGATGCGGCGCAGGAACTCAGCTTCCTCCGTTCCCTCGGCAAGGCGATAAAACACCCAGGAGCCCTCGCGGTAGCGCACCAGGAGCCCCGCTTCGACCATCACCTTGAGATGCCGAGAAATGCGTGGCTGCGATTGGCCCAGGATCTCAGTCAGGTCGGAGACCGTGAGCTCGCCTTCCCCCAGAAGGGCGAGAATCCGCAGCCGTGTCTCCTCGCCCGCGACACGCAGCACGGGGAGGACGGCGGCGAAGGAAAGATTTCCGAAGGGCGAGTTTCCCATGACGGCCTGCGACGCTTAAAATGACATAAGGATATGTTTATTTCATTTTGCCGCTTTGAGCAAGATTTATATAATAGGGCGACGCGGTCCGTCGAGCCCTCCGCCTCGGCCGCGCTGGATTCTATTCCAACCTTCGTCGCTTGGCGTCTTGTGCCAGGATTGCCGCCTGTGGGCCCGCGCCGCGGGACCGCCCCTCCTCGGATTTTTTCGAGGATCGGGTGTGGGCACGATGGCGTTGGCTCAACCTGCTTTCTCGAGCGCGAAGACCAGCTTCATCCCGTCGATCTCATCCTCGACCCGGCGGCCGTGCGGCTCGGAGGTAAGATCGAGCCCGACGCTCAAGGTCTCGCCCATCACGTAATCGGCATGATGCTTCACGGCGTCGCCGAGCGCGCCATCGAGCTTCGCGGTGAGCGCGATACGGTCGGTGACCGCAAGCCCCGCGTCTTTTCTGGCATTTTGGACGAGGCGCACGAAATCGCGCGCCCGCCCCTCTTCTTGGAGGAGCGGATCGACCGTGGTGTCGAGCACCACCAGGCCCTGGCCTCGCGCGATCGGCTCCGCCGCGACGCCATCGCGCGTCATGAGGCGCATCTCGAAGTCGGACTTGTCGAGCACGATGCCTGCGACCTCGATTCGCCCGTCCTCCCGCTCCACCCAGCGCCCTTCTTTGGCAGCGGGCAGCACCTCCTTGATCTTGGCTCCGATCTTGGCTCCGATCCTGGGATTGACCTTGAGCTCACGGGTGCCGTGAGCCGAGGGCTCATCCGACAGCGCCACCTCCTTCACGTTCACCTCTTCGGCGATGATGTCCTTGAAGGGCGCGAGGATGGTGGCCTCGGGATGGGCGACGGTGAGGTTGCGCAATGGCAAGCGGACCCGCAAGCGCCGCGCCTCGCGCAGCGCCAACGTGGCCGAAGAGACTTCCCGGGCGAGGTCCATCTGACGCACGAGCTTTGCTTCTTCAGGCAAAGCGTCGACGTCGGGCCAATCGGCAAGATGCACGCTCGGCTCGCCGGTGAGCGCGACAAAAATGCGCTCGGTGATGAAGGGCAAAAGCGGTGCCATGGCGCGGCAGGTCAGGCTCAGCGCCGTGAAGAGCGTATCGAACGCGTCCTGTTTATCGCCGCTTATGCCCTCGGCCCAGAAACGCTGGCGGCTACGACGAATGTACCAATTGTTCAAGGCTTCGATGAAGGGCGGCACGGCCGCATAAGCGCCCGGGAGATCATAATGATCGAGGCGGTCCTGGACGGCCGCGATCATCTCGCGCGTCTTCGCCAGGATGTAGCGGTCGAGCACACCCTTCTGGTCGGTGCGCGCTTTCGCTTTCACCCCATCGATGTTGGCATAGAGCGTGAAGAAATAATAGGCGTTCCAGATCGGCAGGATCGCCTGGCGCATCGCCTTGCCGATATCGGCGCGCGAGACCGCGATGTCGCCGCCCGACATCACCGGGGACGAAAGCATGTACCAGCGCAGCGCGTCGGCCCCGAAATTCTCGAAGACCTCCGTCGGATCAGGGTAGTTCTTCAGCCGCTTCGACATCTTCTGATGGTCGTCGCCGAGCACGACGCCGTGACAGATGCAGTTCTTGAAGGGGGCGCGATCGAAGAGCGCGGTCGAAAGCACCATCAGCGTGTAGAACCAGCCGCGCGTTTGCGCCACGTATTCGACGATGAAATCGCCGGGGAAATTCGCGTCGAAGCGCTCCTTGTTCTCGAACGGGTAATGGAGCTGCGCGAAAGGCATCGAACCCGATTCGAACCAGCAATCGAGCACCTCCGGCACGCGCCGCATCGTTGATTTGCCGGTCGGATCATCGGGGTTCGGCCGCGTGAGCTCGTCGATCATCGGGCGATGCAGGTCGAGCGGCCGGATGCCGAAATCGCGCTCGATCTCGTCGAGCGAGCCATAAACATCCACGCGAGGATATGTCGGATCGTCGCTCACCCAAACCGGGATCGGGGCGCCCCAGAAGCGGTCGCGCGAGATGTTCCAATCGCGCGCATTGGCAAGCCAATTTCCGAAGAGCCCGTCACGGATATGGGACGGCACCCAGTCGATGCCCTGATTGAGCTCGACCATGCGCTCGCGAAAGGCCGTGACCTTGAGATACCAGGAGTTCACCGCCTTGTAGATCAAGGGCTCGTCGGTGCGCCAGCAATGAGGGTAGTTGTGCCGATATTGCTCATGGCGCAGCACGACGCCCTTGGGCATGGCGCCCTTGGCCTTGAGGTCCTTGATGATCTTCGGGTTGGCCTCATGGATGACGTTGAGGCCTTCGTAATCCCTGACCTCGGAGGTGAAGCGCCCGGCGACGTCGACGGGAACGACGATGGGTATCCCATCCGCCCGTGCGAGCTCCATATCCTCCTCGCCGAACCCCGGCGCGATATGGACGACACCCGTGCCGTCCTCGACGCCGACGAAATCGGCAGGCCGTACTCGGAAGGCTTGCGACTCGTACGTCTTGAAATAGGGGAAGAGCGGCTCGTAAGTGCGGCTCGTGAGATCGGCGCCCTGCACGGTCTCGACCTGCTTGTAATCCTTGAGCTCGCGCTCGTAGCGTTCCAGCGTCGCTTGCGCGAGGATGAGGCGCTCGCCGTCCTTTTCCATGACCGCATAATCGAGCTTGGGATGAACCGCGAGCGCCATGTTGGACGGCAAGGTCCAGGGTGTCGTCGTCCAGGCGAGGAGCTTTCCGGCCCCCCGATAGCCGGAATAGCCGCGCGTGGCAGGCTTCAGCGTGAACGCCACAGTGAGCGCCGGGTCATCGCGCTCACGATAGGAATTGTCGAGCCGGGTCTCGAAATTCGAGAGCGGCGTCTGCACCGCCCAGCTATAGGGCACCACGCGGTAGCCCTCATAGATGAGCCCTTTGTCGAAGAGCGTTTTGAACGCCCACATGACGCTCTCCATGTAGGAGAGGTCCATCGTCTTGTAATCGTTCTCGAAAGAAACCCAGCGCGCTTCGCGGGTGACGTACCACTCCCACTCCTTGGTGAAGCGCTGCACGGAGGTGCGGCACGCCGCGTTGAAATTGGCGATGCCCCATTCGAGAATGGCATTGCGGCCGGAGACGCCCGTCTCCTTCTCGACCTCGAGCTCCGCCGGGAGCCCATGGCAATCCCAGCCGAAGCGGCGCTCCACATGGCGCCCGCGCATTGTCTGGTAGCGCGGCACCAGGTCCTTCACGAAGCCGGTGACGAGATGGCCGTAATGGGGAAGTCCGTTGGCGAAGGGCGGCCCGTCATAGAAGACGAACTCGTTCGACTTGCCGTTCACGACACGCGGACGGTTGGCAACCGAGGCCTCAAAAATGCGGTCGCGCCTCCATCTTTCGAGAATCTCCTTCTCGATCGCCGAAAAGCTCGGATTCTGCTCGGCCGGCGGATAGATGTGCGCGCGCTCGTTCATCGTTTCTTCGGAAACTGGGATCGAAGCCGCTCATTTGGGCGAAGCGAAGCGGCGCGTCAATGCGGGAGCTTTCCCTCGAGGTCATGCCCGGCCTCAGGTCCGGCATCCACGCCTTCCCGCGTTACCTCGCTCGCAAGAAGGCGTGGATACGTGCACCGCGTGCGCGCATGACGCAAGGGGGAGCGTCGGCCCTTATATCTTGGGCGCCACGCCCCGTCATGACCCTCAAACGGCCTCGACTAGGGCCCGCGCGAGGCTCTCGAACAGGCCGCGCCCATCCGTGCCGCCGACCAAAGGATCGACGAGGTTCTCTGGGTGCGGCATGAGGCCAAGGACGCGTAGATTTTCCGAGTAAATGCCGGCGATAGCATTCGTCGTGCCATTCGGATTGGCCGCTTCGCTCAACTTTCCATGCGCGTCACAATAGCGGAAGGCCACCAACCCTTCACCCTCGAGGCGAGCCATCATTGTTTCGTCGGCGACATAATTGCCTTCGCCATGCGCGATGCAGACCTTGATGGCCTGGTGCTCCGCATAGGCGTTGGTGAAGGGCGTGTCGGCGCGCTCGACCCGCAAATGTTGGAAACGGCAAACGAAATGCATCGCCGCGTTGCGCATGAGCACGCCCGGCAACAGCCCCGCCTCGCAAGCGATCTGGAAGCCGTTGCAGATGGCGAGCACGAGGCCGCCACGCTTCGCATGGGCGCCCACCGCCTCCATGATCGGGCTTCGCGCCGCGATCGCGCCGCAGCGCAGATAATCGCCATAGCTGAAGCCGCCGGGGAGCACGACGAGATCGGTGCCTGACGGAAGCTCGTTTTCGCCATGCCAGACCATTTCCGCGTGCCCGCCCGTCACGAGACGCAGCGCGCGCGCCGCGTCGTTTTCACGGTTGATCCCCGGAAAGCGGATGACGGCTGATTTCATTTCGGCGGGCGACCCTCGATTTGCCAATCACCCAAGATTACCACTTCCGCTCACTCCCGCGAATGCGAAAAACCATGCCTTTCATGCACCCGGCAAGATCGGGATCCCCGGCTTGGTCGCTCCACGATGCGCACATGTTGGCCCATTCAAAGGGACCGGCTTCTCCAGGAACGTCGCGACCACAGATGCGTGCATGTCTTAGCGCCTGGGCGGGAAAGAGCGGAGAGGCTTGTTCTCACATCACGTCGACGCGATAATTCTCGATCACCGTGTTGGCGAGGAGCCTCTCGCAAGCCGATTTGAGCGTGGCTTTCGCCCGTTCCGAATCGGCGCTCGCGATCTCGATGTCGAACACCTTACCTTGGCGCACGCTCGCGACGCCCTCGACGCCGAGCGAACGCAGCGCGCCTTCGATCGCCTTTCCTTGTGGGTCGAGGACCCCGTCCTTCAAGGTGACGGTGACGCGTGCTTTCATGGGGCTCTTCCGCTTGCGCAAGATGCGCAAGCGCTAAAGCTTCCTCGCGCTTCTCGCAATGGCGGGC
>JAFAQA010000331.1 GCA_019246665.1 Hyphomicrobiales bacterium
GGGTTCGCTCGCAGGTAAAGAGGGCTTGTCTAGCTTGGCGGTTTATTCAGCAGCGAGTGCTGGTGTGATCGCATTCACGAAAGCGTTGTCGCGCGAAGTCAGCGATACCGACATCCGCGTCAACTGCGTGGCTCCAGGACCGATTGATACGCGGATGATCCGCGACCTTGGGAACGAGACCGTCGATGCCATGATTTCCGCCAGCCCCTTGGGGCGGCTTGGTGCCCCCAACGAAGTAGCTGCACTCATCGGCTGGCTGTGCTCCGACGCGAGCGCCTTTAACACTGGCGCCGTTTTCGACATGTCGGGCGGACGAGCTCGATACTATAGTGCGACAACGCATTTCCGCTTCTAAGCAGCCATCGCGGAATGTGCGCTTCATGTCCGCCTTTGAGGGTGACAACGGACGTGGATTTTGCGACCCCCGATAGCCGTTAGTGACCCGAATCGGAAATCAGATAGCTGTGTCGTCGATTCGCCGCAGCTTGGGAATGGCGTTAACATCGGCCCCCTAGATTTCCGCGTCTCAATCGGCCTACGTTTTGTAAGTGAGTGGCCCGTGGGAAGCCGCGACGACAAAATACCGAGAGCTGGGCATGCGGGAGCCAAACGCGGAACTCGAGGCCAGGATCGAGCTCCTGACCAGGGAGCTGAGCGAAGCGCGCGCGCAACAGGCGGCTACCGCCGATGTGCTCAAGCTGATAACCCGCTCGACCTTCGACCTTCAGCTGGTGCTCGACAAGCTTGCCGAGAGCGCCGCGCGGCTCTGCGATGCGGAGATGGCGTTCCTTTCGCGCCGCGAAGGTGAGGCGTTTCATTTCGTGACGGCTGTCGGGGCCACCCCCGCTACAACACGCGATGCGATGCGATTTCAGGAGACTTTCCTCAACACTCGCGTGTTCCCCGCGACCCCCGGACGCGGCACTATCACCGGCCGCGTTATGGAGGAGCGCCGAGCCGTGCAAATCACTGATCTCGCCTCCGATGCCGGCTACCAACTTTCCCAGGCAATCACGATCGCGAAGATACGAACGCTGCTTGGGGTCCCGTTAATGTGTGAGGGCGAGCCGATCGGCATTATCAATTTGGCGCGCCAGCGGGTCGAGCCTTTCACCGACACGCAAATCGCGCTGGTCACGACCTTCGCGGACCAGGCGGTCATCGCGATCGAGAACGCACGCCTCATCAGTGAAACGCGAGAGGCGCTCGAACGGCAGACCGCGACCGCCGAGGTGTTGCGCGTCATCAACAGCTCGCCCGGCGATCTCGGGCCTGTATTCGACGTAATCTTGCAGAAGGCGCATAGCCTTTGCGGCGCCTCTCTCGGCAGCCTGCAAATTTACGACAACGAGAAGTTCCAAGCGGTGGCGGTACATGGCTTCTCGGGACCTTTGGCGGATTTGCTGCGAGGGGGCTATCATCCGGGTCCCAACCTGCCGCAACAGCGCTTGATCGAGGGAGCCAGCGTCGCGCAGATCCCCGATCTGGCGGCAGTCGACGACCCGATCGCGCGCAAAGTCGGAGAGCTCAGCGGCTTGCGAACGTTGTTATGCGCCGCTCTCCGCAAGGACGATGCTCTCCTCGGCCAAATCACGGCGGCCCGCCCGGAAGTGCGGCCATTCTCCGAGAAAGAGATCGCGCTCCTCGAGAGCTTCGCCGCGCAGGCGGTGATCGCGATTGAGAATGCGCGGCTTATTACCGAGACCCGCGAGACGTTGGAGCAACAGACCGCCACTGCCGAGGTGCTTCAAGTAATCAACCGATCACCGGGCGACCTCGCGCCGGTATTCGATGCGATGCTCGACAAAGCGTTGGGATTGTGCGGGGCCGCTTTCGGCGTTCTCTGGACCTATGACGGCGAGCGCATGCATGCGGCCGCTGTGCGCGGCTTGTCGCCCCCCTTTGCGGAGTACCTCAGACGAGCTCCGCACGAGGTTGGACCCGACAACGCACATGGCCGCCTGCTCCGCGGGGAGCCCTACGTGCATATCCTCGATGCCAAGCAGGACAAGGCCTACCAATTGGGGGACGTGCTCCGACGTGTTTTCGTCGAGTTGGGCGGCTCTCGCACACTTATTGCCGTGCCTCTGCGCAAGGATGAGAGGATCCTCGGCAGTTTCGTCATCTACCGCCGCGAAGTCAGGCCTTTCAGCGATCGACAGATCGCGCTCCTCGAGAGCTTCGCCGCGCAGGCGGTGATCGCGATTGAGAATGCGCGCCTACTCGGAGAGTTACGCGAGCGCCAGGCCGAATTGCGCGTCACCTTCGATAACATGGGCGATGGCGTTGCAATGTTCGACGCCAAGTTGCGCCTCGCCGCGTGGAACCGCAATTTCCAAACGATCCTCGACTTGTCCGACACGATGCTCGCTCGACGTCCGACCTATTCCGATTTTGTCCGCATTCTCGCCGAACGCGGCGAGTTCGGCACGGCTAATATCGAAAAAGAGCTGAGCCGGCGCCTTCAGGACACCAATAGGGAATTTCGCATCGAGCGCACCCGACCCGACGGCCGCGTGATCGAAGCGCGAAGGAACGCAGTGCCGGGCGGCGGCTTCGTGTTGATCTACAGTGACATCACCGAGCGCAAGCGGGCCGAGCAGGCGATCCGCACGGCGCGCGACGCTGCCGAGAAGGCGTTACGCGAATTGCAAGCAACGCAAGCAAGTCTGGTGCACGCTCAGAAGATGGCGGCGCTCGGCCAGTTGACCGCTGGGATTGCCCACGAAATCAAGAACCCGCTCAATTTTGTCAACAACTTTGCGGGGCTCTCGATCGAGTTGCTGGACGAGCTAAAAACAGCGGCGTCGCCGACGATCGATGCACTCGACGATGATCGGCGCGGCGAGATCGAGGAGACGCTCGGGACGTTGACCCGAAATCTCGCCAAGATTGTCGAACACGGGCGGCGCGCAGACGGCATCGTCAAGAGCATGCTGGCGCATTCGCGCGACACCAGCGGAGAGCGGCAGCGGGTGGATATCAACGCGCTCGTCGAGGAATCGCTGAATCTCGCCTATCACGGCGCGCGCGCTCAGGATGGAAATTTCAACATCACGCTCGAGCGCGATTACAAGGCGGCGACCAGACCAATCGAGCTCGTGCCGCAGAACATCACCCGCGTTCTGCTGAATTTGTTCGCCAACGGCTTCTATGCGGCAAACAAACAGCGCGAGAAGCTCGGGGCCAAGACGTTCGAGCCGACCTTGTGGGTGATCACGCGCGAGTGTGACGACGCGGTCGAGATCGCGGTGCGCGACAATGGCATCGGCATCGCGTCCGAGGATCGCGACAAGCTGTTCCAGCCGTTCTTCACGACGAAGCCGTCCGGCGAGGGTACCGGGCTCGGCCTGTCGATCAGCTTCGACATTGTCACGCAGGAGCACGAAGGCGCGCTCTCGGTCGATAGCCGACTCGGCGAATTCACCGAATTCACCGTGAGGCTGCCGCGGAGCGCAAGCGGGCGCTAGTTGAGGGAAACGCAATGAGTTAAGATCGGCGGGGAACACATGCACCATCGGTCGGAGTTGGTTGGTACGTGGCGGATGCTTACTTGGCGCCGCGAGTTCGCGGACACAGGCGAACGGATCGATGCGCTCGGAGCCGATCCAGTGGGGTTTGTCAGCTACGGCGCGGACGGTCGGGTTCATGCTATCGTTGCCAAAAGGGATAGACCGTCCCCCGCCAGACTTCCACCGTCCGACAGTGAGAAGCTCGCATTATTCGACTCGATGCTGGCCTATGCTGGAACCTACACGCTGCACGACGATCACGTCGTCCATCATCTCGACGCTTCTTGGAATCAGGCTTGGACCGGCACCGACCTAATCCGCTTTTACAGGCTCGCCGGATCGACGTTGGAAATTTGGGGAGCGCCTGCGCCTGATCCTTACACCGGGCGAACAGTTGTGCATCGGATCACGTTCGAGAGGTGGGCTTCCAAGACATAGTTCTGCGCGACTGACGGCCCTGTGTTGGATGTCACGTTCTGGCATGAAGCCGCGGTGCTTGCCGTCG
>JAFAQA010000095.1 GCA_019246665.1 Hyphomicrobiales bacterium
GCATGAGCGGTCACCTGAGAGCCCGGGATTTCGCATGAACGGGTCTGCCTATTCCGGCTTGAAGACCCCAAGCAACCGGCGCCTGATCGCGTTCTGGCGCGACGCCGAGGTCACCTTGGCGCCGGTGAGATCGGTGACGTAGAAAACGTCGACCGCGCGCTCGCCGAACGTCGCGATATGTGCCGAGACGATGTTGAGGTTCATCGCTGAGATTTGCGAGGTGAGATCGAAGAGAAGGCCTTGCCGATCAAGGCCCGAGACCTCGACGACCGTATGGCGGTTCGACAAAGTGTTGTCGACCACGACCTCGGATGCGACGTCAAAGGTCTTGGCCCGCCCCCGCTTCGGATCGCGACGCTCGATGTCGGCGATGCGACGCCGGCCCTCGAGCAGTTGCTCGATGGTCTGCGCCACTCTTTCGGCGCGGCGCAGCTCGTCGGCATCCTCGTCGAAAGCGCGCGAGATTCCGATCGTGTCGATGGCGCGCCCGTCGCTGGTCGTGAAAATCTGGGCATCGACAATATTGGCGCCCGCCATGGCGCAGGCGCCGAACACCAGTGACAGGAGATGCGGGTGATCTGGCGCGAAGAGGGTGAGCGTCGTCACGTCACGAAAGGCGTCAGTTTCGATTGTCGTCGCCGGGAGGCGCTTCTGCCCTTCGGCGTCCCTGATCAGATAGGCTTGACGCACCTTGCTCTCTAGCGGCACGCGCAGCCAATAAGGAGGATAGTGTCGCTTGGCGTAAGCGTCGAACTCGCGCGGCGGCCAGTCGGCGAGCCTTTCGCGCAAGGCATCCTTCGCAAGACGCACCCGCTCTCCCCGCTCGACCGCCGAATGGCCTCCGGCGAGCACCACCTCGGTTTCGTAATAAAGCGTGCGCAAAAGCTCGCCCTTCCAGCCGGTCCACACACCTGGCCCGACGGCCTTGATGTCGGCGATGGTGAGCACCATGAGAAGCTTCAGGCGTTCGAGCGTCTGCACCACCGCGGCGAAATTCTCGATCGTCCTCGGGTCGCTGAGGTCGCGGCTCTGGGCCGTGGTGGACATCAAAAGATGATGCTCGACGAGCCAGGCGACCGTTTCGGTTTCGGCCTCGTTGAGGCCGAAGCGGGGACAGAGCTTGCGCGCGATGCGGGCACCGACGAGCGAGTGGTCCTCCGGCCGTCCCTTTGCCACATCGTGGAGGAAAAGCGCCACGTAAAGCGCCCGGCGATTCTGAATCGTGTGGAAGATCGTGTTCGAGAGCGGGTGCTCGGCTTGCGCGCGTCCTGCGTCGATCTCCGACAGCACCCCGATCGCGCGGATGAGGTGCTCGTCCACCGTGAAGTGGTGGTACATGTTGAACTGCATCATGGCCACCACCCGGCCAAAGTCCGGAATGAAGCGGCCGAGGACGCCCGCTTCATTCATATGGCGGAGCACGGTCTCGGGCGCATTACGCGAGGTGAGCATCTCGATGAAGAGACGGTTTGCCTCGGGGTCCTCGCGGAGGGCCCGCGTGATCAGCTTCAGCGAACGTGTGACGAGGTGCTTTGCTTCGGGGTGGATGGCGAGGTCGTGCTTATCGGCAAGCCAGAAAAGCCGGATCAAGTTGACGGGATCTTGGTGGAACACATTGGCCGAGGAGAGCGTCAATCGCCCATTCCAGACGGCAAAGCCCGGCGCTTCGAGCGCACGTGTTCGCTTGCGGCGGAAGCGGCCGAGAAAGCGATCGAGAAGCGGGCGCGGCATCGTCTCGCGTGCTTCCATCGCGGCGCAGACGATGGCGGTGAGGTCGCCGACATCCTTGGCGATGAGGAAATAGCGCTTCATCAAGCGCTCGATGCCCGAAAGCCCTTGACGGCTCACCACCTTGAGCCGCTCGGCGACGAGACGCTGCATATCGAAGGACAAGCGCTCCTCGGCGCGCCCGGCGATGAAGTGCATATGGCAACGGATACGCCACAGGAATTCCTCGCAACGCGAGAACAGGGCGAACTCCTCGGGCGAGAACAGCCCGGCATCCATGAGGTCCTTGGCTTCCTTGACGCGATAGACGTATTTGCCGATCCAGAAGAGCGT
Organism: Hyphomicrobiales bacterium; assembly: GCA_019246665.1. Lineage (GTDB taxonomy): Bacteria > Pseudomonadota > Alphaproteobacteria > Rhizobiales > Beijerinckiaceae > GAS188. The sequence continues at coordinate 2,062 of JAFAQA010000095.1, forward strand.
GTTGAGGTCGCGCAAGCCGCCCTTGCTGTCCTTCACGTTGGGCTCGACCAGGTAGCGCGAGCCATTGCCGGAACGCTTCAGCCGCTGGTCACGCTCGACGAGCTTGGCAGCGACGAATTCGCCGGCGCTTCCAACGACGATCTCATTCCCAAAACGACGCTGGAACCCCTCGAAGAGCTCGCGCTCGCCCAAAATGAACCGCGCTTCCAGAAGCGCCGTGCGAATGGTCATGTCGGACTTCGCTGAGCGCAAGCACTCCTCGACCGTGCGGGTCGCGTGGCCGACCTTCAGGCGCAAATCCCAGAGGAGATAGAGGATCGCTTCAATGACGCTCTCGCACCACGGCGAGGCCTTGTAAGGAAGGATGAACAAGAGATCGATGTCGGAGCCTGGCGCCAAAAGCCCCCGCCCGTAACCGCCTGTGGCGACGATCGCCAGGCGTTCGGCGGTGGATGGGTTATCGGCGGGGTAAAGCTCTGTCGTGACAAATTCATAGGCGCTCTCGATGAGCCTATCCATGGCGGCGCACAGATGCGCAGCCGAACCGCGCCCGTCGATGCGGTCGATCAGGATACGTTCGGCTTCGGCGCGGCCTTCGGCAAGCCTCTCGCGAAGATGCGCAAGAAAGGCGGCGCGATCGATGATCCGGTCAGCGCTCTTTACCGTGCTCGCGCGCAAGGCGCCCGCGATGGTCATGGCGTCGCGTTAGACCCTCGCGCGAGGGGAGGCAAGAAGAACGGTGAGAAGTGAGAAGTGACGAGTGGACGGGGGAGCGAGTGGCTAGATTTACGCTTCACCTTTCACCCTCACCTTTCACCGCTACTTGAGCGCCGCATGCACGAGATTGCGGAAGAGCTGGCGAAAATACACACGTTGCCCGGGGGCCTGAACGAGCATGAGCGCCACGAGCTCTTCGTCCGGCGCAATCCAGAACGCCGTGCCCGCGATGCCGCCCCAATAAAACTCGCCGATTGTCCCCGGCGTCGGCGCCATTCCGCTCTTGAGCCTCACCGCGAAGCCGAGCCCGAACCCATGTCCTGGCGGGAGGAGATCGGAGCCGATCACGACATCGGGCCCAAGATGGTCGCTCGCCATGAAGGCCAACGTCTTGCGGCCGAGAATGCGCACGCCCTCCAGGGTCCCTCCATGATAGAGCATGTGCAGGAAGCGCGCGTAATCATCGATCGTGGAGACGAGGCCGCCACCACCCGATTCGAATGTCGGAGGCACCCGCGTCTCGATGAGCGTCACCGCAGCGCCTGTGTCGGGATCGGTCGCGAACGGCTCGGCGAGGCGGTCATGCTTTTCGGGCGGCGCGAAAAAGCCGGTGTCGTGCATGCCGAGCGGACTGAGGATGCGCGCCTTCAGGAAGGCGCCGAGCGTCTCTCCCGAGACGATCTCGATGATGCGTCCGAGCACATCCGTCGAATGGCTGTAATCCCAGTGCGTGCCCGGCTGGTTGAGGAGCGGCAACTTCGCGAGCTCGGCCACATGACCCGCATTGGTGATCCCTTGGGCGCGCAATGGCGCCTGTGCATAGAGACGCTGCACTGTCGAGCTGCCGGTAAACCCATAGGTGAGCCCGGAAGTGTGGCGCAGCAAATCCTGGACCGTGATCCCGCGATTGGCCGGCACAAGCTCGAGCTTGCGACCCTTCTCCACTCCAACTTGCGGATGAGCGAATTCCGGAATGAATTTGGCGAGCGGGTCCGAGATGAAAAGACGCCCCTCCTCGACGAGCGTCATGATCGCGACCGAGACGATCGGCTTCGTCATCGAGTAGATGCGGAAGATGGCATCCTGGCGCATCGGTGGCCCGTCCGGCCTCATCAGACCGAGATTCTCGCGATAGGCGACCATGCCCTGCCGCGAAATAAGCATGCTCACACCGGGCACGTGCTTTGTCTCGATCTCATGGCGCATCACCGCGCTGAGCTTTGCGAGCCTTTCGGGCGAAAGCCCCACCTCGTCGGGCGTTGCCGTCGGCAGGATGCG
>JAFAQA010000337.1 GCA_019246665.1 Hyphomicrobiales bacterium
GGTCGACTACCAAAAGCAGATGGTCGACCAGGCGAACCATTTCATCCTGTTCCAACCGATCTATCAGATCGCGGTGCGCGACACGCTCGCCAAGCTGCCGCTCACCGCGGCGGGCTGGCAGCTCGACATGTATGCGGTGAAGCCGGCCTGAGCGGGCGAGGTCGCGGATTTCCTCTCACGGCCGAAGCCGCGCAAGCCTTGTGGCCTTGTCGGAATTGACCGCTCCTTTCGGCATCTTGCCCGCTATGAGTGCGCGCGCTTGCTCGACCGTGTCGAGGGCCTGGTGCTCGATGGCGCTCGGCGTGAGGCCCGCTATGTGCGGCGTCGCAATGACATCCGCACGCCTTGCGAGACGAAGCGACGGCTTCTGATCAGGAGCTCGCCCGACATCCATGGCGGCGCCCGCGATGCGCTTTCCGTCGAGCGCGCGCTCGAGCGCCGCTTCATCGACGAGATTGCCGCGCGACAGGTTGAGGAAGAACGCATCAGGCTTCATCTGCGCGAAAGCGTTTTCGTCCATCAGGTTTTCGGTCTCCGCCGTCGCGACCGCGAGGCAAGTGACGAAATCCGCGCCTGCCAGCACCTCGTCGAAGGAGACCTGGCTCACGCCGCGATCCGCGATCTTCTTGTAGGGGTCAAAGGCGATGACGCGCATGCCGAGCGCGAGGGCAAGCCTTGCCAGATACTCGCCGATGACCCCGTAGCCGATGATGCCGAGCGTCGAGCCCTTGAGCTGGCGCCCCATCTGGACCGAGGCCTCGGCACCGCCGCGATATTCCGTCACCGAGGCGGTCACATGGCGTGCGAGATCGACCATCATGCCGACCGCAATTTCGGCGACCGAGGCGTCGAACCCCGGCGTTGCCTGTGTCACCAGGACGCCGTTGCGGCTCGCCGCTTCCACATCGATGTTGCGGATGTCCACCGCGCAGCGCAGGAAAGCGACCGCATCCGACGCCTTCTCGAAGAATTCGGCGGGTCCGGGCGTCTGCCGATCCGAGATGATGATCTCGCAGCCCTTCGCCTCGACCGCGAGAGCGTGAGCGTCGAGGACGGACCCCGTGGGGTTGACCACGAGCTCCGCCACCTCGCGCAATCCCGAGACGGCGCGCGGCCCGTAATAATTCTCCAGCATCTCCGGGATGTGGGTGAGGAACACTTTCACCATTCGTCAAACCTCCACGGCGCGGCCGCTCTCGGCCGAACGCAACAAGGCCTCGATAAGAAGCTGCACCTTCAACGCCTCGCGCCCGCTGATCGCCGGGTCGCGGACTTCGTCGAGCGCGTCGAGGAAATCGGCGATGATGCCGCGATGCGCCTCATGCGAGAAGGCCATGGGATCGGCTCCGCCGCTCTTCGATTCCGGGCCCTCCTCGTGCAGGTGACGTCCGTCCTTGTAGAAGACGTCGAGCGTCTCGGCCGCGAGCACGACTGTCGCGCGCTCGCAGGCAAGCTCGATGCGCTCGGGAAAGCCCGGATAGGCGACCGTCGTCGCATCGATGGTGCCCACGGCGCCGTTCGAAAAGGTGATCGCGGCGCCCACCACATCCTCGGTGTCGATCTTGCGCAAAGACGAAGTCTTGGCGAACGCGGCGACTCGCGTGATAGGGCCGGCAAGGTGCTGAAACAGGTCGAGCGTGTGGATCGCTTGCGTCAGGAGCACGCCGCCCCCGTCCCTCGCCTTCATCCCACGGCCAGGCTGCGCGAAATAGTCGGGCGCTCGCCACCAGCGGATCGTCGCCGAGCCCGAGACGAGCGGGCCGAGCTCGCCCGTCCCGATGAGGGCGCCGAGACGGCGCGACCCTGCACGGAAGCGATGTTGCAGCACGACGCCGAGCCGGAGTTTCGCCTGCTCCATGGCCTCGACCGCTGCGCGTGCACGTGCCACCGAAGCCTCGAGCGGCTTTTCCACCAGCACATGCTTGCCGGCCGCCGCGGCGCGCAAGATGAGATCGCGATGGCTGTAAGGCGGCGTGAGGATAAACGCCGCGCTGATCGATCGATCGGCGAAGATTGCCTCGAGATCGCCGCTGACGGTAAGATCCGGATGCGCAGCGGAGAAGCTCTGGCGGCGCTCGGCGCTCGGTGTGCAATAAGCCACGACATCAACGCGATCGGAAAGGTCGCGCAAGCTCAAAACATGCGGCTTGGCGGCCATTCCCAACCCGATGACAGCGAGCCGCCGCTTGGCGCGCCGCTCCCCCTCCCCCTTGCGGCTCATTCGAAATCCTTCCATTTTTCCGGAGCGCCGATGAGAGCGAGGGTCACCGGCTGAAAGAGGCCGGTCGTTTCTCCTCGAAAGCCCTTATGCCTTCGCGATGATCGCCGGCCGCGAAGCAGAGCGTGTTCATCTCGTTCTCGTAGGCGAGGCCCGCGGCGAGCGGCATCGAGAGCGCGGCCCGTACCGAGGCCTTGACGGACGCGACCGCGACCGGGCTGAAGCTCGCGAGCTTCTCGCACAGATCGCGCGCTCGCGTCTCGACTTCGGCATCCTCCACCACAAGCTCGACGAGGCCTAGCCGGAAGGCCACCTCAGCCTCGACGGGCTCGCCCGTCAACAACAGCTGCATCGCCTGGCCGTAGCCGACGAGCCGCGGCAGCATTTGCGAGGCGCCGCCGCCGCCGACCCAGCCGCGCGTGACTTCCGGAAAGCCGATCTTGGCACTACGGCCCGCGACCCTGATATCGGCCGAAAGAGCCATCTCGGCGCCGCCTCCGAGAACCCAGCCGCGCAGCGCGGCGATGACGGGCTTGCGCAGATTGCGCACTGCGGTCGCATATTCGACGCGGTTGCGGAACTCCCAGGCCGACTTGTATTCGGCGAGCGAGGAGAGATCGCTTCCGGCGCTGAAGGCGCGCTCCGAGGCGCCCCGCACCAGAACGACCCGGACATGATCGTTCCGGTCGAGCTCGGCGCACGCGCTTTCGATGCGCGCTGCCATGGCCGGCGTGACGGCATTGAGTTTGCGCGGCCGATTGAGGACAATCTCGGCGACGAAGCCGTTGATCGACAGGAGCACTTCTTCCGTCATGGCCCGATCCTTAAACAGATAATGCCGCGCAACCGATGAGCCGTCCGCGCAAGACGCCGCCGCAACGCCCAGCGCGATTGACACTGCGCGAGCTTGCGACGCATGCCGGCGTCTCGCGCGCCACCGTATCGTTGGTCTTGCGCAAGAGTCCCCTCGTTGCCGAGAAGACGCGGCTTCGCGTGCGCGAATCCATGGACGCTCTCGGCTACGTCTACAATCGGGGCGCCGCGAATTTCCGCACGCAGCGCACCCAGACCGTGGGTGTGGCGATGAACGAGTTGGTCAATCCCTATTTCTCCGAACTGACCGCCGCCGTCGAGCGAGCTCTCGTCAAGGTGGGCCGCACCGTTTTCCTGAGCAATTCCTCCGAGGATCCCGCCGTCCAGGACGGTTTCATCGCCACGATGCGGGAATACAATGCCGAAGGGCTGATCATCTGCCCGACGCAAGGCTCGAAACCGAGGACGCTGCGTCGTTTGCTGGAATTCGGCATGCCCTGCGTGCTCATTTCGCGATATGTGCCTGGCTCCGGCCTCGACTACGCCGGCAACGACCATCGGCTCGGCCTGTTTCTTTCGACCCAGCATCTCGTTGCGCTCGGACATCGCCGCATCGCGCTCGTGGGCGCCAATGAGCTGATCTCGACTGGGGTCGAGCGGCGCGAGGGCTATGAGCAGGCACTCGCGGCAAGCGGCATTGCGGTCGACCGCGAGCTCATTTTCGAGGGTCCTCCAACCCGCAGCTTCGGCGCGGAGGCGGTGAAGAAGCTCATCGCGATGCGCGATCCTCCAACGGCCAGCGTTTGTTTCAACGATGTGATCGCCTTCGGCGTCATGCTCGGCCTGCGTCAGCTTGGTCTTGAGCCCGGGCGTGATTTCGCCGTCGCAGGTTGCGACGATATCGCCGAAGCCGCGCTGTGGACACCGGCTTTGACGACAGTTGCCGTGGACACGCTCGGCATGGGCGAGGCTGCGGCGCGCCTGGTCCTCGAACGCGGCGCCGATTTCAGCTTGCCGCGTCGGCAAGTGGTGCTGTCGCCCCGGCTGATCGTAAGAGCCTCGAGCGGGCCTTCGCGGGCGAGGCGCGGGAAGCGCGCCGCGCCCGTATTGGCCGCGCCGTGAGCCTCTTCGTCTTTTTCTCGCCGACGTCACCGCAGCGTCCCCGATGGTCAACGGCTCACAGCCGTGCAATCTGCAAGCCGCCGTCGACATGGACGACCTCTCCGGTCGAGAATTGAAATTCGCCGCTCGTGAGCGCGACCACGACCCGGCCGACATCCTCGGGCTCGCCCCAGCGGCGCACCGGGCTCAGCCCCTCGGCGATCCGCTTCTCATAGCTCGCTCTCACGACCGCCGTCATGTCGGTGCGGATGACGCCGGGCCTGATCTCGAAGACCGCGATGCCCGCTTCCGCGAGCCTGAGCGCATAAAGCTTCGTCATCATCGCGACGCCGACTTTGGAGAGACAATATTCGGCGCGGTCGATCGAGGCCATATGCGCGTTTGCGGAGGCGATGTTGACGATGCTGCGCGCCGGCGCGGGAGCTTCGCGCAGCCAGCGGCGCGCGACCGCTTGCGTCAGGAAAAAGGGCCCGCGCAAATTGACCGCCATCAGGCGGTCGAAGCTTTCCGGCGTCGCCTCCAGCATGTCGCCACGTCTGGCAACCGAGATGCCGGCGTTGTTGACGAGCACGTCGAGGCCGCCGAAGGCCGAGAACGCTCGCTCGACCAGCTCCTCATGGCTCGCCAGATCCGCGATGTCCGCTTTGAGGAAATGAGCGCGGCCGCCGCGAGCCGCGATGCCGTCGAGCGTCTCGCGCGCCGCCTCATCCTCGATCACATCGTTGACGATGAGGTCATCCCCCTTTTCGGCGAACGCATAGGCGGTGGCGCGTCCGATGCCGCGTCGCGCTCCGGTGATGAGCACGCAGCGCCCTTTCTTCCGGCCATTGGTTGTCGTCATGACAAGAGCTGCCTCGCGATGATCATGCGTTGGATCTCGTTTGTGCCTTCGTAGATCTGAGTGATCTTGGCGTCCCGATAGAGACGTTCCACCTCGATGCCACGGATATATCCCATGCCGCCGTGAATCTGCACCGCATTCGCCGTATGCGCGACGGCAGCGTCCGCTGCGAAGCATTTCGCCATCGCGGCTTCCATGCTGCAGCGTTCGTTGCGATCCATCAGCGCGGCAGCCGCATGGGTCATCAGCCTTGCCGCATGCGCGTCCTTGGCCATATCGGCAAGCATCCATTGCACGGCCTGGAAGGAGGCGATCGGCGCCCCGAACTGGCGCCGCTCCTTGGCGTAGGCGACCGAAGCATCGAGCGCAGCCTGCAGAATGCCGACGGCAAGCGCCGCGATGCCGATCCGGCCCTTGTCGAGCACGCTCATCATCAAATGGAAGCCGCGATTGAGAGGGCCGAGCAAGGCTTCGCGGGTGAGCGCCACCTCGTCGAAATGCAGCGCGCCCACAGGCGAGGCGCGCTGACCCATTTTGTGCTCCTTGCGACCGATCCGATAGCCTTGCTGATCGCGCTCGACGAGAAAAATGCTGAAGCCGCGCTTGCCGAGCTCCGGCGCGGTGCGTGCCAGGACCACGGCGAAATCCGCGACCGGCGCGTTATGAATCCATAGTTTCCCGCCGTTCAGCCGCCAGCCTTCCTGCGCCTCGACCGCTCGAGTCCGGATGGAAGAGACGTCCGAGCCCGCTTGCGCCTCCGTGATCGCATAGGCGCAGCGCCGCTCGCCCTTGAGGAGCGGACCGAGAAATCGCGCGCGTTGTGCCGGAGTGCCATGCTCAGCGAGCAAACTGGCGACGAGCTCGACGAGGCCGCATTGATCGGCGACCGAGGCATAACCGCGCGACAGCTGCTCCATGACGCGCGCATACGAGCCGACATCGGCCCCCGCCCCGCCCATCTCCTCAGGCACCGTGATGCCGAACATGCCGAGCTTGGCGAGCTTGGCGTAAAGCTCCGCCGGAAAGCGCTCGCTTTCATCGAGCTCAGCCGCGATCGGCCCGATCTCGCGCTCCGCGAAGGCGCGCGCCGCCTCGCTCATCATCCGATGACGATCGGCCGCGAAGCTGTCATA
>JAFAQA010000340.1 GCA_019246665.1 Hyphomicrobiales bacterium
CAACGCCCTCGTTCACGCCGAAAAATGCGAAGGCGAAGGCGCGCATGAACCAGCTTGTCGGCATCACCGACTGGTATTTCTTTCCGAAGGTGTCGGCCACGATCGCCTTCCAGCGCTTCGCCGTCCCGATGCGCGGCGGCACGCCCAACGAGGCGGTGATTGCGGCGGCGAAGCCCGACGCCGTCAAATGCGTGCAAGCGATCGAAGCCTTGATGGGAGACGTTTATCTTGTCGGCGACGAAGTCTCGATCGCTGACCTCTTGCTCATTCCGCACGCGCATTACCTCGCCCTTTCGCCGGAAGGAAAAGAGATCCTGCGCGACGGCAAGCTTCAGCGCTGGGTCGATCGCATGCGGCGCCGTCCGAGCATGGAGAACACGGAACGCGAAAGGCTCAAGGCAGCGGCTTGAACCGCGGGCCACGCTCGGCTCTCGTCGTCAGGTCAAGTCAAGCTCGGCGCGCTCAACCTCCATCCGCTCGGACCAGGTGATGCGGCCTGAATATGCCGTGATACCATGGGCCGCGAAGGCTTCGGCCATCAGCCGATGCGGATTGGCCGAGCCCATGGCGACCGCTTCCTCGAAGCTCGCGAGACCCCAGTTATTGAGGTTACGAACCGCGGCGTCGAGGGTCAGCGAGGAGCCGGCGAGCAAAGGCTGGCCAGGCAGATGGACCCGGCCGTCGGTGTCCCGCTCGACGGTAAATCCGGCAAAAGGATGGAGCCCGGCGGGCGCGGCGGCAGCGGCAGTGGCGTCAGTGACGAGAATCGAGCGGTCTGTGCCCTTCGCGCGCAGCATGACCTGCAAGGCGTGCCGCGCGATGTGGATGCCGTCGGCGATGAAATCCGCGAACAGCCGATCCTCAGCGAGCTGAGCGAAGATGGTGTTGTCGAGCTTGTGAACGGATTGCGGCACGCCGTTGCCGAGATGCGTTGAGAGCGCGAGCCCGGCCTGTACCGCCTTGTGCAGCACCTCCCCTTTCGCGGCGCTGTGGCCGATTGCGATAACCTTGCCACGTGCCTTTGCCCATCGGACGAGCTCGAGGGCGCCTTCGACCTCGGGCGCGAGCGTGATGAGAAGGATTGGCCGTTCGAGCCCAGCCTCCAGGCGTTCGACAAGGGCGGGATCGGCCGCGGTCATCGCCTGATGCGGGTGACAGCCCCGGTAGCCCTCAGCTGGATTCAGGAACGGCCCTTCGAGATGATAGCCAGGGCACATGCCGGGGCCGAGCCGGCTCGTCATCACGGCGCGGTCGAGCGACTTGAAGCGGGCGTCGAGCGCGTCCGGAAGCGCGGTGATCAGGGTCGGGAGGCAGAGCGTGACGCCCGTCGCCCGCATCGTCGAGAGAGCATGATCCAGCATCTCGGCCGTGATCTTGTCGTCGTTGAAATCGATTCCGGCGAAGCCGTTGACCTGCAGGTCGAAGAGGCCGGCGGTCACCTTGGAAGCCCGAGCCCTCACGCGATCTTCCTTGTCGAAAGCAACGAAGCCGCGGGCGGATCGAGGAAGAGCGTGCAGGCGGCGTGCCGCTGCAGGATCGAGGCCGGAAATCGTGGCGACACCTCGCCCTCGACCGCGGCTTTCACCGCCTTGGCCTTGCGCAGATCGGGAACGCTCACGATGAGCTCGCCCGCTTTCATGATCTGGCGCACGCTCATCGAGATCGCCCTTCGTGGCACCTCGGCGAGGCTCGGGAACCATCCTTCTCCAAGTTGTTGACGGCGGCACGCCTCGTCGAGATCGACCACGAGATATGGATCTTCGATGCTGAAATCCGCAGGCGGATCATTGAAGGCGAGATGGCAATTCTCGCCGATGCCGGCGAAGCACACATCGACGGCAAGATTCTCGAGGCGCGTGTTCAAACGTGTCACCTCGGCGCTCAGATCTTGCGCATCTCCCTCGACCGCTACGAAGTCCTTGAGCGTCGGCAGCCGCGCGATAAAGCGCTCCTTGAGATAGCGCCGAAAGCTCGCCGGATGGCTTTCCGATACTCCCACATATTCATCGAGGTGAAAGGCAGCCACCTTCGACCAATCGATGCCTTCGGCCTTGACGAGGTGATCCAGCATTTCCAGCTGGCTCATGCCCGTCGCAACGACGATGGTCGAGGTACCTCGCCGCGCAATCGAGTCGCGGATGGCCTTCGCGCCCAGGGTAGCCGCGGCAGCGCCCAACGCCTCCTTGCTCGAATGAAGTTCAAGCTTCACTTGGAAGCCTCCTCTTTTGCGCCGAAGTTTGAGGAAATCCCCCGATCAGAAAGTCTCGAGCCAGGGTCGGACTTCGATTTCCCAAGTCCAGGAGTCGCGCGGCTGGCGGATCAGGTAAAGATAGCTCTGAGCAATCGAGTCCGGATCGAGCGTCGCGTCCCGCCCCTCGGGGTCCGATCGGCGCGCCGAACGAATGCCGCCATCGATCACGACATGCCCGACATGAATGCCCTGAGGGTGCAACTCGCGCGCCATGGATTGGGCGAGGCCCCGCAATGCGAATTTCCCCATCGCAAAGGGCGCCGAGCGCGGATAACCCTTCACGCCGGCGGAGGCGCCGGTGAAAAGGATCGTGCCCTTGCCACGCGCCAGCATCGCGCGTGCCGCCTGCTGGCCGGCAAGAAACGCACCGAAGGCGGTGATCTCGAGCGAGCGACGAACCTCTACCGGATCGAGCTCGATCAAGGGGCCCCGAATTCGATAGGAGGGGTTGTAGATCATCACCTCGAGCGGGCCGGTGGCTTGGAAGAGCGCTGCGACGTCTCGTGGCTCGGACGCGTCGCAGCGCCGCGCATCGGCCTTGGTCTCCTGGGCGAGGTCGGCGAGCTTGTCCGTGTCGCGCGCGGCAAGCACGAGCCTATAGCCCTCGCGCGCCAGGAGCCGTGCCAGCGATGCGGAAAGCCCGTCACCGACGCCGATGATGAGCGCGGTGCCGTGTGATCGATCGTTCATGAGAAAATCCTCGAGCCAATGCCCCGACGCATTTACGACCCGCAACGCGAGAAGCCAAGAAGCGCGGCTCAGGTGGATCGACTCCGACGGATGGTCCCCATCCATCGCTAAAACTCTGTCCACCAGGTCATAACTTGTGGTCAGGCGTTTTGACACAAACGGGAACCATCCGTCGGGGCCGGACCCCTGGCGGCAAATTCAGCACCCCCGGCCAGGGCCTGGCCCGAATTTGACTTCGTCACACCTTGGGCGTAGCGAAACGCGCGAAATCGATGAAAGCGAGCCCTTGAGCCGCCAACCGGGACAAGACCCCTGTTCAGAAGGGGCCTGGGGCCCGGAGGTCAACGTCCGACAGCGCGAGGCGCTCTCGGGCGTCGTGTCGCTTTGGGCCGAGCTAGAAGAGCGGGGAGTGAAAGGTAAGCGGTGAGGAGTGAAGGTGAAGACTGGAGAGCGCTGAATGCCGAGTGAACCACTCACTTCTCGTTTCTCACTCCTCACCTCTCACTTGTCCCCACGTTTCCTTGAGAGGATCATGCCATGCCGACATCCGGATTGAAAATCGAGGATGCTGTCAACACCGTCTGTCCTTGGTCGGGCAAGCCGATCTCGGCGGATTCGCTTACCCGCTATCGCGGTGCGGTAGTGGGCTTCTGCAATCCGGGCTGCCGCGACAAGTTCGAGCGCGCAGTGACGGCTTTCGACGCCGCCCTGAGCGATGCCGGGCTCGACGCCGATTTGCTCGACGGTGACGGGAAGACGCTTTAGGGCGAGTGTGAGAAGTGAGAAGTGAGTTTGCTCTTCACCCCTCACTCTTCCTCATTCACCACTCCGACAATTGTTCAGAGAAATCATGTTCGACAGCCTTTCCTCACGTCTTTCTGGCATCCTCGATAAGCTCACGCGCCGCGGCGCGCTGACCGAGACGGATGTCGGCGAGGCGCTGCGTGAGGTGCGCCGCGCCTTGCTCGAGGCCGATGTCGCGCTCGATGTGGTGCGGTCATTCACCGACAAGGTGCGCGCCCGCGCCGTCGGTGCGGAGGTGGTGAAGTCGGTCACGCCTGGCCAGATGGTCGTGAAGATCGTCCATGACACGCTGGTCGAGACCTTGGGCGCTGAGGCCGAGCAGATCTCGCTAAACGCCGTTCCGCCGGTGCCTATCCTCATGGTGGGGCTGCAAGGCTCCGGCAAGACGACCACGACGGCGAAGATCGCCAAGCGCCTCACGGACCGGCAAGGCAAGCGCGTGCTGATGGCGTCGCTTGACACGCGCCGGCCCGCTGCCATGGAACAGCTCGCCGTGCTCGGGAGCCAGACTGGCATCTCCACCTTGCCGATCATCGCCGGGCAAGACGCGGTGCAGATCGCGCGGCGCGCCATCGAGGCGGCGCGCCTTGGCGGCTACGACATCGTCATGCTCGACACGGCGGGCCGGACCACCGTCGATGATGAGCTCATGAACGAAGCCGTCGAGGTGAAGGCCGCGACGCGCCCGCATGAGACGCTTCTCGTCGCCGACGCCCTGACGGGCCAAGATGCGGTGAACACCGCGCGTGCTTTCGAGGGTCGCCTTGACCTCACCGGGATCGTGCTGACCCGCATCGATGGTGATGGCAGAGGCGGCGCCGCTCTTTCGATGCGTGCCGTCACCGGCAAGCCCATCAAGCTGATGGGCGTCGGCGAGAAGATCGACGCATTGGAGGACTTTCATCCCGCTCGCATCGCCAACCGCATTCTGGGGATGGGCGACATTGTCTCACTCGTCGAGAAGGCGGCAGAGACAATCGACCGCGAGAAAGCGCTCGCTATCGCCGAAAAGATGCGCAAGGGGCGCTTCGACCTCGTCGATCTGCGCGAGCAGCTCCTGCAGATGTCGAAGCTCGGTGGATTGGGCGGCATCATGGGGATGATCCCCGGCATCGCCAAGATGAAGGATCAGATCGCGAATGCCGGTCTCGACGATCGCATGGTCAAGCGCCAGCTCGCCATCATCGACTCGATGACGCCGCAAGAGCGCGCCAATCCAGAGATCCTCAAGGCGTCGCGCAAACGCCGCATCGCGGCGGGTTCCGGCACCACGCCCGAGCACATCAACCGCCTTTTGAAGATGCACCGCCAGATGGCGGACATGATGAAGATGATGGGCCGCGGCAAGGGCGGCATGATGGGCAAGATGGCCTCGATGTTCGGGATGGGCGGCGCGGGCGATCCGCTCGCGGGTCTCGACTTGTCGGCGCTTACGCCCGAACAGCTCGAGACCATCAAGCGCGAGCTCGGAGGTCAATTGCCGCCCGGTTTTCCCGGAGCCGCAGGACCACCGACGGGCGTGCCCTCCGCGCCTCGCCTTCCATCGTCCTTCCCCGGCGGCCTCGTCGGAGGAAAGGCCTCCGGGCTTCCCGGTCTCGGGGGCGCCAAGCTTCCAGGGCTCGGCGGGGGCTTTCCAGGCCTGCCCGGCGCCCCCAACCCGTTCAGTGGAAAGAAGAAATGATGCTTTGCGCCTCTTTTTTGTCGCAAAAAATGTGGCTGTGCACCAGCCTGCCGGGTGACCCACAACGGTCAAATTCTTGAACTCTCGTCCCTCTCATGTACTGGAGAAAGTGAATGTCTCTGAAGATCCGCCTGACCCGCCGTGGGGCCAAGAAGCGTCCCTTTTACGCGATCGTTATTGCCGATGCGCGCGCGCCGCGCGACGGTCGCTTCATCGAGAAGATCGGCACTTACAACCCGATGCTCGCGAAGGACGGACCGGTGAAGCGCGTCGTGCTCGACGTCGAAAAGGCGAAGGCCTGGATGGCGAAGGGCGCGAAGCCGACCGATCGCGTGTTGCGCTTCCTCGACGCTGAAGGCGTGCTGAAGCGCGAGCCGCGCAACAACCCGAAGAAAGCCGAGCCCGGCGCCAAGGCAAAGGAGCGCGCGGCCGCCGCGGCCGGCTCGTCAGCCGAGAATGCCGAGGCGACGCAAAGCGCTGTGCCGGCTGCTGCCGAGGCCGCCCCGGCAGCCTAACCAAGGCTGGGTCAGCGCATCGACCTTCAGTCTCTCCAAACAGCTATTTGAAGGGGCGGCCCTGCCGCGCTGGAACAGCGGACGCTTGGCCGGTCGTCTCATTCGGCGCGCGAGCTCCAGCCGCGCGAGCGCATCGCGTGAGCGAGATCCTCGTCGAGCGAGCTCCACGAGATGCGCTTCGCGAATGACAACGCGATCAGTTGAATAAGCGGATTGCGGTAGCGGAAGAAATTATTGAGCGGCACGAGCGCATGCCCCAAGTCGCGCTTGGCGCGATACGCGGTCTGCCCGCTTTGCACTTCCTCGGCTCCGGCTTGGGTCGCAAAGCGGATGAACTCTTCCCAGAGCCGGAAGTAAAGATAGGCCTTTGTCCCGAGACCATAATCCAAGCCGATGAACTTGTTGATCGCGCGCTGGCCCTGCATGATCACCAGCATGAAGGCGACCGCCTTCCCGACGGAGCGCTCGCGCAAGATGATCACCCGGCTCTGCGCCTGCTGGCAGACGGCCTCCCAGAATTTTTTGGTCAGGCGCTCGAATTTTGTCGTCGCGCGTTCATAGGTGTTCTGGAAAAGCCGCCAAATTTCTTCGATGCAAGCGGCATCTGGATTCGAGACGAGCTCGACCGTGACATCGACGTGATCGCGTGAGAGCCGAAGCTTCTTGCGAAGGTTATGACGACGGTTTGCCGTGAGACGCCCAAGGTAGCTCTCGAAATCCGAGCCGATATCCATGATGCGCGTGCCGGGGTAGCTCACGGCCTCACCTAAGCCTGCCTCACGCGACAGCGCGCGCAATGCCGGCCATGCGCTTTCCGGAAAATCCTTCCAGACCAGGCACGCGGCCTTGCCCTCTCGGGCGCGTTCCCAGAGCGCCTGCTGGAGCAGTCCCGCGAAATCGGCGAGCCTTACGCCGGGCACCATGCCGACCGTGCCTTCATCGGAACAGGGACAACCGACGAACAACGTCTTCTGGAAGCGCAGATGCCGCAAGAACCGCCCACCGAGACGGAGGGCCCAATCAACCAGTCTCGGCGCCACAAGCGAAATGGGAAGGATGGCCTCGAACACCGGCGCGATAGCGACGATCTCGCTGCCACGCATGACGAGCCCATAGGCGAAACGAAATTGATCCTCGAGCTCAGCCTTCTCCAAGGCGCTGTAGAGCCAGAGCCCTTCGAGCGGCGGCGGAAAGCAGCGACGCCAAGCGTCGCCCGGGATTTCGTTTGCCGAGCTTCGCCATTGGATTTCAAACGCCGGCGCGACCGCGCTCGCCTCGGCGGACGGTGGCTCCCGACGCGCAGCGGCCTCGCCGAACTCACCGTCGTAGCGGAGCCTCAAGAGAGATGAGTATCTCATGTGCAATTGGTGGCGACTTCGCATGAAGTAAAAGGCTCAGCCTCGAGCCTCACCTTGATGACGGATTGCTTGCGGAAGGAGCACTCGCGCGATCGCGCGGAGCGAGGTAAATCAATGGGCAAGACGCATGTCCTCATTTCCCTTCACAAATCTTTCCCGAGCGCAAGATAGATCATGGCGTCCGCGAGGCTGCGCACGCCACCTGAGGGCTTCACTCGCACCGGCCAGCCCGCGGTTTTCGCGGCGCCAAGCAGAAGGCGTTCGGCACCCGCCCGGGCAGCATCATCATGGTTGCGCACGTCAAGGTTCATCGAGGGTCCGGATGAATGTGTCGAATATGCGCCTGAGCGAGATCGCCGCGGTCGCCGCCATTCGTTTCGTCTCGTTGTGGCTCGGCGCGGCGCCTTCAAGACCGGCACCGAGATTGGTGACGGCACACAGCGCCGCGACCTTTAGACCGTAACGCCTGGCGATAATGGTTTCGGGCACGATGGACATGCCAACAACGTCCGCGCCGAGCAAAGTCGCCGCACGAATTTCAGCAGGCGTCTCGAAGCTTGGGCCGGGCATGAACATGTAGATGCTGTCGTGCAAGGCGACGCCTTGACTGGCCGCGGCACGCTTGAGGCGGTGGCGCAAGGTCTCGTCATAGGCGTCGGTCATCGGGACGAACCGGGCATCTCCCTGCTCGTTATGGAGCGGGTTCACCCCCGAAAGGTTGATGTGGTCGGCGACAATCGTGAGCGCGCCGGGACGCATATTCGGCTTCACCGAGCCGACGGAGCTCGTCAGCACGACGGAATGGGCGCCGAGCCGCAACAACACCTCGATCGGCGTGCGCATCGCTTGAGCATCGCCCGTCTCGTAATAATGTGAGCGGCCTTGAAGAAGAGCGACGCGCAACCGTCCGACATTGCCGATCACGAGGCGGCGGGCGTGGCCTGAAACGAAGCCCTGGGGAAATCCCGGCAGGTCATCATAGGGAACCTCGAGCGCATTTTCGACCTCCTTGAGGATCGTGGCCAAACCCGTCCCGGTCACGATGCCGATTTCGATCGAGGCCTCGAGGCCGCGATCGCGCAACAGCTCCATCACTCGTTCTGGGTCTTGGCCGGAGTACATGGCACCCCCTTTCTTGCGCCGGATCGGCGAGAACGCGACATGTGACATGACCGCGCTGATGGCTCAGCGCCGATTCGGGTTCACATTTACGTGATCACGTCAGACCACAAATCCATTGAACCTGCCAGTCTTTCGAGCCGTGAGGCTTTGGATATCCACCCCACCAAGGAGGGGAGGACGC